>DASUTU010000050.1:0-22219 GCA_036374435.1 Actinomycetota bacterium | reverse complement strand
TCGCCGAGACGGTCGGCCGCGAACGCGTGGGCGTACTCGTGCAGCACGAGGGCCGGCACCAGCGCGACGGCCAGGTAGACGGCGATCTTGAGGTTGTCCAGGCTCACCCGTCGCCTCCCTCGTCGTCGCCGTACCACCCGTACACGAGCGGCGGGGGCTCCACTGGTTCTTCGCTCCACGTGAGTGCCTCGGCGATCCGGCGAAGGCAGTCGTCGGCGTCGTCGCGCCCCCGAGCGTGAACGGCGCCGAGCTCTTGCCCCCGCTGCACGCGGTCGCCGATCTTCGTCTCGAACACGATCCCGACGGCGGGGTCGACGGGGTCACCCTTCTTGCGGCGCCCCGCCCCGAGGTCGCCGCTGGCCCGCCCCAGGGCTTCGGCGTCGACGGAGGACAAGACGCCGTCTTCCGAGGCCAGGATCGGCGCCACGACCGGGGCTCTCGGCAGCACGCCCACCGGGTCGTCCACCACGGCCGGGTCGCCGCCCTGCGCGTCCACCATCCGCCGGAGCGACTCCACGGCGTCGCCCGAGTCCAAGGCGGCGGCGGCACGGGCCCTCCCCTCCCCCATGCCGACGCCGGTCAGATGGCTGAGGGCCTCGCCGGTGAACATGACGACGGCGTCCCGCAACCGCCCGTGGCCGCCGCCGCGAAGCACCTCGACGGCCTCGACCACGTCGAGGGCGTTGCCGATCGCGGTGCCGAGCGGCTGCGACATGTCGGTGACCGCCACCCGGGCCCGTCGTCGCCAGTCGGCGGCCAGCCGGGCACAGACCTTGGCGAGCGCCCTGCCTTCTTCGGGAGTGCGCATGAACGCCCCGCTCCCCGCCTTGACGTCGAGCAGGACCAGGTCGGTCTCGACGGCCAGCTTCTTCGACATCACGCTGGCCGCGATGAGCGAGGTCGAACCGACCGTGGCCGTTGCGTCGCGCAGCGCGTAGAGCGCGCGGTCGGCCGGGACGAGGTCGGCCGTCTGGGCCGCCACGGCACACCCGATCAGCTCGACCTGGCGCTCGAACGCCTCCGGCTCTAGGTCCGTCCGGAGGCCCGGGACCGACTCGAGCTTGTCCAGCGTCCCGCCCGTGTGGCCGAGGCCCCGTCCGGAGAGCTTGGCCACGGCCAGGCCGAGCGAGGCGGCCAGCGGGGCGAACACCAGCGTAACGCCGTCGGCCACGCCGCCCGTCGAGTGCTTGTCCACCGTGGGTCGGCTGATGCCGCCGAGCGTCAACGTCCGGCCGGAGTCGACCATGGCCCGTGTCAGGGCCAGGGTCTCGGCGTCGTCGAGTCCGTTGATGAACGCCGCCATCAGGAAGGCCGCGGCGAGCTCGTCGGACACCTCATCCCTCGAGTAGGCCAAGACGAATGCCCGAAGCTCATCAGGATCGAGACGGTTACCGTCGCGCTTGGCGGCCACTACGTCGCGCGGGTCGAACACGGTCACCTTCGCCCCCCGAGCGCCCTTGAGCAGTCCTCGAGCCCAAGCTCCACTGGAGGTCCAGGGTCGAGCCGCACCGCCGGATCTCGAACCCTCGATGTCGAGCGGACGGTGGAGGGCGTCACCACCCCAGCTCCCGGGCGAAGCCCCGCCCCTCCAGGTCCCACGGCACGCCGAGCAGCTCGGCCGCCGCGGCCCCGAGGTCCGCGAACGTCGAACGCGTGCCCACGTCGTACGGCCCGCCCGACAGGCCGGCGGCCAGCAGCGGCGTGCGCTCCCGGGAGTGATCCGTGGACGGCGTGGTCGGGTCGCACCCATGGTCTCCAGTGAGGAACAAGACGCCGCCGTCGAGCGCCTCGACGAGCTCGGGGATGCGGCCGTCGAGCGCCTCGACGGCGTGCGCGTACCCCTCGGGGTCGTTCCGGTGCCCGTATTTGCTGTCGAAGTCCACCAGGTTGCTGACCACGAGCGACGGTGCAGGCCGCGACAGGTACGCCACCGTGATGTCGACGCCGTGGTCGTTCGAATCCGAATACCTTGCCTCGGTCAATCCCTGGTGGGAGAAGATGTCCTGGATCTTGCCGACCCCGTACACGGAGAGCTCCGCCTGCTGGCATCGATCCAGCAACGTCGGACCGGGGGGTGGGACGGAGAAGTCCCGCCGCTCGGGGCGCCGGACGAACTCGCCGACCGGGCCGGTGAACGGACGCGCGATCACCCGCCCGACGTTGTGGGGGCGCACCAGCAACCGCCGGGCCGTCCGGCACCAGTCGTAGAGCTGCTGGAGCGACACGACGTCCGTGTGCGTGGCGATCTGGAACACGGAGTCCCCGCTCGTGTAGACGATCGGCCGCCCGGTGCGAAGGTGCTCCTCCCCGAGCTCGGCGATGATCTCGGTCCCCGACGCCGGGACGTTCCCGAGCACCTCCCGGCCGATGGAGGAGGAGAACGGCTCGATGATCTCGGGGGGGAACCCCTCCGGGTAGAGCGGGAAGGGAGCGTCCAGGACGATGCCGGCCATCTCCCAGTGACCGGTCGTCGTGTCCTTGCCGGCCGAACGCTCCGTGAGGCGGCCGTGCGCCGTCCCCGGCTCCGCGCGCGGAGTCACCCCCTCGATCTCCGTCAACAGGCCGAGCCCGAGCGCGCCGAGGTTCGGCGCGTCGATGCCTCCGACCGCACGGGCGGTGTTGCCCAGGGTGTCCGACCCCCCGTCGCCGTAGGCCTCCGCGTCTGGGGCGTCTCCGACGCCGAACGAGTCGCACACGAGGATCAGAACGCGCGGGACGAGGGCTCCCCGGCCGGCTGACGACACGTCAGCGTCCCTCGCCCTTGCGGGCGCAGTCGACGCACAGGATCGCCCACGGCAGCGCCTCCAGACGTTCGATCGGGATCGGGTTCCCGCACCGCTCACACACGCCGTAGGTCCCGCGGTCGAGCTTGGTCAGCGCCCGACCGACCCACCGGAGGTTCGAACGGAGGGCCTTCATCACCGAGAGCAGGCGGGCGCGCTCGGCCGTGCTGTGCGCGCTGTCGGCGAAGCCGCGTTCGACGTCGATCGACGCATCGTCGGAGTCCGGGTCTCCACCCTGGTCGGCGATCTCCTTGCGCAGGTTCAAGCGTTGCTCCTCGAGCGCCGTCCGCAACTCGTCGAGCTTCGCCTGGTCGATCACGCCGGATCCCTCCTCCTGCTCCGTCCCGGGGATCCCGGCCCCGTGCCGGATCCCGCCGCCGACCTGCTCGCCCGGGAGGGGTTCGCCCGGGCCCGCGGGTGCGACGTGAAATACACCTCGCGCAGATGTTCTCGGGTGACAAGCGTATACACCTGGGTGGTGGCGACACTGGAGTGACCGAGCAGCTCCTGTACCACCCGGACGTCGGCGCCGCCCTCGAGAAGATGCGTGGCGAACGAGTGGCGGAGGACGTGCGGGCTCACCCGCTTGCCGAGCTTGGCCGCGGCGGCGTGGCGTTCCAGGATCCCGGCACAACCCTGCCGTGTGAGGCGGCCTCCCCGCAGGTTGAGGAACATCGCGGATCGAGACCGGCGCGTCGCGATCTGGGGACGGACCCGGACGAGATACGCGCCGATGGCGTCGCGTGCATACCGGCCGAGCGGCACGTCGCGCTCCTTGCCTCCCTTGCCGAACACGCGCACGCTCCCCTCGTCCAGGTCGACGTCGTCGACGTCGGTGCCGACGAGCTCGGAGATCCGGAGCCCGGCCCCGTACAACGTCTCGAGCACCGCTCGGTCCCGCAGCCCCTGGGGCGTGGACGGGTCCGGCTGGGCCAGCAGCCGAGTGACGTCCTGGACCGACAGGGGCCTCGGCAGCCGGCGAGGCAGCTTCGGCCGCACGACGCCGGCGGTGGGATCGCGCTCGGCCACGCCTTCCCGCAGCAGGAACCGGTGGAAGGCGCGGATCGACGACAGGGCTCGAACCACGGACGTCGCCCGATAGCTCCTCCCGTCGCCGTACGTCGAGGCCGACAACGCGGCGATGTGCGCCGACACGTCCCGGTCCTTCACCGCCCCGCCCTCGCGCACACCGCGGTCCCGAAGGGATCCGGCGTATCTGCCGAGGTCGCGCCGGTAGGCCGCGATCGTGTGGGTGGACAGGCCGCGCTCGACGAGCAGGTGGTCGAGGAACCGTTCGACCTGAAGCTCGATCTCGTCGGCCACGGCGCCCGGCGGTTCCGGCCTCAGCCCACCCCGACCTCGGCCAGGGTCGCCGGCGTCATCCCGT
This sequence comes from Actinomycetota bacterium, assembly GCA_036374435.1. Taxonomy (GTDB): domain Bacteria; phylum Actinomycetota; class UBA4738; order UBA4738; family HRBIN12; genus CALGFI01. The sequence continues at coordinate 18,049 of DASUTU010000050.1, read as the reverse complement.
GCGCCTCGGCCACGCCGTCGTTCGTGACCTCGCCGCCGTAGGCGTTCACCCCGAGGGCCAGGGCAGGGTCCTCGCGGCAGGCAGCCTCGAGACCTTTCGTCGCGATGTCGAGCGCGTAGGGCAGGGTGACGTTGGTCAGGGCGTAGGTCGACGTGTTGGGGACGGCCCCGGGCATGTTGCCGACGCAGTAGTGCACGATGCCGTGTTCGACGTAGGTCGGATCGGAATGCGTCGTCATGCGGGCGGTCTCGACGCAGCCGCCCTGGTCGATCGCGATGTCCACGATCACCGAGCCGGGCCGCATCGACGACACCATCTCCTCGGTCACGAGTTTGGGCGCGCGGGCCCCCGGCACGAGCACCGAGCCGATCACGACGTCGGACTCGCGGACCCGCTGCTCCAGCGTGAGCTGATCGGACATCAGCGTGACGATGCGTCCCTTGTGGATCTGGTCGATGAACCGCAGCTTGTCGAGGTTGGTGTCGACCACGGTGACCTCGGCCTCCATCCCGGCCGCGATCCACGCGGCGTTCGTGCCCGCCATCCCCGCCCCGAGCACGAACACCTTGGCGGGACGCACACCCGAGACGCCGCCCATGAGGATCCCCCGCCCCCCGTACTCCTTCTCGAGCAGGCGGGCGGCGGCCTGCGGAGCCATCCGGCCCGCGACCTCGCTCATGGGCGCGAGCAGCGGCAGGCGTCCGTCGGGCAGCTGGACCGTCTCGTAGGCGACGGCCGACACCTTGCGTTCGAGCAACGTTCGCGTCAGCTCTCCGCTCGCCGCGAGGTGGAGGTAGGTGAACAGAACCAACCCCTCGCGGAGCCGCTCGTACTCCTCGGGGACCGGCTCCTTGACCTTGAGAACCAAGTCCGAGGTGTTCCAGACCTCGTCGGCCGTCGGCAAGATCTCCGCCCCGGCGCGCACGTATCGCTCCAGCGGGATGGCGGAGCCGGCGCCCGCCCCGTCCTCCACCACCACCTGGTGGCCGGCCCGGACCAGCTCCCGGGCGCCTTCGGGGGTGAGCGCCACCCGGTATTCGTTGTCCTTGACCTCTTTGGGAACTCCGACGATCACGGTCGGGCCCTTCTCTCCTTTCGAAGCCTACCGGACCGGGTCGGCCGCTCTCGCCGAACCGGCCGACACCTCGTGTCGCGGCCCTATCGCTCCGCCGCTCGAGGTTCGAGCGCGAGGACCCGCCACCTCCCCGGGATGCCTTTCAACTCGTGTTCGCCGCGATCCAGGAACACCAAGCCCGACCCCGCCACCAGGTCCGCAACCGTGCGCGAGACCAGGACCTCCCCCGGGTGCGCAAGGGCCGCGACGCGCGCCCCGAGGTGAACCGCGATCCCGCGGACCTCGTCGCCGGCGAGCTCCACCTCGCCCGTGTGCACGCCCGCCCGTACCTCCAGGCCAAGCTCGCGGACCGCCTCGACGATCGCGCCGGCACATCGCACGGCGCGGGCCGGGCCGTCGAAGGTGGCCAGGAAGCCGTCGCCGGCGGTATCCACCTCGCGCCCGCGCCACCGCTGGAGCTGCGCACGGACGGCGCCGTGGTGGCGCTCCAGCAGGTCGCGCCAGGCGCGGTCCCCGAGCGCCGCCGCTCGCTCCGTGGAGCCCACGATGTCGGTGAACAGGACGGTCGCCAGCACGCGGTCCGGCTCCGGGCCGCGGCGGGCCCCGGTCAGGAAGGTCTCGATCTCGTCGAGGATGGCTCCGGATTCCCCGGTCCACATCAGGTGATCGACCCCCGGGAGCTCGACCAGGCGGGACCCCGGGATGCGCGCGGCGATGTAGCGACCCTCCTCGACGCGCACGTCGCGATCGTGCGTCCGGTACAGGAGCAACGTCGGAACCTGCACGGTCGGGAGGATCTCGCGCACGTCGATCATCGAGTTCATCAGGAGCAGCGCCGCGGCCGCCTTCGGGCTCGCCGACGCGCGCAGGTACCTCGTCATCCACGAGACGAAGGCGTCGTCCGAGGCGCGGCTCGGCGCCAGAGAGCGGACAAGGTCGGCGTCGGCCCACGTTCGCTCCGTCTCCTCGATCTCACGCTCCCGGTCCTCCCACGCCGGGGCCCACGGGTAGTCCTCCGAGCGGATCCGTTTGGCGTAGCACCCCACGAGCACCAGCGCCGAGGTCCGCTTCGGGTAGGTGGCGGAGAACAGGATGCTCATGTTGCCGCCTTCGGAATGCCCGAGGAGCGCCGCGCGTTCGGATCCCGCGGCGTCCATCACGGCGCGGACGTCGTCCATCCGTTGCTCGAGCGTGGGCGGCTCGCCGAACGGCACGGGGTCCGACAGGCCCGTCCCCCGCTTGTCGAACAGGATCAAGCGCGAGAACGACGCCAGCCGTTCGAGGAAGCGGGCGTACGACGGTTCGTCCCACATGAGGTCCACGTTCGAGATCCAGCCGTGGACGTACACTAGATCCAGCGGGCCCTCCCCCACGATCTGATAGGCGATGTTCGTGTCGCCGCTTCGCGTGTATCGGGTATCGGGGTTGGTCATCGGATCGGCCTTCCGTCCACCATCAGGAGGGCGAGGGCCGTCTTGGCGTCGCGGACGTGGCCGGCGCGCGCCGCCCGGACCATCTCGTCCAGGGGCCGGCGTATCAGCTCGATCCCCTCCTCCGGCGGCTGCTCCGGCTCCCGCTCGGTGAGCGCCCAGAACAGGCTGACGTATTCGTTCGAGAACCCGGCCGTCGTGTAGATGCCCCCGAGGAACTCGATCGTGCGGTGGCGGTATCCCGTCTCCTCGAGCAGCTCCCGCGCGGCGCAGGTGACCGGATCCTCCTCCCGGACGTCCAGGAGGCCGGCCGGCATCTCGACCAACGTCCGGCGGATGGGCGGCCGGAACTGGCGGACCAGGAGCACCTCCCGGTCGGGCGTGACCGGAAGGACGGCGGCCGCGCCGACGTGGCGGGCCACGTCGTAGGGGTGGGAGAGGCCCGGCCACCACTCGCGAACGACGGAGAAGACCGCGCCGTCGAACGCCAGGTCCTCGGAGTCCGGCTCGTCCGCCATGCCGCCCGCGCGGCTATCCGGGGACGACGACCGTCCGGGAGGCCTCCGCGTGGGCTCGCGCGAGGGCGGCGCCGATCAGGTCTCGGAACATGGGATGCGGCCGCGTGGGGCGGGACCGCAGCTCCGGATGGAACTGTCCCGCCATGAAGAACGGATGGTCCTGGAGCTCGATGATCTCGACCAGCCGGCCGTCCGGAGAGAGCCCGGAGAACACGAGTCCTTTGCTCGAGAGGATCTCGTGGTACGCCGGGTTCACCTCGTACCGGTGACGATGGCGTTCGTAGACGACCGGTTCGCCGTACATCCGCTCCGCCCTCGTGCCGGGTACCACGTGGCAGGGTTGCGCCCCGAGGCGCATCGAGCCGCCCAGGTCGGTCACGTTCTTCTGTTCGGGGAGCAGGTCGATCACCGCGTGGCGGGTCGCAGGGTCGAACTCCGAGGAGTTGGCGCCCTCCAGCCCGCAGACGTTGCGCGCGAACTCGATCACGGCGCACTGGAGGCCGAGGCACAGGCCCAGGTACGGCACGCCCTCCTCCCGCGCGTATCGCACGGCGTCGAGCTTGCCCTCCACGCCGCGCCACCCGAAGCCGCCCGGCACCACGATGCCGTGGATCCCGGCCAGGACCGTCTCCACGTCCCCGCCCTCGAGCTCGTCCGAGGAGATCCACCGGATGTCGACCCCCACCCCATGGTGGAACCCACCGTGTTTGAGCGCCTCGATCACCGAGAGGTAGGCGTCGCGGAGGTTCACGTATTTGCCCACGATGGCGATCCGGACCCGGTCGGAGGCGGCGTCGATGCGCTCGACCAGCGCTCGCCATTCGGCGAGGTCCGGCTCCGCGTCGATGCGCAGATGGTTCGCCAGCACACGATCCAGCCCCTCGACGTGCAGCACCAACGGGACGCGGTAGATCGAGTCCGCGTCCGGCGCCGAGATCACGCCCTCGATGGGGACGTCGCAGAGCAGGCTGACCTTCTCCTTCAGGTGGCGTCCGATCACGCGGTCCGACCGACAGACGATCGCGTCGGGCTGGATCCCGAGGGACCGGAGCTCCTTCACCGAGTGCTGCGTGGGTTTGGTCTTGAGCTCGCCGGAGGGGCCGATGAACGGCATCAGGCTCACGTGCACGAAGGCGCACCGGTCCCGCCCCACCTCGTTGCGGAGCTGGCGGATGGCCTCCAGGAACGGGAGCGACTCGATGTCCCCGACCGTGCCACCCACCTCGACGATGACCAGGTCGGCGTTCTCCGCGGCCGCGTGCTGGCGGATCCGCTCCTTGATCTCGTCGGTGATGTGCGGGATGACCTGCACGGTCTTGCCGAGGTAGTCGCCGCGCCGCTCCTTCGAGATCACCGCGCTGTACACGGCGCCGGTGGTCAGGTTGGAGCCACGATGCAAGTTCTCGTCGGTGAACCGTTCGTAGTGGCCGAGGTCCAGGTCGGTCTCGGCGCCGTCGTCGAGCACGAACACCTCGCCGTGTTCGAACGGGTTCATGGTCCCCGGGTCGACGTTGACGTACGGATCGAGCTTCTGAAGCGCCACGCGGAGCCCGCGGGAACGGAAGAGTCGGCCGAGCGAGGCGGTGGTGATCCCCTTGCCGAGACCCGAGGCCACACCGCCCGTCACGAAGACGAACTTCGGTTGTTTGTACCCAGGCTCGTTCAGCACCTCGGGATGGCATCGTAGCAGAGGGCGACGACGATCCTGCGCGTTCGGTCCGAAAACCTCCTGCCGAGGCGGTGGGATGGCTACCTCAGGCCCGTCGCCCCAGGCGGTCGACGAAGCGCAGTGGCGGCGTCGACTCGATGATCCGGCTGAACGTGACCGTCTCGGCCAGCACGTTCAGTCCCACGGCGACGGCCGCCGCCACGACCACCCAGGGGTCGGGCAGGACGTCGGCCAGGGCCACCCCGGCCGCGAACCCGAGCAGGTTGGACCCGGCGTCGCCCAACATGGCGCGCTCGCCCAGGTCGAGCGGGAGCACGAGCACCGCCCCGAGGAACAACCCGGCGATCGCGGGGGCCCGGTCGAGGTCGCCCCACACCAGGAACGCCAGCGCGGGGATCAGGAACGCCTTCAGGGCGCGGCCCGGCCGGACGTCGAGCCCGTTCCACGCGTTCGCGGCCCCCGCCAGCAGCACGACGCCGGCAACGCGGACGTACCCGGGGCGTTCGGGTTGCAGCGCCAGCACGACCACGGCCGCGCCCGCGGTGACCACGATCTTGAGGATGCCGGTCGTCACTCGCCCCCCGGCGACGGCCGCCAGGTGGCCTCGCAACCCGCGTGGCCCGGAGGGTGCCAGGTCGTCCACCAGCCCCGCCGCGGACACCAGCAGGCACCCCGCCAGGGCCCCCCACCCCGCGGCACCCACGTCGCGAGCGACGGCGAGCGCGACCGTCCCGCCGGCCGCCGCGCCGGCCAGGGCCAGGCCGAGCACGCGGGGTGCCGGGAGCCCCCGGTAGTTCGCCGCCGCCAGGCGGCCCCACCTCATCGCAACCCGAGCGCCCGGGGGACGACGGCCCGGACGATGTCCCATCCCTGGCGCCCTCGGTGGGTGAACCCGGCCAGGTCGCGGAACGTCGGCCGATGAGTGAGCGGTGCGGGAACCTCGACCACCCGGAGGCCGGCCCGGGCGGCGTCGATCGTCATGGCGGTCTCGAGGCCGAACCCGCGGGCCAAGGGCCGGACGACCTCCAGGGCCTTGTCGCTCACGGCGCGTTGGCCGGACAACGGCTCGCGGACCTCGATGCCGCCCAGCAGCCGCACGGCCCGGGCGGCCGAGCGCTTCACCAGCCCGAACCCGCCGCCCTCGCCGGCGGGGAACACAGCCACCGCGACGTCGGCCTGGCCCGACTGGACCGGCTCGAGCACGGCGGCCAGGGCTCCGGCCGACTCCCCAAGGTCGCCGTCGGCGAACAGCCACACGTCGGCTCCCGGCAGCCGGTCGAGTGCCCCCTCGAGCGCCCGGCCTTTGCCCCGCGGGTGGTCCAGGCGGAGCACCGTCGCTCCAGCGGCGAGCGCCCGGGCTGCCGTATCGTCCCGGGACCCGTCGTCCACGACCACGACCTCCGAGACGGCGTCGAGCTCGCGCAGGGCGTCGACCGTGGCGTGGACGCGGTGGGCCTCGTCCCGGGCGGCCACGAGGGCGACCACGCGGCTCACGGCAGTGGAGGGAGCGGTTCGGCCCCGTCTTTGCTGCCGTACGCTCCGCCCTCGCCCGTCAGCAGCAACCGGTCGAGGCCGAGCACGAGCGCGGCTCCCCCCACGACCAGGTCGAGATCGTCCACCGTCACCAGGGACCCGTTGCCCGACCCGCGCACCTCGGCCACGAACGGGACCGGGGTCGTCGACGATTCCCCGGCGGCCAGCGGCACCTCCAACTCCGCGAGGCGCTCGACCAGGGGCAGCGTGAACGCGTCCAGCGGGAGGGCCGGCGTTTCGTTGGCGCCGCCGGCGAGCACGACCACGATCTGGCCGTCCGCGCCCACCTCCGCCAGGGTTCCCTCGGAGAGCCCGGATCCGATCGAGGCCAGGAACCCCTGGGACAACAGCCTGGCCAGCACGTCCTCCTCGGCGCTCGCGCCGCCCGACCCGTTGGCCAGCCGGTCGGCGAGCATGGTCGCCGCCAAGGGCCCGAGGTCCTCGGCGGGCGTGCTCGTGCTGCCGATGGCCTCGGCCAGCTGGCCCAGGGTCTCGGGGTCCTCCGACCCGAGCTCCCGCCCGGCCGAGACCACGGCGACGAGGCTGGCCCCGGCGTCCACCAGCGAACGCTGGGTCTGGCCGATCAGGGCGTCCTCGATCCCCTCCTGCGCCACGATGACGACTCGCTCCCCCAGGAGCCGGTTGGTCGTCAGGTAGGGGGCCGCGTCGCCGGCGAACGAGTTCACGGCGTCGAGCTGGGCGCGCAACTCGTCGATCTCCTGACGCCGTTCGCTGAGCGCGGCCGAGAGCTCGTCGGTGCGTTCTTCGAGCTGTCGCTGCAGGACCGGCTGCACGAACGCGCCGCCCACGAGCGTGCCCACCGCGAGCGCCAGGAACACGGCCACGATCGTGACGATGTGGTACCGCAGGGAGATCACAGCAGGTCCTTGAGATCGAACAACCACTGGCGGAAGTTCTGGAAGAGCTGGGTCACGTACAGGCGGAGGCCGGGCGAGGCCGCCACGGCCGCGACCATGGCCACGATGGCCGCGCCGATCAGGAGGAGGCTGTCGCGGGTTCGGATCCGGGGGGCATACACGCGCGACACGCCTTTGGCGTCCATCAGGATCTCGCCCACGCGCAGCCGGACCAGGAACGTGCTCGCCATGCCGGCGCGGCCTTTGTCCAGGAACTCGCGAAGGTTGCCGTGGCTCCCCACCGCCACGATGGCCTCGGCGCCCTTCTCGTGGGCGAGGAGGAAGGCGACGTCTTCGCTCGTGCCCGCCGCCTCCACCACCTTGTAGGGGACGCCCAGGGCCTCCAGGCGTTGCCGCCCCGGGGCGCGTCCGTCTTCGTACGCGTGCAGGACGAGCTCGGTGGCCGAACGCCGGCGAAGCCCGCTCCGTCTCCGCGACGACAGCAAGGCCTCGTCCGACACGCTGTCCATGTCGCCGAGGATCAGGTGGGGCGTGTAGCCCGCCTCGATCAGGGCGTCGGCGCCGCCGTCGACGCCCAACAGCACGGGCCGGACGTCGTGGATGTAGCCCCGAAGCGCGGCCAGGTCCTCCCGGTGGTTGGTGCCGCGGACCACCACCAGGACCGCTCGCTGCGACAGGTCGTGGTCCAGCGCCGGGAGCCCGGCCCCGCCGAACAGCAGGTCGCGCTCGCGCTGCATGTATTCGAGGGTGTTGGTGGCGAAACTCTCGAACCGCTCGGCCAGCGCCAGCCGGGCCTCCGACATGGCCTCCCGGACCTCGCTCGCGCTCCGACGGATCCCCACTCCGACCAGGCGATCCGCGATCAGCAGCCGGTCTCCCTCAAGCCGGAGGGGATCCCCCTCGCGAACCTTCCGCATCAGCAGGGGACCCACCCCGTCGATCAGCGGCACGCCCGCCTCCAGCAGCGTGAGCGGGCCGAGATTCGGGTACCGGCCGCTGATCGAGGGGGCCGAGTTCACCACACCGGCCACCCCCGCCAACACGAGCGCCTCGGCCGAGACGCGATCGAGGTCCTCGTGGTCGATGACGGCGATGTCGCCGGGCTCGAGCCGCTGCACGAGGTGTTTCGTGCGCGCGTCCACCCGCGCCATCCCCTGATGCGACCGCGGCCGCCGCAGCGGCCGTCGGAGCAGGCTCCTCGACCTCGTGAGCGTGGGGACCTCCTGGGTGCGGTGCGCCGGAACCCGTCTCCGGCCCCGGCGTCCTCCGTCCGGCACCAAAGGGTATCCGAAGGACTCGCGCCCCAACCGGTCGCGAGAGTCAGCGCGGCGGCTTGGATCGCCCCGCCTGCGCCAAGAGCTCCTCGGCGTGGCTGGCGGCCGCCTCGCTCCCCGGACGCCCGGAGAGCATCCGCGTGAGCTCCGTCACCCGCCCGGCGTCGTCCAGGACCGTCACGCGCGCGGCGCCGTCGCGCTTCTCCACCCGGACGTGCCGGTCGGCGAACGAGGCGATCTGCGGGAGGTGCGTGACGACGAGGACCTGGCGCGTGGCCGCGAGCGCGGCCAGCCGACGCCCCACCGCGACGCCGGCGAACCCGCCGATGCCCGCATCCACCTCGTCGAACACGAGGGTCGGGACGTCGTCGAGGTCCACCAGGACACTTCGGCAGGCCAGCATGGCGCGGGAGAGCTCCCCGCCGGAGGCCACGGCCGAGAGCGGCAACACGGCCTGCCCTGGCCCGCCGGCCAGCCGAAGCTCGACGTGTTCGGCGCCGCCGGGACCCGGCTCGGCGTTCGCCACCAGGGCGATCTCCACCCGGGCCCCGTCCATGCCGAGCTCGTGAAGCTCCGCGGCCAGGGCTTCGGCCAGGCGAGGCGCCCCCGCACGCCGGCCGGCCGAAACCTCCTCCGCGAGGGCCGAGACCCGGTCGGACCCGGCCCTGACCTCCTCCTCGAGGCGCTCCCGCTCGGTCCCCGTGCCCTCGAGCTCCTCGAGACGCCCTCGGGCCCGGTCGAGGAACACCAGCACGTCTTCCTCTCGATCGCCGTATTTGCGGCGGAGACCCTGGAGCGCGCCGATCCGCTCTCGCACGGCCTCCAGGCGGCCCGGGTCCAGCTCGAGTCCTTCCCGGTAGGCCCGCACGTCCCTCGCGAGCTCGACCGCGGAGGCGGCCAGCTCCGCGGCCCGGTCGGCCGTGCCGGCGGTCCGCGCGTCCAGATCGGCCATCGAGCGCAACCCGGCCGCGGCTACCGACAGGGCGTCCACGCCGGCGCCCTCGGCCGCCAGCGTCCCCTCGACCGATCCGGCCAGCTCGAGCAGCCGCTCGGCATGCGCCAGGCGCGCCTCCTCGAGCCCCAGCTCCTCGAGCTCCCCGGGTCGCGGGCCGACGCCCTCGATCTCGCGCACCTGGTGTTCGAGGAGATCGATCTCTCGCCGGTGATCACGGTCTCGTTCGGTCAGCGCCGCGAGCGCCTCGCGCGCGTCGTGCAGCCGGTCGTGCTCCTCGCGGAGCCGGGCCACCGCCGCGGCGTGGGCCGGTCCGGCCCATCGGTCCAGGAACCGGGCCTGGGCCGCGGCCGAGCGAAGCGCGGCGCTCTGGTGCTGTCCGTGGAACTCCACCAGCCCCTGGGCCAGGTCCGCCAGGGCCGACACCGGGGCGAGCTGGCCGCCGATGCGGGCCGTGCTCCTTCCGTCGGCCGAGACGGTGCGCGACAACACCACCTCGCCGTCCTCCGCCCACCCCGCCCGCGCCGCGCGCTCCGGCGCGTCGAAGCGCGCCTGGACCCGGGCGGCCCGAGCGCCCGGCCGAACCTGCGACGCCGAGGCCCGCCGCCCGAGCACCAGCGCCAGGCCGACGGTGATCATGGTCTTGCCGGTGCCGGTCTCACCCGTCAACACGTTCAGACCGGGGTCCAGCTCGAGCTCCAGGTCCTCGATCACGCCGAGGCCGTCGATGTGGAGCTCACGAATCATCAGCGCACGCCTTCGCCGTCCCCGCCCGAACCGGGCAGGCCGAACTTGTCCCGGACGAGCTGGAAGAAGGCCGGCGCGTCGTCGGGTCGAAGGAACCGGGCCGGCATCGAGGCCGGTCCGATGCGGACCCGCGTCCCGACGGGCAGCTCCAGGCTCTCGCGCCCGTCGGCCGAGAGCAGGCCGGCCTCCTCGCCGAGGACCTCAACGGTCACGCGCTGGTGTTCGCCCAGGACGAGCGAGCGGTCGAACACCATGTGCGCGGCGATGGGGGTCACCACGAACGAGCGCAACGACGGCGTGAGGATCGGCCCACCCGCGGAGAACGAATACGCCGTCGAACCGGTCGGCGTGGCGGCGATGACCCCGTCGGCGGAGAAGGTCGTGACGTACACGTCGTCGACGAACACGGCAAGCCGGATGAGCCGGTGACGCGTCCCTTTCTCCACGATCACCTCGTTCATCGCCCACTGGGGTTCGACCGAGGGCAGATCGGTCTCGGCGACCACCGCCAGACGCTCCTCGATCCGGGCGGTGCCGGCGAACATCCGCTCCAGGACCGCCTGGGCCTGCTCCGGCTCGGCCTCGGTCAGGAAGCCGATCCGGCCGACCTTCACCCCGAGCACGGGGACGTCGCCGCGAGAGGCCAGATGAGCGGCCCGCAAGAACGTCCCGTCCCCTCCGATCGAGACGACCAGGTCCAGGCCGTTCACGAACGCATCGGCGGCCGGACCCTGCTCCCTCGCCCCGTCGGACCGGCGGACCTCGATGTCCCGATCCCCCAACCACCGCTCCAGCCCCGTCGCCGCGTCCAGCGCGGCAGGACGGGCTGGGTGGATGACGAAGCCGACGCGCCTCACGCGGCCCCCGCCACCCGGTCGGCCTCGAGGAGCGCGCCGTCGAGATCGAGCGAGGCCGGGCCACGAGCGTTGCGAACGTGCATCGGGAACTCGACGTTGCCGGCCGGGCCCGGAAGGGGCGAGGCCATCACCGCCACCGGGGCGAGCCCGGCGGCCTCGCAGGAGTGGGCGACGCGCTCGACGGCGCGACGCCACCCGTCCGCGTCGCGCACCACGCCGCCTGCCCCCACGCTCGAGGGGCCGGCCTCGAACTGCGGCTTCACGAGCAGAACCAGGTCGGCGCCCGCCGCGGCCACGGCGGCCAGCGGCGGCACGGCCAGCGTGAGCGAGATGAACGACAGGTCGGCGACCACGAGGTCCGGCGAATACGGCACGTGAGCCACCGTGAGATCGCGGACGTTGGTGCGCTCGAGCACGGTCACGCGGTCGTCGGTGCGGATCGACCAGGCCAGCTGGCCGTATCCGACGTCGAGCGCCACGACCTGCTTCGCGCCCCGCTGGAGGAGGCAGTCGGTGAACCCACCCGTCGACGCGCCGGCGTCCAGGCAACGACGGTCGGCCGCGTCGATCCCGAACCGCACCAGCGCGGCCTCGAGCTTCTCTCCGCCGCGCGATACGAACCGCCGGGCCTCGCCGACGAGCTCGACCGGGGCGGAGGGATCGACCAGCATGGAGACCTTCGCCGCCGGCAACCCGGCCACGATGACCTTCCCCGCGCGGATGGCGGCCTGCGCCTCGGTCCGGCTCGTCGCTAGGCCGCGCCGGACCAGCTCGCTGTCGAGCCGTCGGCGCGACACCCTCGTCAGGCCGAGGAGGAGGCGCCGCCTTCGGCCGCGGCGCCCTCGGTGCCGGTCGTCTTGGCGGTCGTGGCCGAGGAGCCCTTCCCGGTCGAACGTTTCGCGGTCGAACGTTTCGCGGTCGAACGAGGCCGGGCCTTCTGGGCCTTCTCGAGGTCCCGCACCCGCCGCCGGAGCGATTCGACCTCGTCGCGAGAGGCCACGCCGAGCTGCTTCAGCTGTGAGCGAACCTCCGTTCGGACCAGCTCACCCAGGCGTTCACGGTTCTTGTTGGACCAGGCCATCAGATCCTGCGCGGCCTTCGTGACCTGCTCCTTGCCCTGCCCCTTCGTCAGCGACTTCGCCAGCTCCTGGGCCTTCTTGGGCGAGAGCTTGCCGACCGCCGCCTCCATGTATCGACGAACCTCGTTCACGGCCATGGGCACTCCTTCGGGTCGCCGCGGGCATCGCCCCTGAACCGTCAGGATACTCCTCTCGGGGGCGGCGGCCTCGAGACGAGGGCACGCTGTTACGCTCGCCCGATGTCCCGACGGAGGGCCGGCGCGTGATCCCCATCCGAGACGCGAACCCGACCCACCGGGCGCCCGTCCTCACCCTCGGATTGATCGCGGCGAACGTGGCGATCTTCCTTCTCTGGCAGCCCACGTTCGGGACCCAGCGCGAGCAGGACCTGTTCTACTTCTGCAACGCGCAGATCCCCTACGAGGTGACCCACCAGGAGAACCTCGCGAGCGGCGGGGTGGACGCCCGCCGGGCGCTCGAGGAGGAGCTCGGGCTCGGGGTTGGTCGGCTCCAGGGGCTGCTTCAGGAGGAGTGTCCCGACAAGAGCTGGGTGGTCTCGACGTTCGCGGCGATGTTCCTCCACGGGGGATGGCTGCACATCGCCGGGAACATGTTGTTCCTGTGGGTGTTCGGCAACAACGTCGAGGACCGGCTGGGCTACGTCGCGTTCCCGCTCTTCTACGTCCTGGGCGGGCTGGCCGCGTCCGGTCTCCAGATCGCCTTCGACCCAAGCTCGGTCGTGCCGAGCCTCGGCGCGTCCGGCGCCATCGGCGCGGTGCTGGGGGCGTACGCCGTGTTGTTCCCGCACGCCCGGGTGACCACGCTCGTGATCTTCTTCTTCATCACCGTGGTCCAGGTCCCGGCCGTCTTCGTGCTCGTGGCCTGGTTCCTGCTCCAGGTGTTCTCCGGGGTCGGCCAGCTCGGCAGCGACCTCGTGGGCGGTGTCGCCTACTGGGCGCACATCGGAGGGTTCGTGTTCGGGGCGGTGGTTGCCTGGCTCTTCTACCGCCCGAGCCGTCGGCGCAGCTTCCCCGGGGTGTCACCGGGGCCCGCCCCGTGGTGACCTTCGGGCGCCGGCGCTCGGCGACCGGCGTCACGGCTCGGCGACCAGCGCCCGCAGGTCTTCGGCGACGAACGTCGGCCGGACCGGGGACGCCTCCGCCTCCTCCCTGCTCGTGACCCCCGTGAGCACCAGCAGCGAATCCCACCCGAGGGCCTCGGCCCCGGCGATGTCGGTGTCCAGCCGGTCGCCCACGACCAACGGCGTCGTGGCCTCCGCGCGCTGCCGGGCTGCCCGGAAGACCGGGGCGAAGGGTTTGCCCACCACCTCCGCCGCGACCCCGGTGGTCTCCGTGATCACGGCCAGGAGCGCCCCGGCGCCCGGCCAGACGGAGCCCACCGCCGGCAGCGACCGGTCGGGGTTGGTCGCGATCAGCGCCGCCCCCCGCTGCACGAGCTCACAGGCCACGCGGAGCTTCGAGTACGTCACCTCGAGGTCGATCCCCATCACGACGTGGTCCACCCGGTCGGGCTCGCCGTCAAGGATCCGGATGCCCGCCTCCGTCAGGGCTCGCCGGATCCCCTCCTGCCCGACCACGTAGGCCGTCCCGCCGCCCCGGCCCCGCAGCAGGTCCGCGGTGGCGAGCGCCGAGGTCACGACCTCGCCGGGATCGGCCGCGATCCCCACGCTCCGGAGCTTGGCCGCGACCTGCTCCGGGGTGCGCGAGGAGTTGTTCGTCAGGAAGCTGGGCCGAACGCCCGCGCGGCGCACCACCGCCATCACCTCGGGGGCGTGGGGCACGGGGTCGTCCCCCCGGTACAGCACCCCGTCCAGGTCGAACACCAGGAGGTCGTAGGCCGCGGCCAGCATCAACCGGCCAGGCGGGCGAGCGCCCGTTCGTAGTGCTCGACGCCCGGGCGCATGGCGATCGCGAGCTTGAGGTGCCCGATCGCCCGGGTCCGCTCCCCCGTCCGCTCACACGCCAGGGCCAGCCCGAAATGCGCGTAGTCACTGGCCGGCTCGATCTGGACCGCCTTGGCGAACTCACGTCGCGCCCACCGAACCCGGCCGGACATGAACAGGGCCCGCGCCAGCGCCTCGCGGATCGAGGCCTTCTCGGGCTCCAGGAGCTTGGCCCGGGCCAGGGGGATGGCCGCCTGGTGCGGACGCCCGTCCGACAGCAGCCCGACCCCCCGGGAGAACAGCTCGTAGGCCGACTCGCCGTCGCCGCCGGAACGCCTGCTATACATGGTCCGTGCCCCGCCTCCACCCGTTCGTCGGCCTGCGGTTCGACCCCGCGCGCGTGGGGTCGCTCGAACGCGTAACCGCACCACCTTACGACGTGATCTCGCCGGGGGAGCACGCGCGCCTGCTCGCCTCCAGCCCCTACAACGTGATCCGCCTGGATCTCGGACGAACCCCGGGGAGGTTCGACAACGACGACGAGCGCTACACGGAGGCCGCACGGGAGCTGCGGGCCTGGCGGGAGGATGGGGTCCTCGTCCCCACCCGGTCCGAGGCCTATTACCCGTACGAGATGCGCTTCTCGCTGCACGGACGACCGCGCCGGGTTCGCGGGGTGGTGGGGGCCGTCGAGCTCGAGGAGCTCGGGGACGGGATCGTCCCCCACGAACGAACCATGGCCGGTCCCGTCACCGACCGTCTCCGGTTGCTCCGCGCCCTGCGCGCCAACCTGTCGAGCGTGTACGCCGTGTTCGAGGGTCCGAGCCGGGAGCTCGCGGACTGGCTCGACCGCGCCACCGCGGGCGAGCCCGAGGTGCGTCTGGTCGACGTGGACGGGGTCGAACACCTGGCGTGGACGGCCGATCCCGAGCCCGAGGTCCACGGCCATCTGAGCGGTGTATCGCTGCTGATCGCCGACGGCCACCACCGATACGCGACCGCGCTCCGGTACCGGGACGAGCAGCGCGTTGAACACGGCGCGGGGCCGTGGGACCTCGCGATGATGTTCGTGGTGGACGCCACGCTCGAGCAGCCTCCGGTCCTGCCGTACCACCGCGTCCAGACCGACGGGGAGCCGCCGACGGGTGGCGCCCGGGTGCGAGACCTGGAGGAGGTGCTCGAGTCGGTGGACGACGACAAGCTGTGGTACGGCGTCGTCACGTGGGAGGACGGCGCCCTGGTGCATCGCGTGGACGAGGTCGCCGGGACGCCGCCCGTCGTCTGCCGCCTGCACGAGCAACGGCTCGCCGGTCGCGACGACCATCTTCGATACACGCCCGACGCCGTTGCCGCCGAGGCGGCCGTGCGGGCCCGCGACGCCGTCGCCGCCTACTTGCTCCCGGCCACCGAAGCCAGGACGATCCGAACGGTCGTGGACCGCGGGGACAGCCTGCCGCAGAAGTCGACGTTCTTCTGGCCCAAGCCCCGCACCGGGCTCGTCATCCGGCCGTACGACGGCGTCTGACCGGCCTACTCGTCCTCGACCTGCTGGAGCTTCTTGATCCCGGAGGCCACCACCTCGGTCAGGCTCCTGGCGCCCGCTCCGCTCCGGTAGAACCGCCGGACCAGTTGGCCGTAGACGAGCACGTCGTCGCCCTTGCCGAGACCTTTCAACGCGCGTTTGCCCACGTCACGGTGCCAAGCGGCGACGGGAAGGGGGAGGAGGCGTTTCCCCGCCTCCGGAACGGAGAGCCGGAGCTCGGTGAGCTCGTCGCCCGACGGCATCCGTCGTTCGACCGGCTCGGCCGAGACGGTGCCGGCGAGCACGACGACGTTGACCGACACGTTCTTGGTTGCCATGTCCCGACTCCTCCCTTCGGCGGCGGACGGTACCACCCGCCACCGACAGCCTCCCGCCCCTGTGCGCGCGAGAGCCCCGTAGACTCGCCGGCGTGAACGTCGAGCCCGTCGTGTTCGAGGTCGCCCCTGCGGTGACGGCGATCGACACGTTCTTCGGCGGGCGCGAGAGGTACACGGCCGCCTACCTGCTGAGCGGATCCCAGCCGGCCGTCGTCGAGACCGGTCCCACCCGCTCCGCCGGGCACGTGATCTCGGGGCTGGACGCGCTCGGCGTCGGGCCGGACGACCTCGCGCACATCGTCGTGACCCACATCCATCTCGACCACGCCGGGGGGGTCGGCGCCCTGTGCCGCCGCTATCGCAGGGCGACGGTGTGGGTCCATGAGCGCGGGGCCCGGCACCTGGCCGACCCGCAGCGCCTGGTGGCCAGCGCCGCGCGGATCTACGGCGACGACGGCCTGGCGCGATTGTTCGGTGAGGTGATCCCCGTTCCGGCGCAACGGATCCAAAGCCTGGGAGACGGCGATCGGATCCCGCTCGGCGACCGATCGCTCCAGGTCGCAGCCACGCCGGGGCACGCCCAACACCACGTCGCCCTGGTCGACTCGGCGACCGGCGCGGTGTTCACCGGCGACGCCCTCGGGATCCATCCGCCCGACCAGGCGGTGCTGCGCCCGGCCACGCCCCCGCCGGACTACGACCTCGAGCTCGCGCTCGAGAGCATCGAGCGCATCCGCCGGCTGGCCGGCGAGCTGGTGTTGTTCTCACACTTTGGCCCGGTCCGCGAGGTGGACCGCATCTGCGATCTCGCCGCCAAACGGTTCCGGGACTGGACGGATGCGGTTCGCACGACCATGGAGCGGACCGAGGACCTGGACGAGATCGTCGCCGTCCTTCGCGAGGTGGCCCGGGCCGACGCCGCGACCGGCGCGGAAGCCGAGCTCGATCTCGACCGGCTCGAGACGCTCTCGAGCGTGCGGATGAATGCGATGGGCATCCGTCGTTATTGGCAGCTCCGGGCTCAGGAGAGCTGAGCGACTCGCTCGGCCGTGTCGAAGGCCGACGCGTCGTGCCGAAGGACCTTGCGGAACTCGCGTTTGGCTTCCTCGCGGCGCCCCGACCGCTCCAGGATGTCGCCGGTCACGTACCAGACGCGCAACACCTCGGGGCCTGCGACGTCTTCACGCGTGCGGACCCTCCGCAGAAGTCCGAGGGCCTGATCGAGCTTGCCCTGATCGGCCAGGGCGCTCGCGGCCACGATGACGGCCTCGGTTCGTGCGGCCAGCGGCACCCCCCGGGTGGCCAGGGCCTCCTCGGCGAGTGGGACGGCCCGGTCCGGCCGGCCCACCGCTCGCAGGCAGTCGGCGATGATGTGGTTCTGATCGGCTCGGCCGGACATCCGCCGGTACGCCTGCATCTCCGTCAGGGCCTCGCGGAACCGCTCGAGCGAATACAGGGCCAGGCCGAGGACCTCGCGCACGGCCGCCGAACGCGGGGCGAGCTGTTTGGCCTTCTGGGCCTCGGCGAGGGCGCCGCGTGCGTCGCCTCGGGACAGGAGCTCCGCCGCCCGCTCCAGGCGCGTGATGGCCACGTCCGCCTTGCCCGCCCGGGCCGCATGGCGTAGCTCCGAGACGACGTCGGCCGGCAGGCCGCCGCGTCGGCGGCGTTGTGGCGCCGCGCGGGGGCCGGGTCGGGGTCGGAACGCCTTCGGCATCGCCCGGGAGCCTACCCGCGAGCCGCCGAGCCGACGCAACCCGGAAACGGAACGAGCCGCCCGAAGGCGGCTCGTTCGCGAAGATGTCTCGGCGGCGACCTACTCTCCCACCCGGTCGCCCGGGCAGTACCATCGGCGCGGGAGGGCTTAACTTCCGGGTTCGGGATGGGACCGGGTGTAACCCCTCCGCCATAGCCACCGAAACGCCGTCTCGTTCCCGCGTGGCGGGATCCGACGTCGATGGGAGCGCGGCCCCCGAGCAGAGCTCGGGAACTGCGATAGCGAGCGCGAGCGAAGTCAAGTCCTCGGCCTATTAGTACCGGTCGGCTCAACGTGTTGCCACGCGTACACCTCCGGCCTATCAACCTCGTAGTCTGCGAGGGGCCTTACCAGGTCAACCCTGTGGGAGACCTCATCTAGGGGCGAGCTTCGCACTTAGATGCTTTCAGCGCTTATCTCTTCCGAACGTGGCCAACCAGCCGTGCCGCTGGCGCGACAACTGGCACACCAGAGGTTCGTCCGCCCCGGTCCTCTCGTACTAGGGGCAGCTCCCCGCAAGT
>DASUTU010000049.1:0-36659 GCA_036374435.1 Actinomycetota bacterium | reverse complement strand
TCCTCATGGGGGTGATGTTCTTCAACGGGATCGCGCTGGCGTGGTGGTACGACCGCCGCGGCGTGATCGTGGCGCCGATCGTGGCGCACATGGCCTTCAACGTGATCGGCCTGGCTCTGATCTTCACGATCGGCTAGTGGGTTCGAGAGGTAGGGGGAGGGGATGGCGCTGTTCCCGAGCCAGGAATGGCTCACGATCTACCGGGACCGGGTCAACCAGTCGGCGGAGTATCGGCAGGCCGCAGCCACGTGGGAGGGGGCCGTGGCGTTCGTGTTCGAGGCCGAACCCGACCACGGCGTGCCGGAGGACCTGTTCTCGCTCCTCGACCTGTGGCACGGCGAATGCCGGGCCGCCACGATGCTTCGGCCGGGCGAGACCGGCGACGCACCGTACGTGATCCGCGCGCCGTATTCCCGCTGGAAGGAGGTCCTGCGGGGCGACCTCGACCCCGTCAAGGGCATGATGCAGGGCAAGCTGAAGCTCCAGGGGGACTTGGCCATGATCGTCCGCCACGTTCGCGCGGCGAACGAGCTGGTCCACCTCACGACGCAGGTGCCGACGGAGTTCCTGGACGAGCTCCCGGCGGCGGACGTCTGAGGCGGGGCCTGCGGATGCGCGCGGTCGTGTTCCGGGAACCGGGTCGGGTCGAGGTCGCCGACGTCCCGGCACCCGAGATCCGCGGTTCCGGCGACGCCCTGGTGCGGGTGCAGGTCACCGGCATCTGCGGTTCGGACCTGCACTTCGTTCACGGCAAGGCGCCGCTCCAGCCCGGCGAGACCATCGGTCATGAGGTGCTCGGGACCGTGGAGCGCGTCGGCGAAGGCGTGACGAGGTTCGCGCCGGGGGATCGCGTGGTCGGCGCGTTCGCGATCGCCTGCGGCGCGTGTTGGTTCTGCCGGCACGGCCAGACCCAACTGTGCGATCGCGGCCGGATCCTGGGGACCGGGGTGGTCGGGGGCTCGCTCGGCGGCGCCCAGGCCGAGCTGGTGCGGGTGCCGGACGCCGACGTGAACCTGCTGGCGGTGCCCGACGCGGTGACGGACGACCGCGCCCTGTTCGTCGGCGACGGGTTGTCCACCGCCTACCACGCCGCCGAGATCGCCTCGATCGATCCCGGCGAGACGGTGGCGGTGGTGGGCGCCGGCCCGATCGGCTACCTGAGCGCCGCGGCGGCCCGCCTGCACGACCCGGCGGAGGTCATCGCGATCGACCTCGAGCCCGAACGGTTGGCGCTCGTGGAGGGCGTCGGAGCGGTATCGGTCGACGCCGGCCGGCAGAACCCGCAGACGGCCGTCTACGAGCGCACCGACGGACGCGGAGCCGACGTGGTCGTCGAGGCCGTGGGCACGGCGCCGGCGTTCGAGCGGGCGCTCGACGTGGTGCGCCGGGGCGGGCGGGTCGTGGTGGCCGGCGTCTACGCGAGCGAGGTGGTCGAGGCGCAGCTCGGCGTGTGGTGGAGCCGCGCCCTCGACGTCCGGTTCACGGGCCTGTGCCCGGTCCACGCCGTGTGGGAGCGCGCCATGGCCGAGGTCGTGCGCGGGAGGCTCGATCCCGAGCCGCTGGTCTCGCACCGCCTGCCGCTTGAGGAGGCGGCCTCCGGATACGAGCTGTTCCACGCCCGCCGCGCGACCAAGGTGCTCCTGTACCCGTGAGCTCGGGCGGAGGGGCGAGGCCGGCCGGGCATGTCACGCTCGCCGACGCCGCGCCCAACGGGCTGGCCACGATGCTGGCCGGCCTGCTCGAGTCGAACCTGGCCCGGCATCCCCGCCGGTCCCGGCTGCTCCGGTCCGGCCTGGTCGAGATCGAGGCGACCGACGCCGGCGTCGTGGCCACCGTGCGTATGGCCCCCGGTCGGGTCGAGATCGCCGGCGGCCGAGCCGACCCCGGCGCCGACCTCTCGGTCCATGCCTCCAGCGGCGACCTCCTGGACCTCGCCGCGGCGCCGCTGTGGGCCGGGCTGCCCGCGCCGTCCAGCCGCGATGGCCGAAACGTGTTGGGCCGGCTCGCGACGGGGCGCGTGCGCGTCCGCGGGCTGATCCGTCACCCCGTTGTGCTCTCCAGGTTCGCCCGGTTGTTGTCCGTTCGGTGACGCGAACCCCTCCGGGTAGGCTTGCCGGCGTGGACCTGGTCGAGGGCGTCCTGGGCGGCGACCCGCGCGCCATCGCCCGCGCGATCTCGATGGTGGAGGACGGCGCCGAGGGGCTCGAGGACCTCTCGGCCGGCCTGTTCCCGCACACCGGACGGGCCTGGACCGTGGGCCTCACGGGGTCGCCGGGCGTCGGCAAGTCCACCCTGGCCGGCGAGCTCGTTCGGGCCGCCCGGGAGCGCGAGCGCTCCGTGGCGGTGCTCGCGATCGACCCCACCTCGCCGTTCACCGGCGGGGCGTTGCTCGGGGACCGGGTGCGCATGCAGGCCCACGCCACGGACCCGGCCGTGTTCATCCGGTCGATGGCCACGCGCGGGCACCTCGGAGGGATGGCCCTGGCCGCCCCCGAGGCGGTGCGGATCCTGGACGCCTCCGGACGCGACCTGATCGTCGTCGAGACGGTGGGGGTCGGCCAGGCCGAGGTGGACGTGGCGGCCGCCACCGACACCACGCTCGTCGTAGTCGCTCCGGGCTGGGGTGACCACGTCCAGGCGGCCAAGGCGGGCATCCTCGAGATCGCCGACGTGTTCGTCGTCAACAAGGCCGACCGTGAGGGCGCCGAGGCGGCCGCCCGCGACCTGCGGCAGATGATCCGCATGGGGCCGCCGGCCGAGTGGACGCCTCCCGTGGTCTCGACGGCGGCGGCGGACGGGGAGGGCGTCGACGGCCTCTGGGCCGCGATCGAGGACCACCGGGTCCACCTGGAGGACCGCGGGGAGGTGACGGAGCGTCGCCACCTCCGGTTGGTCCGCGAGGTGGAGGGTCTCGCCTCCGAGCAGCTCCGCGGGCGGATCCGGGAGGCGCTCGAGCGCGACGCGGAGCTCGCCGCCGACCTGGTGGAGCGCCGGGTCGATCCGTACCGGGCCGCCGCTATCCTGGTCGAGCGGGCCCCGTCGTCCGACTGAGCCCGCGGGAGGCCGAGCGGATGGTGCAGCAGCGAGATCGGCGGTCCGCGGACCCGTCCGCCCCGGTCCCCGAGGCACGCACCCTGTCCGGCGAGCCGTTGGAGGTCGTGTACACGGCCGATCACCTCGCCGGGTTCGACCCCGAGACGCAGCTCGGGGAACCGGGCGTCTACCCGTTCACCCGCGGACCGTACCGGACGATGTACCGAGGCCGGCGGTGGACGATGCGGCAGTTCGCCGGGTACGGCTCTCCGGCCGAGACCAACGCGCGGTACCGCCTGCTGCTCGAGCGGGGGCAGGGCGGCCTGTCGGTGGCGTTCGACATGCCGACGTTGATGGGCCGGGACTCCGACGACCCCCGGGCCGAGGGCGAGGTCGGCCGGTGCGGCGTGGCCGCGGACTCGCTGGAGGACTTCGAGGAGCTGTTCGCCGGCCTCCCCCTCGGCGACATCAGCACCTCGATGACCATCAGCGGCCCGGCCGTGATCGTGTTCGCGTATTTCCTTGCCGCGGCCGAGCGGCAGGGGGTGCCCCGGGAGCGGCTGGACGGCACGCTCCAGACGGACATCTTCAAGGAGTACATCGCGCAGAAGGAGTGGTTGTTCCCGCCGCGGCCGCACCTGCGGCTGATCGGCGACCTCATGGAGTTCTGCGTCGAACGGGTCCCGAAGTTCCACCCGCTCAGCGTGTCCGGGTACCACATCCGCGAGGCCGGCGCGAACGCCTGGCAGGAGCTCGCGTACACGCTGGCAGACGGGTTCGCCTACGTCGAGCTGGGGCAATCGCGCGGTCTCGACGTCGACCGCTTCGCCCCCGGGTTGTCCTTCTTCTTCAACGCGCACATCGACGTGTTCGAAGAGATCGCCAAATATCGGGCGGCCCGCCGGATCTGGGCCCGGTGGCTGAAGGAGCGGTACGGGGCGGCGGACGAGCAGTCGATGCGCCTGCGGTTCCACACCCAGACGGCCGGCGTGTCCCTGACCGCCCAGCAGCCCATGAACAACGTCGTGCGCACGGCCGTCGAGGCGCTGGCCGCCGTCCTGGGCGGCACGCAGTCCCTGCACACGAACGCGCTCGACGAGGTCCTGGCCCTGCCGACCGAATACGCGGCGACGCTCGCCCTGCGGACACAGCAGATCCTGGCCTACGAGACCGGCGTGGCCGACGTGACCGATCCGCTGGGGGGCTCGTATTACGTGGAGCACCTGACCAACCGGATGGAGGAGCTCGCGGAGCAGGAGTTCGCTCGGATCCAGGCCATGGGAGACGGCTCCATGCTCGAGGGCGTCCTGGCCGGCATCGACCGCGGGTACTTCCAGCAGGAGATCGCGGAGTCGGCGTACCGCGAGCAGGAGCGGTACGAACGCGGCGACCTCACGAAGGTCGGGGTCACGGCGTTCGTCGAGGAGGCCGAATCCCCGATCGACGTCCTGGAGATCCCCCCAGAGGTGGAGCGGCAGCAGGTCGAGCGGATCCGCAGGGTCCGCGCGAGCCGCGACGACGGCGCGGCCCGGGCGGCGCTCCGGCGGCTGATCGAAGCCGCGGGGACGGACGAGAACCTGGTCGAACCCCTGGTGGCCTGCGCCCGTGCCTTGTGTACCGAGGGGGAGATCGTCGGCGCCCTGCGCGAGGTGTTCGGCGACTACACGGAGACGCCTCGCTTCTAGGTCCCCACCAAACCTGCATCAAAACTCTGTTGCAGTAAGTTGCATGTACGCGTTAGGCTTTCCGACTTCGCCGCAGGAAAGCGAGCTCCACAACGATGAAGAGGTGGCAGGCGACGGCGGCGGCCGCGTCGATCGTCGCCGCGGGGTGTTCGAACGGGGGGTCCGGCGAGGGCGACGGTCGCCTGCAGGTCGTCACGACGGTCTCGCCCGTCACGAACATCGTCCAGAACATCACGGGCGATCGGGCGGACGTGATCGGCATCGTCCCGGAGGGCACGAACAGCCACACGTTCCAGCCGGCTCCGTCGGACGCCGCGGCGCTGGCGGAGGCGGACGTCGTCTTCATCAACGGCCTCCATCTCGAGGAGCCGACGCTCGAGCTGGCGGAGGCGAACGTTCCGGACGGGGTCGAGATCGTCGAGCTGGGCGACCGGACGATCACGCTCGAGGAGTACATCTTCGACTTCTCGTTCCCCGAGGAGCGCGGCGATCCCAACCCGCACGTGTGGACGAACCCGGGGTATGCGAAACGGTTCGCGGAGATCGTGATGGAGACCGTCTCGAAGCTCGACCCGCCGAACGCGGCCACGTACGAGCGGAACTATGAGGCGTTCGCCGCCCGGCTCGACGAGCTGGACTCGTTGGCGCGACGGGTGACCGAGACCGTGCCGCCCGAGAACCGCAAGCTCCTCACGTACCACGACTCCTTCCCGTATTTCGCGCGGGAGTACGGCTGGACGGTGATCGGGGCCATCCAGCCCTCGGACTTCGCGGAGCCCACCGCCCGCGAGGTGGCCGGCCTGATCGACCAGATCCGTGAGGAGCAGGTCCCGGCGATCTTCGGCTCCGAGGTGTTCGCGAGCCCCGTGCTGGAGCAGATCGCGGCCGAGGCGGGCGCCGACTACATCGACGATCTTCGAGACGACGACCTTCCCGGCGAGAACGGGGACCCCGACCACAGCTATCTCGGCCTGATGGTGTTCGATTTCCGGACGTTCATGGGCGCTCTGGGTGGCGACGTCACGCCGTTCGAGGAGTTCGACGTGTCCAACCTGCAGCCGGGCGACACCGTGGAGTACCGCTCGTGAGCGAGCTGGTTCGGTTCGAGACCGTCACCTGCAGGTACGGGCAGGAGCCCGTGCTGGTGAACGTGGACCTGTCCATCGCGGAGGGCGACTTCGTCGGCGTGGTGGGGCCGAGCGGGAGCGGCAAGACGACGCTGCTCCGGGCCATCGCCGGCACGGTACGACCGCTTGCCGGGCATATCCGTCGCGATCGGGCGGCGACCGTCGGCTACGTGCCGCAGGTCGAGACGGTGAACTGGTATTTCCCGGTGCGGGTTCGGGAGGCGGTGTTGATGTCCCGCATCGAGGGCCGCAGGCTGCCCTGGGCCTCGAAGGCCGAGCTTCGAGAGGCGACCGAGGTCCTGGAGCGGCTCGGCATCGGCGAACTGGCGGAGCGTCACATCCGCGAGCTCTCCGGCGGACAGCAGCAACGCGTGTTCATCGCCCGGGCCATGCTCCGCCGACCGCGCCTGCTGCTCATGGACGAGCCCACCAGCGGCGTGGACGTCCGAACCCGCCACGACGTGATGCACCTGATCCACGAGTTGCACCACGAGGGGCTCGCGGTCGTGTTGACCACGCACGACCTGAACGGCATCGCCGCCCACCTCCCGCGGCTGGTCTGTCTCAACCGGGAGGTGATCGCGGTGGGGCGCCCCCAGGAGGTCATCACCCCCGAGGTCCTCGAACGCACCTACGGGGCCCCCTTGGAGGTCCTGTCCCACGGCGGGATGCCGGTCGTCGTGGAGCGGTACCCGACGTTGGAGGAAGCGGGCGCCACGGTCGTGCCGCTCCGGGAAGGGCATCATGGACATCCTGCGTGAGCCGTTCGGCTACGAGTTCTTCGTCAACGCGATCATCGTGGCGACCCTCGCCGGCGCCTTGTGCGGCCTGGTCGGCGTCTACGTGGTGCTGCGGGGGATGAGCTACATCGGCCACGGCCTGTCGCACGCGATCTTCGGCGGCGCTGCCGCCGGCTATGCCCTCTCGGTGAGCTTCTACCTCGGCGCCGGGTTCGCCGGCTTCGCTTCGGCGGTGTTGATCCTGCTCATCGCGCGTCGGCGCTCCATCGGGGCCGATGCGGCGATCGGCGTCATCACGAACGCCGTGTTCGCCGTCGGCATCGTGGTCATCTCGGTGATCGGGGCGTTCGTCCAGGACTTCGAGGCATTGCTTTTTGGTCAGGTGCTCGGGGTGCAACGTGACGACGTGGTCATCATCGCCGGGGTGGCGCTTGCGGCGGCGGTGGTCGTCTTCCTCCAGTACCGGCGGCTCCTGTTCGCGACGTTCGATCCCGAGGTGGCCGAGGTGTCCGGGGTGTCGACGTTGTGGATGGACGTCCTGCTCGCCGTGGTCCTCACCGCCGTCATCACGGTTGGCATGCGGGTGCTCGGGGTGGTGTTGATCGCCGCGGCGCTGATCATCCCGCCCGTGATCGCTCGGCTGCTTACCGACAGCTTCCATCGGATGATGTGGATCTCGGTCGCCGTGGGGGGGTTCTGCGGTTTCACCGGCGTGTACCTGTCCTACTACCTGGACTGGCCTTCAGGGCCGGCGGTGGTGCTCACCGCGTCGGCGTTGTTCGTCGCGGCGTTTACGGTCTCGTCGATCCGGCGCCGACGCCTGCCGGAGGCGGCGCTCGACGCCCACGTGGGCTGAGCTATCCGGCCAGGCGGTCCTGACAGTCGCCGCACAGGCCGCTGATGGCGAAGTGCGTCAGGTCCGGCTGGAACCGGTGGTGCCGTTCGATCAGCCGGACCAGGGCCTCGGCCTCGTCCATCGACAGGTCGTCTTCGGCCCCGCAGTTCGAGCACGTCAGATGGACGTGGCCGGCCTCCTCGGTGCGGTGGTACTCCGCGCCGCTCTCCAGGTGGGCGTGGGCCAGCACCCCGACCTCCTCGAGCAGGGCCAGCGTCCGGTAGATCGTCGAGGCGTTCACCCCCGGCATCTCGCCCTGGACCTTCCGGGAGAGGTTGGTGGGGGAGATGTGGCCCTGGGTGCGCATGATCTCGGCAACGATGGCCCTCCGCTGCGGCGTCATCCGGAGGCCGCGCTGACGCAGGACGTCGATCACTCCCTGGGTGGTGCGTGGCTCCATCCGCCCATTGTAGCAGTCCCTTGCAGGTGCAAGAAACGCTGCAGAGGACGACGGCCGCGCGAGGTCTGCGAGGATACGCCGAGAGATATGGGCGAGTTCGTGCGCGTGGAGACCGACGGCGCCGTGGCCACGATCCGGATCGACCGACCGCCGGCGAACGCCCTGGCCCGGCCGGTCTCGCTGGAGCTCTCGGAGGCCGCCCGGCTGGTCGGGGCCGACGACGCCGTTCGGGCCGTGGTCGTCTGGGGCGGCGAACGCGTCTTCGCCGCAGGGGCCGACATCAAGGTCATGGTGGACTTCGGGCCGGAGGAGATCGCCGAGGACGTGGGCGCGCTGGAACGGGCCTGCCGGGATCTCGAGGCCGTGCCCAAACCCGTCATCGCCGCGATCGACGGGGTGGCGCTCGGCGGCGGGCTCGAGCTCGCGCTGGCCTGCGACCTGCGGGTGGCGGCCTCGGGCGCCCGCCTGGGGCTGCCCGAGATCCGGCTCGGCATCATGCCGGGGGCGGGCGGGACCCAGCGCCTGCCGCGGCTGATCGGCCTGGCCCGGGCGCGCGACCTGGTGCTCTCGGGCCGGCACGTCGAGGCCGAGGAGGCTCTGGCCATCGGCCTGGTCGACTCGGTCGCGTCCGGGGAGACCGCCTACGCCGACGCGCTACGTGAGGCCCGCCGGTTCGCCGGCGGGCCGACGGTCGCCTACGCGGCGGCGAAGCGGGCCCTGGCGGCCGCGGGCGACCTCGAGCTGGAGCGGGGCCTGGAGGTGGAGCGGGACGCGTTCGTGCCGCTGTTCGCCACGCACGACCAGCGGGAGGGCATGCTGGCCTTCCTGGAGAAGCGGGAACCGAGGTTCGAGGGACGATGAGAAGGAGGCGGGGGTGAAGGTCAGGCAGGCCACGCCGGAGGACGTTCCGTCCCTGGTGGCGTTGTTCCAGGAGCTCGACCGCATGCAGGCCGACTGGCGGGTGTTCACGCCGCGCCCCGGCTTCTACGACGAGGTGGGGGACAAATACCGCGAGGCCATGAACCACCCCGACGCCGTCGTCCTGGTCGCGGCGGACGACGAGAGCGAGGTCGTGGGCATGGCGTTCGGGGAGATGCGGGTGCCGTCCCGGTTCTCCGACGAGCGGGCCCTGGAGCTCTCGGGCGTGGTGGTCCGCTCCGGGTACCGGGGCCGGGGCGTGGGCCGCGAGCTGATCGGGGAGGCCGCCCGCTTCGCCGAGGGCCGCGGCGTGACCTGGATCGAGCTCAAGACGTTCGTTCCCAACCGCGGGGCCATGGAGTTCTGGGAGAACCTCGGGTTCGAGGCGCGAGTGGTCCAGATGACCACTTCCACCCGTGACCTGCTGGAACGCCTGGACGAAGGCTAAGCCGGCGCGCCCGCGACCCCGCGGCCCGGGCGAACCTGCGCTCATCGGGAACGAACCGGGCCTCCCGTTGGTTCGAATACCTGACGACCCGTCGCACGGGACGGGGTTCGTCGGAACCGAGGGGAGTGCGATGGCATCTGAGTCGGGATACCGCGGAGGCCGCGTCCGCGAGCTTCCTCGGCCGAACCGCACGTACCCGGGCGGGCGCGTCTGCGCCGCCGACGGGTGCGCCACGAAGTTATCCGTCTACAACAAGTGGGACTTCTGCTGGCAGCACGAACCCGTGCACACGTTCATCTCGCGCGGGAAGCGCCGCAGCAGGAAGGAGATGGAGGCGGCCTGACCCCCCGGAGCCGCCCCTTCCCCCTGGAAGCCCCCCTCCCCGAGGGGGGCTTCCAGCTTAGGGAGAAGGTCCCGTCAAGGACCACGTGGCCGGACCCGACAACTGCCAGTAAGGACCGCTCCCCCGAGTGGCGGGTGTGCATGGACCAAGCGCTCGATCGCGGCCCCGAGATGCGGGAGGCTGAGTGTCCCTTCTGCGAGCGGGCCGTGCTGGTGTACGAGGAGCCGCCCCGCTGCCCGCTCTGCGCTTGTCCCCTGGACGAGGAGCGGATGCACGCCTACGTCTGGCCGGACGAGGGTCCCTGGCCCTCCGACTGACCCCCCGCCAGCACGGCCTCGGCGATCGCCTTCGCCTCGTCCAGGCGTTCCCGGTCGACGAACAACCGCACGCCGTGCTCCCAGATCTGGCTGAAGAACCCCGGCGCCTTGTACCACCACACGATGCCCGCGTGTTCCAGTCGCTCCGCGATGGCCTCCGCGTGGGCGTGCGTGAACTCGCCGAGGTGCACCGTCCGCACGTCCCGACCGCTCACTCAACCACCACCGCCGGCCGCCACCCCCTGGTCGAGCTGACCAGGGCGACCTCCGCCGCGCCCAGGAGCTCCTCGATCGCGACCGGGCGCTCGACGAGCGTCCCCTCCCGCAGCAGCACCGCCCGGTAGGTGCCGGGGAGCAGCCCCGAGTCCAGCGGCGGCGTCACCCACCGGCCTTCGATGGACACGGCGAGATTCGCGATCGTGGACTCGGTGACCACGCCACGGCTGTTCACCAGGATCACGTCGTCCACGTCCGGGCGTCTGTCCCGGCGCCGGTCGTACGGGGCCCGGCGGCTGGTCTTGTGGAACAACCAGACGTCGTTCGGGTCCACGGGTTCGTCGTTGAGCGCGAGGCGGACCGGTCCCTCGGCGGGGGGCGGAGCCTCCGAGGTCTCGATCCTCACCGAGCCGTCGCGCCCGAGGGCCAGGCGAACCCGCAGCTCGGCGTCGGCGTCGCCCACCGCCCGTTTCAGCTCGGAGGTCGCGGCCTCGAGCTCCAACCGGAAGCCGAAGAACCGGGCGGACGACCCTAGGCGATCCAGGTGGTCGTCGAGGTGGAGGAGCCCCTCGACGGGTTCGTACCGCATCGTCTCCAGCAGCTCGAAGGCGGGGCGGGCCGCCCAGAGCACCCGTGCCTTCGCCAGGACCTCGGCGTATTCGCGCTCGGCCGAGGAGTCGAACGTGATCCCGCCGCCGACGCCGTATTCGGCCGTGCCGGTGTCGCGATCGAGCATCACCGTTCGGATGGCCACGCTGAAGTTGGCGCTCGGCTCCCCGGAGGCGGGGGGCGCCAGGTACCCGATGGCCCCGCAATACACGCCCCGCGGCCCGTCCTCGAGGTCGCGGATGGCGGCCATGGTCCGCACCTTCGGCGCCCCCGTGACGGAGCCGCTCGGGAACAGGGCGCGGAACGTGTCGAGCAGCGAGGTGCCGGGGGAGCGCTCGGCGGTCGCCGTCGACGTGAGCTGCCAGACGGTCTCGTACCGCTCGGCACGGAACAGGTCGGAGACGTGGACCGTCCCGGGACGGGCGATCCGCCCGAGGTCGTTGCGCAACAGATCCACGATCATGGCGTTCTCGGCGCGGTCCTTCGGCGAGTTCACTAGGCGGGCCGCGATCTGCTCGTCTTCGGCCTCCCACCGCCCGCGCGGGGCCGTTCCCTTCATCGGCCGGGTCGTGATGGTCTCGCCGTCGATCCGGAAGAACAGCTCGGGTGAGGCCGACAGGATCCGGTACCGCCCGAGGTCGAGGTAGGCCGCGAACGACCCGCGCTGGGACAGGGCCAGGTCCCGGTAGAAGCCGCGGTCGTCCCCGGCGATGCGTGCTCGCAGCCGGATGGTGTGGTTCACCTGGTATGTCTCGCCGGCCGCGATGAGCTCGCGGATGGCTCCGATCGCGGCGTCGTACGCGTCTCGGCCCACCGACGGCGTCCAGAACGAGTCGGCGTCCGCCGGATCGGTGTCGGGCGCGACGAGCGGCTCCTCGTCGTCGCGGCCCTCGAACAGCGCGAACCAGGCAAGCGGCAGGTCCTCGAACGGATCCCCGGCGGCCCGGTCCCGAACGACCAGATCCGGGTTCAGCCCGGGGGCGGCCTCGTAGGCCACGAACCCCCCCGCCCACAGGCCGCGGGCCGCGGCGGCTTCGGCCGCCTCGATCACCCCCGCGACCTCGTCCGGGCGACGAGCCTCCAGCACCCCCACCGGCCCCGCCAGCCGGAACGCCCGCTCGGCGCCCGGCCACAGGTCGTCGAACCGCGCCCGGATCATCCCCGCCGGGACTTGATCTCCTCGAGCAGCGCCGGGAGGACGGCCAGCGCGTCGCCGACGATGCCGAGGTCGGCGAGCCGGAACACCGGGGCGTCGGGGTCTTTGTTGATGGCGACGACGCGTTTGGACGCCTTCATGCCCACGGCATGTTGGGTGGCGCCGCTGATCCCGACCGCGATGTACACGTCGGGCGTCACCGTCTTCCCGGTCTGTCCGATCTGGTAGCTGTACGGGATCCACCCGGCGTCCACCACCGCCCGGGTGGCGCCGACGGCGGCATCGCCGATCGCCGCGGCGAGCTCGTCCAGCAACGCGAAGTTCGCCGAGTCCTGGAGTCCCCGCCCGCCGGCGAGCACCACCTTGGCCTCCTCGAGCTTGGGTCCGGCCACGGCCTCCTCGTGCCGTTCGAGCCGCCGGGCCGCCCGGAGCTCGTCCGGGATTGGCACCTCGACCGGCACGACCGCCGTCTCCCCCCCGGTCGGCTCCGGGGCGAAGGACTTCGGCCGGAGCAGGACGATCCGAGGGGTGGGCCCGTCCAGGGCGACGTCCACGACGTGGCTGCCCCCGAAGATCTCGGTTCGCGCCGCCTCCGCGCTCGGGACGTCGGTGGCGTTGCTCATGAGCGGACACCCCAGGCGGGCCTGCAGCCGACCGGCCACGTCCCGGGCGTCGTAGCTCGAGGAGAACAGCAGCAGATCCGGCCGGTGTTCGCCCACGAGCGCCTCGAGGGTGTGGGTCTGCGGTCGGCCCAGACCGTCCTCGTAGGCCTCGTCGTCGCTCGCGTAGACGGTGGCCGCGCCGTGCCGCCCCAGCTCCGCGGCGGCGGCGTTCGCCCCCGGCCCGAGCGCCACCGCGGCGACCTCGTCGGCGAGCGTCCGCGCCTTGGCCAGGAGCTCGAGCGCGGACGGCCGGGGCCCGTCCGGCCCGACCTCGGCGTAGACCCAGACCGCCGCCACGTCAGATCGCCTTCGCCTCGGCCAGGAGGTCGGCCACGCGCCGGGCGGCGTCGTCGCCGGCCGGAACGATCTCGCCCGCTCCCTTCTCCGGCGCGACCTGGGCCGCCGTCACGCGCTGGGTCGGCGCCACTTCCGCCTCGGACAGGCCGAGGTCCGCCAGCGAGAGCTGCTCGAGGGGCTTGGTCTTGGCGGACATGATCCCTTTGAGCGTGGGGTACCGGGGTTCGGCCGCGCTCGCCGTCACGGTGGCGAGGGCCGGGAGCGGGCACTCCACGACGTCGTAGCCCTGCTCGGTCTGGCGTTCGATCCGGACTCGCCCCTCGGCGACGTCGAGCGCGCGAGCGAAGGTCGCGCTCGGCAGGCCGAGCGACTCGGCCACGGTCATCGGCAGGGTGCCGGTCGATCCGTCGGTCGACTCGACCCCGGCCAGGACGAGGTCGAACGACCCTCGCGACAGCGCGGCGGCCAGCACCTTGGCGGTGCCGAGCGCGTCGGCGCCCCGGAGAGACGGATCCGAAACCAGCACCCCGGCGTGGGCGCCCATCGACAGGCCGCGTCGGATGGCGGACGCCGCGACCTCTGGGCCCATCGAGACCAGCGTGACCTCGCCGCCCTCCGCCTCGACGATCCGCAGCGCCGCCTCGATCGGGTATTCGTCGCCCGGGTCGAGTCCGCCCTCCACCCCCTCCCGGATGAGCAGGAGGTCGTCTCCGAGCGTTGGGGTGCCCTGCGGTTCGGGCACGTATTTGACCAGTACCGCGACCTGCACGTTCGTCTCGCTCCCGCGACGAGGGCCGTGGGCGAGGATACCCGCCCTCGCGGCGGTCGGGACGCCCGGGCGTCGTACCATCGTTCGGATGGCTTCCAAGGGATCGGTGCTCGTCGCCATGTCCGGCGGCGTGGACTCGTCGGTCGCGGCGTGCCTGCTCGCCGAGCAGGGGTACGAGGTGCTGGGCTCGCACCTGCGCCTGGTCCACCTCGACGGGGCCGACCACGGCTGCTGTGGGCCCGCGGCTCGCGCCGACGCTGAGACCGTGGCCGAGATCGCCGGTTTCCCGTTCGAGATCGCGGACATGACGCTGGAGTTCGACGAACACGTGATCGGGGACTTCGTGACCGAACACGCGGCCGGTCGCACGCCGAACCCGTGCGCCCGCTGCAACGCCCACATCAAGTTCGGCGCGCTCCTCCGGCGGGCGGACGAGCTCGGGATCGACCTCATCGCCACGGGCCATTACGTCCGGAGCGAGCTCGAGGGCGGCCGGTGGCGCCTGCGCCGCGGGGTGGACCGATCCAAGGACCAGTCGTACATGCTCCACATGCTCGGACAGGCCGAGCTCGCCCGGTCGCGGTTCCCGGTGGGATCGCTCCCGAAGCCCGAGACGCGGCGGCTGGCGGAGCGGTTCGCGCTGCCGGTGGCGACGAAGCCGGACTCGCAGGAGCTGTGTTTCGCGCCGAGCGGCGACGCCGGCGCGTTCCTGCGGCAGGCGGCGCCGGAGCTGATGCGAGACGGCGAGGTCGTGGATCCGCAGGGGCGGGTCGTGGCCCGCCACGGCGGCGCGGCCGCCTTCACGGTCGGGCAGCGGCGCGGCCTGGGCGTCTCCGGGCCGGCGCCCTCGTACGTGCTCGAGGTGGACGCCGCGGCGAACCGGGTCGTGGTCGGACCGGGCGAGCTGCTGGCGCGCCGGCGCGTGCTGGTCGACCGCGTGTCGTGGGTGGCCGGCCGGCCGCCGTCGGAGGGGCCCTTCGAGACCGAGGTCCGGCTGCGGTACCGGGGCGACGACGTGCCGGCCGTGCTCGAGGCCGACGGCGACCGCCTGCGCGTCGAGCTACGAGCACCACAGAGGGGCGTGGCGCCGGGGCAGAACCTCGTGGTGTACCGGGGGAACGAGGTGCTCGGCGGCGGCCGCATCCTCGACGCCCGGCGGTGAGGTTGGGCCGGGCGGTCCCCGGGCCCGGCTATCATCGGCCGACGCAGGCCCGTTGCTCCGGGGGTCCGGGGGGTTCGAGCAGCGACCACGAACGCGCGAGCGCTGGCCCCCGGGGCGAGAAGGGGAGGATCCGCCCGCCGTGAAGCTGCTGAAGAAGAAGACGCGCAGCTTCGACATCCAGGTCCAGGACATGACCCTGCACATCCAGGCCCGCACGGACCTGGACGAGGAGTCGCGGGCCGCGGCGCTGTCGTTCTGGGAGCAGCTCCACGCGTACACGTTGCGCAACCCGGCGCTCCGCAACAGCAAACGCCCCATCGAGGTGCCCGAGGACGCCCCGGCCATCGTCAAGGAGATCGTGGCCGCGGCGCGCCGCGCCGGGGTCGGCCCCATGTATTCGTTCCAGGGCGCGGTGACCGACTACGTCGGCCGCTTCCTGGCCCGCGAGGTCTCCGAGGTGATCGTGAACTGCGCCGGCGACTACTTCATCATGGGGCGCCGCCGGCAGAAGCTCACGGTGCTTCGCCATCCGTCCGGCTCCACCGTGGCCGTGGTGGTGCCGGCCAGCCGGCAGGGGCTGGGGATCTCGATGACGCTGGGCCGGGGCCACGCCGCCGTCGACGGGCTCGCGGTGATCGCCGACTCCTGCATGGTGGCCGACGCCGCCGCCGCGGGCGTGCAGGCCATCTTGCCGAAGGAGAACGGGTTCGCGAACTCGCTCGCCTACCTCAAGCAGGTCCGGGGCGTGGTCGGCGGCCTGGTGGTGGTGGGGGAGCGCATCGGCATGGCCGGCGCGGTGGAGATCGCGGCGTGAGCCCGGCCGGCGGCGCCACGACCGCCGAACGCGACCTGGCCCGGGCCAAGGTCCGGGTGGAGGAGCTGCGCGAGCAGCTGAACTACCACTCCTACCGCTACCACGTGCTCGACGACCCGGAGGTCTCCGACGTCGAATACGACGAGCTGATCCGGGAGCTCCGGTCGCTCGAGGAGCGGTTCCCCGAGCTCGTCGTGCCCGACAGCCCGACCCAGCGCGTCGGGGCCACGCCGGCGGACCTGTTCGCCCCTGTCGAGCACCGCGCGCGGATGCTCTCGCTCGACAATGTGTTCTCGCTCGAGGAGCTTCGGGCGTGGGCCGATCGGGTGGAGCGCGGTGTCGGCACGGGCGCGCGGTATTCCTGCGAGGCGAAGATCGACGGCGTGGCGGTCGCGTTGACGTACGAGAACGGCGTCCTGACCAAAGGCGCGACTCGAGGGGACGGCCGGATCGGCGAGGACATCACCGCCAATGTCCGGACGGTCCGGACGGTGCCCCAACGGCTGCGGCTGGACGACCCGCCCGCCTATCTCGAGGTCCGCGGCGAGATCTACCTGCCGGTGAAGGCGTTCGAGGAGCTGAACCGGCAGCTCCTCGACGCGGGGCAGAAGGCGTTCGCGAACCCGCGCAACTCGGCGGCCGGATCGCTTCGGCAGAAGGACCCGAAGGTCTCGGCGAGTCGGCCCCTGAAGCTCTGGGTGCATTCGTTCGGCTTCGCGCAGGGGGTTCGGTTCGAGTCGCATTCGGGGTTCCTGGATTGGTGCCGCGAGGCGTCGCTGCCGGTGGCGCCCACGGGCGCGGTCGTCGAGGACCTCGACGGGGTCGTCGACTACCTCCGCCACTGGGAGGCGAACCGCCACAGCGTGGACTGGGAGATCGACGGCGTCGTGGTGAAGGTCGACCAGACCGCGTTGCAGCAGGAGCTCGGCGCCACCAGCCACGCCCCCCGGTGGGCGATCGCGTTCAAGTTCCCGCCCGAGGAGCGCACCACGATCCTGCGGGCGATCGACGTCCATACCGGCAGGACGGGCATCGTGACGCCGTTCGCGCGGCTCGAGCCGGTGCACGTCGGCGGCGTGACGATCACCACGGCCACGCTCCACAACGAGGACGAGGTGGCGCGCAAGGACGTTCGGGTCGGCGACTCGGTGATCGTCCGCCGCGCGGGGGACGTGATCCCCGAGGTCGTCGGGCCGGTGCTCTCCAAGCGCCGCAGGGGCGCCCGGCGTTGGAGGTTCCCCGCCGCCTGCCCGTCCTGCGGCACGCCGCTCGTCCGACGGGAGGGGGAGGCCTACCGGCGCTGCCCCAACAAGCGCGACTGCCCGTCGCAGAACGTGGAGTGGTTGTTCAGCTTCGCCTCGCGGGGCGGCCTGGACATCGAGGGCCTGGGTTACAAGACGGGGATCCAGCTGCTGGACCGGGGCCTGGTGAAGGACCCGGGCGACCTCTTCTCGCTGACGGCGGAGGACCTCGCCCAGCTCGAGGGGTTCGCCGAGAAGTCCATCGACAACCTGCTCGGCTCGATCGAGCAGGCCAGGGACCGGCCGTTGTGGCGGCTGCTGGTGGCCCTGAACATCCCGCACGTCGGGACCCACGTGGCCCAGGTCCTGGCCCGGGCGTTCGGCTCGACCCGAGCGCTGGCCGAGGCGAGCGTGGAGCAGATCGACGACGTCCCGGAGATCGGACCGGAGATCGCCCGGAGCGTGCACGAGTGGTTCCACGACCCCGAGAACCTGGCCCTGCTCGAGAAGCTCGAGGCCTCCGGCGTCCGGGTGGCCGACGAGGCGCCCGAACGAGCCGGGCCGAAGCCGCTCGAGGGGAAGACCATCGTGTTGACCGGGGGCCTGGACTCGATCTCGCGGGACGAGGCCACCGAGGCTGCCCAGGCGGCCGGCGCCCGCGTCGCCTCCGGCGTCTCGAAGAAGACCGACTTCGTCGTGGCCGGCGAGAACCCCGGCTCCAAGCTCGCGAAGGCCGAGCAGCTCGGCGTCGAGGTGATCGACGAGGACGAGTTCCTCCGGAGGCTGGGGGCCCCCGGGGGTCGAGAAGCGAGCGCGAAGGCGCGAGCGTGGCCCCCCGGGAGAGGAGGCGGCGGTGACGTATTCGATCGTGGCCCGCGACCCGGAGAGCGGTGAGCTGGGCGTCGCCGTCCAGTCGCACTGGTTCGCCGCCGGCATCGTCTGCTGGGCCCGCCCCGGGGTGGGGGCCGTGGCCACGCAGGCCACCGCGCTGATCGACCACGGCCCGCTCGCGCTCGAGCTGCTCGAGCGCGGCCTCGGGGCGGAGGCGGCGCTGCGGGTTCGCGGCGAGGCCGACCGCGACTTCGCGGTCCGGCAGGTCGCCGTGCTCGACCCCTCCGGCGCCGTGGCCGTCCACACCGGCGAGTCGTGTATCCCGGAGGCGGGGCACCACGTCGGCGACGGGTACTCCTGCCAGGCCAACATGATGCGGCGCACCACGGTCTGGGACGCCATGGCCGATGCGTTCGAACGCGCTCGAGGTCCACTCGCGGAGCGTCTGCTGGCCGCCCTCGACGCCGGCGAGGCCGAAGGCGGCGACCTCCGCGGCCGGCAGGCCGCCCGGGTGCTGGTGGTGCGCGGATCGCCCACCGACCGGCCCTGGGAGGACGTCCGGCTGGACCTTCGGGTGGACGACCACCCCGAGCCGCTCGGCGAGATCCGGCGGCTCCTGGAGCTGACCCGGGCCTACGACCGCCTGGAACGGGCGGAGGACCTCGAGCTGGCGGGGGATCTCGAGGGCGCCCTGGACGAGCGACGGGCGGCGATCCGGGGGAGCGGAGCCAATCCGGAGGCTGGGTTCTGGACCGCGGTCTCGCTCGCCGTGCAGGGCGGCGTCGACCAGGCCCGGCCGCTGGTCGCCGCCGCGGTCGAGGCAGATCCCGGATGGGCCGATCTGCTCCGTCGGCTGGGGGAACGCCGGCTGTCCGGGATGACCCCGGAGACGGCGGCCGCGCTCCTGCGGGAGGGCTGACCCGCGCGGACGTATGCTGCCCGCGTTCGATCATGAACGACCCAGGACCCTCGCGCGCGGAGCCGCCCGAGGCGCCCGAGCGGAGCGCACGCGAACGCTCGGTCGTCGCCGTGTTGCGACAGCTCTGGCTGGGGTTGTCCACCTACCGCCTGTATCCGGAGAACCCCAACCGCCCGGGCTTCGCCGACGCCGTGGAGCGGATCGGCGGCGCCGTGGACGAGGCGCTCGCCCTCGGCCCGGTGGACGTCGAGATCCGGGGAGACCGGTTCGTGCTCGGCGGGACGCCGGTGCCGAACGAAGACGCGCTCGAACGGCTCGCCCTGGCGTGTTTCGAGCGGCGGGTGGAGCGGCTGGCCGTGAGTGCTCGCCCCGACGCCGCCGGCCTCGAGGTCCTGTACGGGGCCCTGTCCCGGCCGCCGGCCGAGCTCGAGGAGGCCGGGGGGATCGAGCGGGTCCTCGAGGAGCACCGGCTGGGCTTCGTGTCGCTCTCGCCCATCGGTCCGGGAACCGTCGAGGAGGCCGACCACGTGCCCGCGGGTCTCGCCGAGGCGCAGGAGCAGCGGCTCGACGCCGACGTGCTCGCCTCCGAGCTCATGATCGAGGACCTGCACGGGTCGCCGGCCGACCAGGCGGAGACCCTGCTCGCGCGGCTGCGGACGTTGATCGGCGAGGGGGCGCCGGGGCCGGTGCCGGCGATCGAGCTGCACTCGTCGATCCACGACGTCCTGACGGGACTGCAGAGCGACGTCCGCCGGTCGCTCGTCGAGATGCTCGTCGAGCGGGTCCCGGAGGACGCCGTCGCCGGGCGGCTGATCGGGACGATGAGCAACGCCGAGCTGTCCCGGTCGCTGGTGGACATCGGCGCCGGCGGCGGACGCGACCCGGTGGAGCTGGCCCGCCGGCTCTCCTCGGCGGGCGTTCGACAGGTGGACATCGTCGACCTGACCAAGGCGCTGGAGGCCGGGCACGAAGACGCCGGGACCATCGTCGCGGGGCTGGAGCAGCTCGGGATCGACCTGGGCGAGCGCGGAGCCGGCCTCGGCGGCGGCTCCGTCATGGAGCTGCTCTCCGAGTACCTGACCGCGACGGCGGGCGACGACGCGGGCGCGATCCGGTCGGGCATGGGGGCGGCCGACGAGGAGATGCACGCGGCCCAGGTCCTGGCCGTGGCCGACTACCTCGCGCTCGAGACGGACCTGGAGCGCGCGGGTGAGGCCCTGGGCATCTGGTCCGCCGAGCTCTCCCGCGCGGTGGCCGCCCGGGACGACCGCGAGGTGCACGCCCTGCTCAACCCGGTGCGCGAGAC
The DNA here is from genome assembly GCA_036374435.1 of Actinomycetota bacterium. Classification (GTDB taxonomy): domain Bacteria; phylum Actinomycetota; class UBA4738; order UBA4738; family HRBIN12; genus CALGFI01. The sequence continues at coordinate 16,771 of DASUTU010000049.1, read as the reverse complement.
GTTGACCGGCGGCGGCGAGGACCGCCCGGCGTTGTTCGACTCCTACGTGCGGAAGGCCTTGACGCGAGAGGCGGTCCTGACCGCGGTCGCGGCCGAGGTGGAGGACGGCAAGCCCCATCTGGCCTCGGTGCTCGCGCCGTTCGGCCGGCACGGCGTCGAGGTCCTGCTCGACCTCCTGGCCGAGGAGCAGGACCGGCAGCGGCGGGCCCTGCTGCTCGGCGCGTTGCGACGGATCGCGCCGTCGCACCCGGACGCCGTGGTGGCCCGGCTGCGGGACGAGCGGTGGTACGTGGTGCGCAACGCGGTGTCGATCCTCGGGAGCGCCCCCAACCCGTCGGTGTTGCCCCGGCTGGCCGAGGTGGCCACCCACCCCGCCGGGGAGGTTCGGCGCGAGGTCCCGGAGGCGATGGCGAACGCCGGCGGCGCCGATGCCGCCTCACATCTGCGGCGGCTGGCCATCGAAGGTCCGCACGACGTCCGCGCGGCGGCGTTGACCTCGCTCGCCACGCTGGTCGGGCCGGAGGCGTCCGAGGGCCTGGCCGAGGTCGTTCGGGCATCTCACGACCGGGGCCAACGCGCCAGGGCTCTCGAGAGCCTGGCCGGTCGCCCCGACGGGGCGGAGGCGCTTCGCCGGCTGCTGTCCGGCGAGGGTGGCCCCAGGCTCCCGTGGCACTGGCGCCGCCAGGTCCGCCGGCGGCTGTCGAGGGCGTCGTCGTGAGCGAACGAAGGAGCTCGGATCGGGAGGTCGTGGCGATCCGCGAGCTGTTGCGGGCGATGTCCTCCGGACGCCAGGTCTACGCCCTGTATCCGCCGGGGCACCCCAAACGCCGGGAGGCGGCGCTCGGCATGCGCGACCTCGTGCTGCGCCTGCGGGACGAACGGGCGGGCGATCCCGTCCTGTTCGTGACCGACGGGAACTTCTACCTCGGACCCACCCTGCTGGCGTGGGAGTCGTTGACGCTGTACGGGCTGATCCAGTCCTTCGGCGACGCGAGCGTGCAGTCCCTGGAGTTCCTGCCGAACCCGGACGAGACGGACATGGACGCCCTGCTCCGGCTGCTCACCGGCGAGCCCGAGGCCCGAAACGAGCTCGGCGCCGTGGGCGTGAACCGGGCCGGCCCCTCCACGCCCGAGGAGTCCGAGGGCACCATGACCGACCTCCTCCAGAGCTACGCCGTGGGCCTCGACCTGCTTCGGCAAACCGCGGCGCGGCTCCTGGCGGGCCGGCCGGCCGACCTCGACGCCACGGTCCGGCTCACCGAACACCTCGCCGACGTCATCGCGACCGACCCGGCCCAGGCGCTCCTGCTGACCACGGTGAAGTCGTACGACGAATACACCTACCACCACATGGTCAACGTCTGCTGCCTGTCGCTGGCCCTGGCGCGAGCGATCGGCCTGACGAGGGAACAGGCGGTCGTGCTCGGCATCGGCGGGTTGCTGCACGACGTCGGGAAGGTGAAGGTCCCGGCCGAGATCCTGCAGTACGACGGCACGCTCGACGAGGAGCAGTGGCGGGTCATCCAGCGTCACCCGGTGGACGGCGCCGGCCTGGTGCTGATCACCACGCGCAACGCCTACCACCCGGCGGTGGCCACCGTGCTCGAACACCACGCGGCGTTCGACGGCTCCGGGTACCCCACGCTCTCGGGCCGCCGCTCGCCGTCCCTCGCGGCCCGGATCGTCGCCGTGGCCGACTGCTTCGATGCCGTCACCAGCAAACGGTCCTATCGCAAGCCGGAGGAGGGGCGGCAGGCGCTGAGCCTGCTCCAGGCCGGCGCCGGCCGGTCGTTCGATCCTCGGGTCGTCCGGACGTTCGTGCGGATGGTGGGGATCTTCCCGGTGGGGTCGATGGTCGAGCTCGCGAGCGGCCAGGTGGCCGTGGTCGTTCGGAACCACGAGCGGCTGCTGGCCCGGCCCATCGTGCGGCTGGTGCTCGACGCCAGGGGCAACGCGGCGGACCCGGTCGAGCTCGACCTGGCCGAGACCGGGCCCGACGACCGGTTCCGCCACACGGTCGTTCGCAGCGTGGACCCGCTCGAGGTGGGGGTGGACATGTTGTCGCTGCTGGCATCGGGGCAGTTCGACCTTCCGCCCCCGGCGGACGTTGGTCCGGGCCTGGTGCACGAGCCGGCGCCGACCGAGGCGCCGCCGGACGGCTACGTGGAGGCGCACGACGACATCGCGTTGCCGCCCATGCCGGTGGATCCCGAGGCCGGCCCGGGGGCCTGAGGCGTACCCACTACACTGCGGCCATGCCCGTCGAGATCGACATCGACCACGTCGCACGGCTCGCGCGGCTGGAGCTGACGGACCGGGAACGCGAACGCCTGCGCGAGCAGCTCGCCGCGATCCTCGATCACGCCGCGAATGTGGGTGAGGTCGCGACGGCCGACGTCGAACCCACCGCGTACGCGATCCCGCGGTCGAACGTGCTCCGGCCGGACGAACCGCGGCCGTCGCTCCCGGTCGAAGAGGTCCTCGCCAACGCGCCCGAACGCGAGGACGACCGGTTCCGGGTCCCCAGGATCGTGGAGGTAGAGTGACCGGGCTCTCGGACCGGACCGCGACCGAGCTCGGCCAGCGGCTCCGCGCCGGTGAGATCTCGAGCGCCGAGATCGCGGAGGCGTGTCTCGAACGGATCGAAGCGATCGACGATCGCGTGAAGGCGTTCCTGGCCCGCACCGACGAGGTGGCGCGGGACCAGGCTCGCGCGACGGACTCGCGGCTGGCGACCGGCCCGGCGCCGGCGGTGGCCGGCATCCCCATCGCGCTCAAAGACGTTCTGTCGACGCGAGGCGTCCGCACGACCTGCGGGTCGAAGATCCTCGAGTCCTACGTCCCGCCGTACGACTGCACGGCATGGGACCGGCTGAGCGCGGACGGCGGGGTGCTGCTCGGGAAGACCAACTGCGACGAGTTCGCGATGGGTTCCTCGAACGAGAACTCGGCGTTCGGACCCGTGCACAACCCCTGGAACCTCGAGATGGTTCCGGGGGGTTCGAGCGGCGGAAGCGCCGCGGCCGTGGCGGCGGGCGAGGCCGTGTGGGCGCTCGGCACCGACACCGGCGGCTCGGTGCGGCAGCCGGCGTCGCTCTGCGGCGTCGTGGGGCTCAAGCCGACCTACGGGTTGATCAGCCGCTACGGGCTGATCGCCTTCGCGTCCTCGCTCGACACCGTCGGGACGTTCACCCGAAGCGTGCGCGACGCCGCGCTGCTGCTCTCGAGCATCGCCAGCAAGGACCCCATGGACGCGACCAGCCTCGACACCGCTCGCCGCGACTACACCGACGGGCTCGAGGACGGGATCGCGGGGCTGCGGTTCGGCGTCGTGCGGGAGGCGTTCGGCGAAGGCGTGGAGCCGGGAGTGCGCGCCAGCGTGCAGGCCGCGGTGGACCGGCTCGATGGGCTCGGCGCCTCGGTCGGCGAGGTATCGCTGCCGCACACCGACTACGCGCTCTCGGCGTATTACCTGATCGCGCCCTCGGAGGCGTCCTCCAACCTGGCGCGGTACGACGGCGTGCGGTACGGGCTGCGCGTGGAGGGAGGCGACTCGGTCGAGATGATGACGCGCACCCGCGGGGCCGGGTTCGGTCCCGAGGTGAAACGGCGGATCATGCTCGGCACCTATGCGTTGTCGGCCGGCTACTACGAGGCGTATTACGGACAGGCCCAGAAGGTGAGGACGCTCATCATCCGGGACTACGAGGCGGCGTTCGGCGACTACGACGTCCTGGTCTCTCCGACGTCGCCCACCACGGCGTTCCCCATCGGGGCGAAGATCGACGACCCGCTGGCCATGTACCTGAACGACGTCTTCACGATCCCGGCCAACCTGTCCGGCATGCCGGCGATCTCGATCCCGAGCGGCCTGGACGAGCAGGGCCTCCCTGTCGGGCTCCAGCTCACCACGCCGGTGCTCCAGGAGGACCGGCTGCTGCGGGCCGCGTTCGTGCTCGAAGCCGCGATCGGGTTCGACGCTCGGCCCTCGCTCCTGGACGAGCTCGCGGCCTAGGCCACGGCCTCCTCGCGTTCGGGCTCGACCGCGACCGGCTCCTCGCGCCGGGCCGCTCCGCCGGTGGAGATGATGATGGCCACGGCGATGACGATGATGGCTGCGGCGATGATCGTCCGGATCGTGATGATCTCATCGAGGATCAGCCAGCCGAGGAACACGGCCACGACCGGGTTCACGTACGCGTACGTGGAGACGAGCGACGTCCGGGCGTTCCGCAGGAGCCACACGTACGAGGTGAAGCCCACCCACGAGCCGAAGGTGATCAGGTAGGCGAGCGCCACCAGCGAGTGCATCGAGAAGTCCTCGAACCGGATCAGCGGGATCTCACCGCGCAACGCGCCGAACACGATCAACGCCGCGCCGCCGATCATCATCTCCATGCCGGCTCCGACCAGCGGGCGCCTCGGGAGGGGGGCGTCGCGCGAGTAGAGCGACCCGCTCGTCCACGACAACGTCGCCAGCACGCACACGAGCATCCCCGACAGCGGCGCGGCCTCGTCGAACGCCGTCGTCCCGATCAACATCGCCGCCCCGCCCAAGCCGAGCACCAGCCCGAACACGGTGAGCAGGGCCACACGGTGGCGGAGCACCACGCGGTCCACCAGCACCATCCACAGCGGCACGAGCGCGATGATGAGCGAGGCGACGCCGGAGGGGATGGTTCGCTCGGCCAGCACGACCAGCCCGTTGCCGCCGGCCACGAGCGCGATCCCGACGATGGCCGCGGCCTTCCACTGGGCCGGCCCGGGCCGGTCGCCGACCACGTCGCCCCGGCGCACCGCGATCGCGTACAGGACCGCCCCGGCCACCGCGAACCGGATGCCGGCGGCGATCAGCGGCGGCAACGTCTCGTTGGCGACGCGGATCGCCAGGTACGTGGTGCCCCAGATGATGTAGACGGCCCACAGGGCCGTCCAGATGGCGGCGACCGGCGCCCGGCCGTGGGTGGATGGACCGGGCACCGTCATGCGCCTCACCTTAGGCAACGCTCGGGGGCCTGTCACTGCCGAACCCGGGATCGCCGGTTGCCAATTGGACTGCCGTTTCGAGGGCTCCCACGTCGGTTCGAACGTTTCCCCGGGCCGCGGCGTGAGATTCGTTCGCTCCGCGGGGGCTACGCTCGCGCTGATCGTGCTCGCTTCTCGAGCCCCCCGGCCTCCCGGCGGTCGGTCCTGTTCGGTACGCTTCGCGCGTCATGGCCGACTACGAGTCCGTCATCGGCCTGGAGTGCCACGTCGAGCTCTCCACCGAGACCAAGATGTTCTGCGGATGCCGGAACGAGTTCGGCGCGCCGCCGAACTCGAACGTCTGTCCGGTGTGTCTGGGGCTCCCGGGCTCCCTGCCGGTGCCGAACGAGCGGGCCATCGACTTCATCGTGCGGATCGGGCTGGCTCTCGACTGCCGGATCGAGCCGAGCGTGTTCCACCGGAAGAACTACTTCTATCCGGATATGCCGAAGGACTTCCAGATCAGCCAGTACGACCTGCCGGTGTGCGTGGACGGGCACCTGGAGGTCGACGTCGACGGTCGGAAGCGCCGGATCGGCATCACCAGGGTGCACATGGAGGAGGACACGGGGAAGACCACCCACGTCGGGCAGACCGGGCGCATCGGGCAGGCCGACTACGCCCTGGTCGACTACAACCGGGCCGGCGTGCCCCTGGTCGAGGTCGTGTCCGAGCCGGACCTTCGTTCGGCGGAGGAGGCCCGGGTGTACCTGTCCGAGCTGCGGGCCACGCTCGAGGCGCTCGGGGTCTCCGACGTGCGCATGGAGGAGGGGTCGCTCCGCTGCGATGCGAACATCTCGATCCGGCCTCGCGGCAGCGACGGCTTGGGGACCAAGGTCGAGATCAAGAACCTGAACTCGATCCGATCGCTCGAGCGCGCGGTGCGGTTCGAGGAGGAGCGCCAGCTTGCCGCCCTCGAGACCGGCACGCCGCTCGTCCAGGAGACGCGGCACTTCGACGAGGAGACCGGGGCCACCCACACCCTCCGCTCGAAGGAAGAGGCCTTCGACTATCGGTATTTCCCCGAGCCCGACCTGCCGCCCCTCGTCCCCGAGGCCGCCACGATCGAGGCGGTCCGGTCGTCCCTGCCCGAGCTCCCGGCCGCCCGGCGCGAGCGCTACATGTCCAGTCTCGGCCTGAGACCCGAGCCGGCCCGGATCCTGGCCACGTCCGGCCCGGCCGCCGCCCTGTTCGAGGAGTCGGTGGGGCTGGGGGCCGACGCCGCCACCGCGGCGAACTGGATCACCCAGGACCTGGCCGGGCTCGTGAACAAGGCCGGCATCGAGCTGGCGGACTCGAAGGTGACGGCCCGCCACGTCGCCGACCTGGCCCGCCTGGTCGGCGACGGGACGATCAGCGCCACCGGCGCCAAGCAGGTCCTGGAGGACGTGGTCGGATCGGGCGACGAGGTCGACTCGGTTGTGGCCGGGCGCGGCCTGACCCAGGTCACCGACACGACCGCGCTCGAGGTCTGGGTGGACGAGGCCATCGCGGAGAACCCCGGCCCGGTCGAGCAGTTCCGCCGCGGCAAGGAGGGAGCGCTGAACGCCGTCCTCGGTCAGGTGATGAAGAAGTCCGGTGGCTCCGCGAACCCCCGGGCGGTCCGCGAGCTCCTGCTCGAGCGGCTCGCGGGAAGCTGACCGGGCGGGCCGGTGCGGGTCGAGGACTCCCGGCCGAGACGGTATCCCTGGTGGCAGCTGATCCTCCTCGGCCTGGTGGGGCTGATCGAGGCCATCCTGCGGCCGATCGGCCGGATGTGGCGATCGGAGCACCCGCTCGACCGCTACGGGCTCGCGCATTTCGCGAGCGTGGCCGGCGACACGTTCGTGGCGTTCGCGCTCGCCAACTCCATCTTCTTCAGCGTCGAGCCGGGCGTGGCTCGCGGCCGCGCCGCCGTCTATCTCGCGCTGACCATGGCGCCGCTGGCGGTGGCGGCGCCCGTCCTCGTTCCGCTGCTCGACCGCGCCGGGCCGCGGCGCGCCATCTCCTTCGCGGCCGCGGCCGGCCGGGCCGTCGTGGCGTTGTACGCGGCCTCGCGGTTCGGGACGGTGTTGCTCTACCCGACGGCGTTCCTGCTGCTCGTGCTGGCCAAGGTGCACGCCATCACGCGGAACGGGCTGGTGCTCGCGTACGCCGGGCCCAACGAGGGGTTGGTGCGGGCGAACGCCCGGCTGGGACGGATCGGCGTGGGAGGGGCGGCGATGGCGGCACTGCCTGCCTTCGCGCTCGTCCGGCTGGCCGACGAGGAGGCGGCCCTGTACGGGGCGGCGCTGGTCTACGCGGTCGCCGCGTTCCTGAACCTCCGCCTGCCCAACCCGCGGGTCGCCGGCGGGCTGGCGGAGGTCACCCGCACCGGCTCCATCCGGGCGCTGACCGCCCCGGCCATCGGCGCCTCCGGGCTGCGGGCCGCCACCGGGTTCCTGTTGTTCGCGCTGGCGTTCGCGCTGCGGCGGAGCGGGGAGCCCACGTGGTGGTTCGCGGTGTTGGCCGGAGCGGGGACGGTGGGCGGGTTCCTGGGGAACCTGCTGGCGCCGCGCCTGCCGTCGTCGATCCGGGAGGAGGCCGTCGTGGTCGGGTGTGTGGTCGGCGCGGGGATCGGCGCGGTCTTGGCGTTCGCGGCGTTCTCGCTGCCGGTGCTGGTGGTGTTCGGGCTGGTGGTCGGGGCCTCGGCGGAGCTGGGACGACTGGCGTTCCAGAGCCTGATGCAGCGCCTGGCCCCGGGCGGCGCGCACGGCCGGGTGTTCGTCCGGTACGAGGTGCTCTTCCAACTCGCGTGGGTCGCCGGCGCCCTCATCCCGGCGATGTTGCCGATCGACTTGCGGGGGGGCTTCCTGATCCTCGCCGGCCTGTACCTGATCGCCGGGATCGGCTACCTGACCCCGGACATCCTGGCGCGTCGTCGGGCCTGACGCCTCGCCCGGCGCGAGGCGGCGATCGCTGCCGCCGGCGTGACCACCTGCGGTAGGCTGCGGCGCACCGAGTCGAACGAGGAGGACCGGGGATGGCGGAGTGGGTCACGGTCGGGTCCGCGGGCGAGATCGGAGACGGCGAGATCACCTCGTACGGCGCCGGCGAGCGGCAGGTGGCGATCGCCAACGTCGACGGGGACCTGCACGCGTTCGACGATGTGTGCACCCACCAGCAGTGTTCGCTCGCGGAGGGCGAGCTCGACGCCGCGATCGTCGAGTGTCCCTGCCACGGGAGCCAGTTCGACATCACCACCGGGGAGGCGGTCGGCGGTCCCGCCACCGAGCCGGTGGACATCTTCGAGGTGCGCGAACAGGACGGCGGCCTCCAGGTGCTGCTCGACGAGTAGTGGGACCGGTCGTCATCGTCGGCGCGGGCGTCGCCGGCGCCACCGCCGCCGGCGCCCTTCGCGATCGGGGCTTCGACGGTCCGGTCGTCCTGATCGGCCAGGAGACGCTGTCGCCGTACGAGCGCCCACCCCTGTCCAAGGAGTACCTGCGCGGCGAATCGGACCACCAGCTGGTCCGGGATCCCGACTGGTACGCGGACAACGACGTGGACCTGCGACTGGGGGTCCGGGCAGAGCGGCTGGTCGCCGCCGATCGGGTGGTCGAGCTCGACGACGGCACGCGGGTGGCGTTCGAGCAGTGCGTGATCGCGACCGGCGCCCGGAACCGGCGGTTCGACTGGCCGGGGCTCGACCTTCCGGGGGTGTTCGACCTGCGCTTCGCCCCCGACGCCGACGCCATCCGGGCGGCGGCCTCCTCGGGGTCCAAGGCGGTCCTCGTCGGGATGGGGTTCATCGGGGCCGAGGTGGCGGCCTCGCTGCGACAACTCGGGCTCGAGGTCACCGTGGTGGAGTTCTTCGGCACCCCGCTCGAACGGGTGCTGGGCTCCGAGCTCGGCTCGGCCATCGCGGCGCTCCACCGCGATCACGGGGTGGAGATGGTCTTCCACGACGCCGCCGAGCGGTTCGAGGGCGACGGGCGATTCGAGGCCGTCGTGACCCAGAACGGCCGGCGCATCGAGGGGGACCTGGCCGTGGTCGGCGTCGGCGTCGAGCCGGTCACCGACGTCGCGACCGGCGACCTCGGGGTGGACAACGGGATCCTCGTGGACGCGTCGCTGCGGACCTCCGTCGAGGGCGTGTGGGCCATCGGGGACGTGGCGCGCCACGACCATCCCGTGTTCGGCCTGGTCCGGGTGGAGCACTTCGACAAGGCCCTGAAGATGGGGGATCACGTCGCCAAGAACCTCCTCGGGGCCAACGAGATCTTCGACGACCCCCACTGGTTCTGGTCCGACCAGTACGACACGCGCATCGAGATGTCGGGGTTCGCGACGGAGTGGGACCGGACGGTGATCCGGGGCGGCCTGGAGGAGCGGTCGTTCGCGGCCTTCCTCCTGAAGGACGGTCGGCTCGTGTCCACGTTCACCATGAACTGGAAACGCGACGCCAGGCGGTCCATGCCGCTGATCGCCGCCGGCGCCACGCCCGACCCGGCTCGCCTGGCGGACCCGGACGTGGACCTTCGCACGCTGCGTCCATCCCGCGGCTGAGCGCCGAAACGCCGATGGTAGGCTGACGCACCCCGCGTCAGCGGGTCTCGAACCCCTCGAGGAGCCGGCCGATGAACCGACCCGAGATCATCCTCGCCCCCGGACCGACCCCCATCCCGCCCGAGGTGTTGTTGGCGCAGGGCAGCCCGCTCGTCTATCACCGCGGTCCCGGCTTCGGCCGGTTGATGCGGGAGGTCACGGACCGGCTGAAGCAGCTCTACCGCACCGACCGGGCGGACGTCTTCCTGATGACCTCGTCCGGGACCGGCGGCCTCGAGTCGGCCCTCCAGAACCTGTTGTCCCCCGGCGACGAGGTCTTCGTGCCGCTCGCGGGCTTCTTCGCCGAGCGTTGGAAGAAGCTCGCCGAGTCCCAGGGGCTCGTGGTGCGCTCGATCGACTACGAGTGGGGCCGTCGCATCGTGCCGGATGAGGTGGCGACGGCGCTCGCCGACCACCCCGTGAAGGCCGTCCTGCTGACGCAGAGCGAGACCTCCACGGGCGTGATCCAGCCCATCGAGGAGCTCGCGCTGGTGGCGTCCGAGGCCGGAGCGCTCGTCGTCGTGGACGCGGTGTCGAGCCTGGGCGCGGTGCCGTTGGAGTTCGACGCGTGGGGTCTGGACGTGGCGATGGGGGGCTCGCAGAAGGCGCTGAGCGCCTCGCCGGGCCTGGCGTTCGTCGCCGTCTCCGAACGCGCGTGGCGGGCCCACGAGACCGCGACGTTGCCGCGCTTCTATTTCGACTGGGACGCGTACCGGCGGTTCGCCGAGCTGCCCGAGCCGGAGAACCCGTGGACGCCGGCGATCAGCGTCATGCAGGGCCTGGCCGCCGCCCTCGACCTGTACTTCCAGGACGGCGTGGAGGCCGCGCTGGCCCGTCACCGCCTGTTGTCGCGCGCGGTGAAGGAGGGGGTGCAGGCGTTGGGCCTGGACCTGTTCGGCGAGGGCCTGGAGGACAACTGGACGGTGACGGCCATCCGCGCCCCCGATGGGCTGGACGCCGACACGATCGGCGACCGGATCCGGGCGGACTTCGGCTGCGTCCTGGCGCCGGGGCAGGGCCCGCTCAAAGGCAAGGTGTTCCGGATCGGGCACTTCGGCTACTTCAGCGAGCTCGACATCGTCCGCGGCCTGGCGGCGCTCGAGATGACGCTCGAGCGCCTGGGGTTCCCGGTCAAACGCGGCGCCGCCGTCGCCGCCGCCGAGGGAGTGTTCCAGGAGAGGGCATGAGGGTCCTCGTCACCGAGAAGCTCTCCGAGGCGGGCCTGGAGCTCCTCCAGCGCGACTTCCAGGTGGACGTCCGCCCCGAGCTGGCCTCGGAGGGGCTCGCCGAGGCGATCGAGCCGTACGACGCCCTCATCGTGCGTTCGCAGACGCAGGTGACGGCGGAGGTCATCGCCGCCGGCGACAACCTCAAGGTGGTCGCCCGCGCGGGGATCGGGCTCGACAACGTGGACGTGGAGGCGGCGACCCGTCGCGGCGTGATGGTCGTCAACGCCCCGCAGTCCAACATCGTCTCCGCCGCCGAACACTCCATGGCGCTGCTGCTCGCCCAGGCGCGGAACATCCCGCAGGCCGATCGCGACCTCAAGGCCGGGCGCTGGAACCGCTCGGCTCACGAAGGCGTCGAGCTCCAGGGCAAGACCCTCGGCATCGTCGGCCTGGGCCGTATCGGGGCTCTGGTCGCGCAGCGGTCGGCCGCCTTCGGGATGCGGGTGGTGGCGTTCGACCCCTACGTTCCGAGGGAGCGGGCCAAGGAGATGGGCGTCGAGCTCATGCCGACGCTCGAGGCCCTGCTGGTGCAGGCCGACTTCGTCAGCGTGCACCTGCCCCGGACCCCCGACACCGAAGGCCTGATCGGCGAACGCGAGCTCGCGCTGATCAAGGAGGGCGCCCGCCTGGTCAACACCTCCCGCGGGGGGATCGTGGACGAGCAGGCCTTGGCCAAGGCGATCGAAGACGGGCGAGTGGCCGGGGCGGCCCTCGACGTCTTCGCCACCGAACCGACCACCGAGTCGCCGCTGTTCGGGCTCGATCAGGTCGTGGTGACGCCTCACCTCGGCGCCTCGACGGCGGAAGCGCAGGACAAGGCCGGCACCTCGGTGGCCGACATGGTTCGCCTGGCGCTGTCCGGCGAGGTCGTCCCGTACGCCGTGAACGTCTCGGCCGGGGCCGAGGTGAGCGAGGCCGTCAAGCCGTTCGTCGGGCTGGCGCACAAGCTCGGGGCGGTGCTGACCGGGCTCGCGCAGGGCGCCGTCCGCGAGGTCGAGGTGCAATACCTCGGCCGCATCGCCGATGCCGACACGCGCGTGTTGACGCTCTCGGTCGTCAGGGGGGTGCTCTCGGGCGTCGTCCACGAGCCCGTGTCGTTCGTGAACGCTCCGATCATCGCGACCGAACGCGGGATCGCCATCAGCGAGATGCGCTCCACGGTGTCCAGCGACTACGTGAACCTGATCCACGTCCGGGCCGAGACCGACGACGCCCCGGTGAGCGTGGGGGGGACGCTCGTGGGCAAACGCAACGCCGAACGCGTGATGCAGGTCAACGGCTACGACATCGAGATGGCGCCGGCTCGCTTCATGTTGTTCTTCACCTACGAGGACCGCCCGGGCGTGATCGGCAAGGTCGGGACGATCCTGGGCGAGGCCGACATCAACATCGCCACGATGGACGTTGGCCGGCCCACCCGGGGCGGCACCGCGCTCATGGGGCTGACGCTCGACAGCCCGGTGCCGCCGGAGGTCATCGACCGCATCGCCGACGAGGTCCGCGCGGGGCCCATGCACTTCATCGTTCTGACCGATTAGGCTCCGTTGGAGCGGTTCTCGCTGGTACACTCCGAGGCCGTATGCGGCGACTCCAGGTGATCATCGGTCTGGGGACGGGCGACACGTCCTTCCCACAGACGGCCTGACGGCCAACCCGCCTCCCCGGCGGGCCCGTCCCGATCACCCCACCCCCGTCCCACCGAGCAGCAGGAGTCGTCCGATGAACGCCCACCGCACCCTGACCCCACCGAGGACCGCCGTTCGACGGCTGGCGGCCGCCCGGATCATCTCCATCACGGGTGGCGCGGCCTCGTACGTGGCCCTGAACTACACCGTGTTCGAGAAGACGGAGTCGGCGGCCTGGGTCGCGGCGGCCCTGCTGCTGACGTTCGGGGTCACCGGCTTCGTCGGCCCGATCACGGGCGTGCTCGGCGACCGCTACGACCGGCGGATCGTCCTGATCGTCTCGGACCTGGCCGGGGCGTTCGCCTTCGGCATGATGGCGCTGGGCGAGGACCCGGCGTGGCTCCTGTTCTGGGCGTTCCTGTCCGCCGTGGCCGAGGCGCCGTTCTGGTCGGCCTCCGAGGCCGCGATCCCGAACGTCGCCGGCATGGAGCACCTGTCGTGGGCGAACAGCCTGCTGGGCATCAGCCGGAGCGCCGGCGTCACCATCGGGCCGGCGATCGGCGGGCTGCTGGTGGCCGGCATCGGCTCCCGGGCGGTGTTCGCCGCGAACGCGGTCTCGTTCGTGATCTCGGCGGTGATCGTCTGGTCCGTCCGCGCGCGGTTCAACGCCACCGAGGATCACGAGCGCGGCGCCGGCGGTCTGCGAGCCGGGTTCGTGTTCCTGCTCAGGGAGCGGGTGCTTCGGACGCTGCTGCTGGCGTGGGTGGTCTTCATCATGGGCATGGGCATGGCCATGGTGGCCGACGTGCCGTTGACCGAGGACTTCGGGATGGGCGCGTTCGGCTACGGGATGTTGATCACCGCGTGGGGCGGCGGCTCGGTCCTTGGGTCGTGGCTCGGCCGGTACATGAAGCCGGGCAAGGAGGGGACGTGGCTCGTCTGGGCGTGCGTCGTGATCGCGGTGATGGGGATCGGCATCTGGCTCTCGCCGTCCTTCACGCTGATCGTGGCCATGTTGCTCGTGTTCGGCCTGGCCGACGGGACCACGTTCGTGGCCGACCAGAACCTGCGGCAGCGGCGCACCCCGGATGCGATCCGGAGCCGGGTCACGGCGGCGTTCGTCGGCGCGCTCCACGCCTTGCTGGCGATCAGCTACGTTGCGGCCGCGGTGGTCGTCCCGTTGATCGGGGCGCAGCCCACCTACGGGATCGGCGGGATCACCGCCGGCCTCGCGGTCTTCGTCCTGATCCGGATGCGCCGGTATCTCCGCCGGTCCGAGGCGGAGGCGGGCCCCGAGGTCGCCCCGGCCGCGATCGGCGTCGGGGAGGAGCCGGCGCCGGTGCCGGCCGACGGGGTCGTCGCGGAGGCCACTCTGGAGCCCACGCCCTGAACGAGGAGGGCCGCCCCGCCACCCTCGGGGGCGGCCCTCCCTCGGGTTGAACGGCCGTTCAAAGCTGTGGTTCGATACGCGCTCCTGAGATCGGATGGCGCGTGCCGGCGGCGAACCACTACAACGCGATCGTGATCGGCGGCGGCCACAACGGCCTGGTCGCGGCCGCCTACCTGGCCAGGGCCGGCGCGAACGTCGTCGTGTGCGAGGCCCGCCACAAGACGGGCGGGGCGGCGGCCACCGACCAGCCGTGGCCGGACCATCCGGAGTTCAAGGTCACGACGCTCAGCTACGTGATGAGCCTGATGCCGGACACGATCATCCGGGACCTCTCGCTCGAGCGTCACGGGTACCGCGTGCATCCGGTGGGGCCGTACGTCGTCCCGTTCCCCGACGGCCGCGTCATGATCGAGTACGAGGAGACCGCGAAGAACCGAGAGGAGTTCGGGCGGTTCTCGAAGAAGGACGCCGACGCCATCGAACGGTGGGACGCGTGGATCGGCGGCCTGGCCGACGTCCTCGGCCCGATCCTGATGACCACCCCGCCGCAGGTCGGATCGAAGCGCCCGGGCGACCTGTTCGAGCAGCTCCGGCTGGCCTGGCGCTTCCGCGGTCTGAACGTCCGAACGGTGGGTGAGGTCACCCGGCTCATGACGATGTCGATCGCCGACCTGCTGGACCGGTTCTTCGAGTCCGAGGAGGTCCGCGCGGTCATGTCGATCAACGGGCTGATCGGTACCTGGGCCGGCCCGCGCGAGCCCGGGACCGGCTACGTCATGGCCCACCACTCGATCGGAGACGTCGGCGAGGGCGTCCTCGGCTCGTGGGCCGTCCCCGAGGGCGGGATGGGCGCCGTCGCCGCCGCCATCGAGCGCAGCGTCCGGTCGTTCGGCGCCGAGATCCGGACGAACGCCCGGGTCGAGAGGATCTCGGTCACGAGTGGCCGGGCCACCGGCGTGGTGCTCGAGGGCGGCGAGGAGCTCCACGCGCCGATCGTCGTCACGGCGTGCCACCCGCAGATCACGTTCCTTCGACAGCTCGACCGGGCCGAGCTCCCCGAGGACTTCGTCCGGGACATCGAGGGCTGGTCGAGCCGCTCCGGCGTGGTGAAGATCAACCTCGCGGTGAGCAAGCTGCCGGTGCTCGCCGCGGACCCCGAGTGGAAGGACTTCAGCGGCGGGTTCGAGATCGCGCCCTCGATCGACCAGCTCGAGCGGTCGTTCGAGGAGGCGCGAGCGGGGAGCGCCTCCTCGTTCCCGTTCAGCGACGGGGTCATCCCGACGACGCTCGATCCGTCGCTGGCGCCGCCCGGCGCTCACGTCGTGTCCCTGTTCACCCAGTGGGTGCCGCACACGTGGTCGCAGGAGCCCCACCGGGGCGAGCTCGAGGCGTACGCCGACCGCGTGACCCAGGCCTACGAAGACGTGGCGCCCGGCTTCCGCGAGTCCATCGTCGCGCGGCAGGTGATCGGGCCGTACGACATGGAGGCCGAGTGGGGGCTGATCGGCGGGAACATCTTCCACGGCGAGCTCTCGGCGGACCAGCTGTTCCACATGCGCCCGGCGCCGGGGTACGCGGACTACCGGACGCCGATCGCCGGCCTGTACCAGTGCTCGAGCGCGACCCACGGCGGCGGCGGGGTCTGCGGCATCCCCGCCTACAACTGCGTGCGCGAGATCCGACGAGACCGAAGGCGACGCAGGGCCCGCCGATGAGGGAGCCGTATTCGTTCACGTTCTACACGGCGTCGTGGTACCGCCGGTCGCCGTATTGGCCGCGAACGGTCGAGGCCGGGTGCACGAGCTGGGACCTGTACAACCACATGTTGATCCCGACGCTCTACGACGACGACGAGGCCGAGTACTGGCACCTGCTCAACCACGTCACGCTCTGGGATGTGGCCGTGGAGCGCCAGGTCGAGATCACCGGCCCCGACGCCGCCACGTTCACACAGCTCCTGACGTGCCGGGACCTGTCACGGTGCGCGGTGTATCAGTGCAAGTACGCGCCGATCATCGCCCCGCACGGCGGCATCGTGAACGACCCGATCCTGCTCCGGCTGGGAGAGAACCACTTCTGGCTGTCGCTGGCCGACTCGGATGCGCTGCTGTACGCCCTTGGGGTGCAAGCGTTCGCCGGCCTCGACGTGCAGATCCGCGAGCCCGACGTCAGCCCCCTCCAGGTCCAGGGACCGAAGAGCAAGGACGTGATCCGCGACCTGCTCGGCGACGAGGTCTCCGGGCTTCGCTACTACCGGTGCTGGGAGGGCGACCTCGACGGCATCCCCGTGGTGGTCTCGCGGACCGGGTGGACCGGCGAGGTCGGCTATGAGATCTACCTTCGCGACGGATCCCGGGGGCTCGAGCTGTGGGACCGGGTGATGGAGGCGGGCCGCCCCTTCGAGATCCGCCCGATCGCGCCGAGCGACCAGCGCCGCCTCGAGGCCGGGATCTTCAACTACGGCAACGACATGGGCATCGAGGACACGCCGCTGCACGTCACCGGGATGGAGCGACTGGTCGAGCTGGAGGCCGACTTCATCGGACGGGATGCGCTGCGGCGCCTGTCCGAGGAGGGGGTGGACCGCAAGCTGGTCGGCGTGGAGATCGGCGGCGAGCCGTTCCGGATGTGGCTGGAGGAGTTCTGGCCGGTTCGGCGCGACGGCGAGGTGGTGGGGCGGCTGACGAGCGCCAGCCATTCGTTCCGGTTGAAGAAGAACCTCGGCTACGCCTGGGTGCCGATCGGGCTCGCCGAAACGGGCACCGAGCTCGAGCTGGACGCGCCCGACGGCCCGATGCCGGCCGTGACGGCCCCGCTGCCGTTCTGGGACCCCGCCAAGGAGGTCCCCAAGGGCTGATCGCCGCGTCCCGTTTCGTTCGGGCATGATGAAGGCGTGGACTCGCTCGGCGGCTCGTTGCTGATCGCCGGTCCCTCCC
>DASUTU010000048.1:0-10300 GCA_036374435.1 Actinomycetota bacterium | reverse complement strand
GGGTCAGATCGCTAGCTCGAGCGACCCGTCGATATGCACGTGCCCGAACGGGATGTCGCGACCGCCCGGGACCGTGAACGAGGTGTCGCTCGCGACGTCATACACGACGATCCGACCGTTCTTCAGCCGGTACACGACCTGACCGGCCTCGCGCGCGACCGCGAAGTCCGACACCCGGCCCGACACGATCTCGCCGAGCACCTCGCCGGTCTCCGCCGAGACCCTCAGCAGGCCGGCCGGCCGATTGAAGCGCCGATCCGTCCGTTCCCATCGCCACACCACGAGCGTCGTGTCGTCGAGCCAGACCGGGCGCAGCAGAACGGCGTCGCACGACCCCCGCGCCAACCGGCGCGCGTCCGAGCCGTCCACCCCCATGAGATGCACGCTCGCGCTGCATGGCGCTCCCGGTCGGTGGTGCGTGAACGCGATCGTCTCCCCGTCGGGGCTGAAGGACGGGTACAGCGACCGGTCGTCCGTCGTGATCTGCTCCAGGCTGGTGCCGTCAACGCTCGCGACCCAGATGTTCCACACGAACAGGAAGAAGTCGTTCCCGTACGAGAACGCCACCTGTTGCCCGTCAGGCGAGGCAGCGGTCTGGAGCGGATGGAGATCATCGCCCTCGAACTGCGCGAGCCTGCGCTCCGCACCAGTCTCGAGGTCGCGGAACCACACCGAGCTCACGTACAGATCCCGGTCCTCGGGCACGTCCCGCCCGTTGTTGTCCGGGAAGAACAACAGCGACGTGCCGTCGTGGAACAGCAGCGGCCAACGCGCATCGAGGACCTTGTGGATCCGCTCGCCGGTGACGGCGTCCTTGATAATGACATCGGACGCGAACTGGACGCGTCGGTGGTGCCGTGTGAACGCGACAAGGCCCGCGTTGATAGTCGCGAAGGGCTCGGCCGCCTCGCTCAGCACGACGGCGTTGCCGGCCTGATCCGTTGCAACGACGGCAGAATCGGTGAACCCGCCGCCGCCCGTGTAGACGATGTGCGGGGAGGTCTCGGGCTGGGCCGAGGCGGGGGCGTGGGCGCCCACAGCGGCGACGGAGAGCGCCGCCCCCAAAACCACCAACCGGGCGCAACGACGCGCGCCCACCTTCGAGGTTCCTCCCATCGCCGTGCTCCTTCCCATCCGGCGGGCATCGGGCGCCGGGTCACGACGCTACCCGAACCCGGGCGCCCTCGCACGCGGCCTCGGCTCGGCGTCGCACGCGTCGGACGAGCGCTGCTCTTGGCCGACCGCTACTGATCTTGAAGCCCTGTTCGCAAAGGTTCCCGCCACCCGTCCCTTACTCCACTGGCTCCGCCACCACGAACACGAGCCGTGGCTGCGGGAGAAGTACGAGGCCAATGGCCGGACGCAAGCCGGGTAATGGGAAATGGCAGCGTGGAGGAACCCCTGGCCCGCGATGTCCGGGCAAGCCGAGATCAAGGTAACGGCAACGCTGGCGGCGCCGCGCACGCGAGGCCACCTCGGCCCTACGGCAGCTGAGTAGGGCGCTCGACGCGCGTCAGCGCGCCGTGGTTCCGGTTCACCCGCAGGGTCAGTTCCTCCTCCCGAACCGACCCTTCTTTGGTGGAAATTGATCGCGCGCCTTCTGGCGCAGGATCTCCGTCAACCCCTCGGAGTCGATGTGCACCTGGAAGCTGGTGCGGATGACGATCTGGCCTAGGTCGTCCACTTCGAAGGTGGCCCCCGGTAGGATGGCGGTGATCCTCGCCTTCAGCTCGTCCAGTGTCATCTGCTTGGCCGCCGCGTCCGCGTCGCGCAAGAGGGCCCGCAGCATGGACTTCTGGTCGTCGGGCTCGGGGAGCGTCTCTTGCTCCTCGAACCGTTCGTACCCGTTTCCGAACCCGTAGTTCCCCTGGCCGTCTTCGATGAGTGAATATCTCCGCATGTTTACTCCTGCCTAACCGGCGCGGTGTCCCACGCCTCCTACGCCCTCAGATCACGAGCCATCCGGATTATTCGCGGGTCCTCCGCTCCGATGGGGTTGAACAAGGCCCCCTGGCTACTCGATCAGGCGCACCCCCTCAGCGATCGCCGTGTCGCCGGGCGTGGGCATCAAGGACGTGTGCCACGTCAGTCCGATGCAAGAATAACTGCCGTTCGGGGGGACCAGGATGCCGTTACCGCACGTCTGCTGCGTGGTGTCGATCGGATCATCGTTGCCGCTCCCATCGCCGTTGCCAGGGTTGGTGGTGACGTCGCTCCAGCTCTTCTGCTCGACGCTGACGACCGTGGCCTGCGCGAACCCCTCGACGTAATAGAACTTGCCGGACGGTTCGGTCACGGCCGGGTTGGTCAACGGGAACCAGCGAGTGAGTCCCGCCAGGGTCGGCCAAGTCTGGGCGCTCTCGCCGGGCACCTTGCACGACCAGGCCGGGGCACCGTAGACGTAGTTCGGCATACCGATGCCGGCGATCTGATCGCGGAGGAGCCTGGTGCCGCCCACAGAGCTGCAGGCCATCGTCAGCGGATCGGTCCCAACCGGATACCAATGGGACAGACTGAGGTACCCGAACTGGCTCTCGCCGTTCCTGTCGTTGTCCATCAGGACGTAACAGACCTCACCTGGAATCGATGCGGACGGAGGGATCTCACAAGACGAGAAGGCGTCCGGCCCGCCGATCGAGGCCATGACCGGCACCGGCGGTCCGACCACCATGCCCCACGCCGCCGTGGCCTCAGCGGCGACACCGTGCGAGTCGATGCCGAAGATCGGGGAGAGGTACAGGTCCTGATCCGTGGAGACCCTGACGGTCACGTATCCGTAGTTCCTATTCGTGCCACAACCTTCTTGCGCGACGATCGTGGAGGTGGTCCCGGAGAGGTTCGTGCCGGAGTCCTCCATGTTGGCAAACCCGATCCGCTCGGCAGCGAGCGGCGCTCCGGCCGCGTCCCCATCGAAGCAGGACTGCGCTGCCGCCAACGCCGCGGCGTCTGCCGCCTTGACCGCCGTCCGGCGCGTCGACACGAGCGACCCCAGGTCGAACACGAGAGCGAGCATCCCGATCAGGGCCACCAGAGTGAAGGCGACGATCAGCAGGACGGCACCGCCCTCGTCCTCGTGGACCCTACGGAACCTACGACCGATCAGCGAAGACATCCGTTCTCTCCTCCTCCCTCTGCGCCTCGAGGTCGATACCGAGGAATGCGCCAGCGGCGGCGAACAGCAGACCGAGGGCCGCGATGGTGACGAGCAGCCTCCACCCCTGGGGAGTCACGAGGGAGGCGGCGACGACCGTGCCGACCGCCACCTTCCCAGCGGTCATGCGGGTGATCGAGGAGAAACCGACACGGATGTTCGCGGCGAACCTACCAAGCATCCAATCGCTCCTTCTATGCTCGATTTGCGGTACGGGCGATGCACCTGACCGACCGGCCCTTCGCCGATCGCGAGGACGCGGAAGCCGCCGAGCGGTGAGAGCGGAGGCATCGGGAGACGTCCCGTCTCAAACCTCCAGTTCCACGCGAGGAACCCGAGCCGCGGTTCCTACCCACGCGGGACGCAACTCGACGACTCGGCACCCCCCGGATGGTGTCGTACTCGTCCCCCATCGCTCCTCTCTGTAGCCCATCTGGTGGGTCCAGTATGGGGACGGCAGGTGATGTGCTTCTACCTCCGTTGGCCTACGAATCCATCCATCGTCCGTACTAGGCCAAGAGGCGCGACCGTCCGTCGGCGATGCCGCGCGACACGAGCGGTGGGAGCAGCGGTGGGAGCGCTCACTCGGCCCGTGCCAGTGGGAAGACGGGGGCCGGCCTTGCATGTGCATGCGCCGGGCCGAGGAAAGTGACGTCTATGCGGGCGCCACGACGCCATGCTCGAGTTGGCGATGGCTGCGTGTCGCAGGGAAGAGTCTGAGGGGGCGGCCCCGATGTTGGATGTGCCGGGCCGAACGATGCCGACTGAGTAGGAAAGATGAGGAACTCGTCAGACTAGGTTCACTCGCGCTCCCGACAACGAGCGTGTCGAATCGCTCAAGGTTCACGCCGCCGGTCGGCCGCACCTCCGCGTCTACGCCCCGCTCGCGAAGCCGGCCTCCGATTGCCTCGGCGATCCCCTGGGTCGACCCGTGCTTGCTCGCGTACGCCACCAGCACCGTCATTGTGTCCTCACCCCCAGCCGCACCCGACCACATCCCGGGGCCTCGAGAATGGGGTCGGTCGTCCCAGGCTCCACCGGTGTGGCGGTGGCTGATCTCGTTCTCGCGCAGGATCCGGTCGAACAGGACCTCGGTCGGCTGGGGGCCGAACCGGCCGGTGAAGCACTTGCCGTCGGTCAGGATCTCGTCGGGCACCCCGTAGCGGACGAGCGAGGCCGCCAGGACCTGGCACGCCGCCTTGGAGGTGGCCCGGGCCACCAGACCGGCCGTCACGCAGAACCGGCTGTGGTCGTCGATGTCGGTCACTACCTTGAGCTCGGTCCCGTCCAGCTCCACCCCGCCCATCACGTCCATCTGCCACAGCTGCATGGGACGCTCCCGTTCCCACCGGTGGATCCTCTCGACGTTGGCGGCGACGACGCAGCTCGATCAGGCCATGGCGCTTCAGGCAGCGGCAGATGCTCGAGCGACCTGGGGCAGTCCCGGTCGATCCCGCCTCGACCAAGCTGGTGAGCGATGCGCCTGGGGCGCCAGCCGGGGTGTTCCCCGCGGAGCTCGCAGATCAGGGCCTCGACCTCGGCGCTGGTCTGGTGGGGGCAGCTGTGGGGTCGGCGGGAACGATCGGTGAGCGAGGCCAGGCCGCCGTGCTCGTAGCGGGCGATCCAGTTGTGGATGCTCTGGCGCGAGACCCCGAGGCGCTCGGCCACCTCGACGACCTTCCACCCGTCCTGCACGACCGCCAGGACGGCCTGGTACCGCTGCTCCATGACGCTGAGCTCCACCACACGGCCCACCTCCCGGACTCGGCCAAGGGGTCGGGACAAGCAGACGAGCCGCTCGACGAGCGTCAAGCATCAGCCGGAGCCACCGTCAAAGATCTACCGGAGCCGGTGTCAAAGATGTCCCGGAACTCCGTCAACCATAAGGTGGCGCCGGAGTGTCCAGGATGAGGCGGGACACGACAGTCTTGCAGCTCCGGGGGTGGGACTCGAACCCACAACCTACGGATTAACAGTCCGCCGCTCTGCCAATTGAGCTACCCCGGACCGGAACCGAGGCAGTCTACCAACGGCCCCTGCAGGACCCCGATGGGCTAGGCTTGCACCGTGCGGTTCCGGTTGGGATTGGTCGTGGGCGGCGTGATCGGGTACCTCATCGCGCGCGAGTTGAGCAAGCACGAGGGGAACGGCCCCAACGGGATCCGGGCGGCGATGTCTCGTCACCCCTCGTCGCAGCGGCTCGCCGGGCTGGCCGGGCGGGCCGGCTCGAAGGGGGTCGAGGCGATCCAGAGGGCCCGGGCCACCATCCAGCGCCGGCTGGTCGCGGACGTCGACGACCTGTCGATGAACTGATCGCAGGGAACGGCCCGCGCTTCCCCGCGGTTCCGCGCGCCCCGCGCGGGCCTACTCGAGGTAGTCGCGGAGCTTCTGCGACCGGCTGGGGTGCCGGAGCTTCGAGAGCGTCTTCGACTCGATCTGCCGGATCCGCTCGCGCGTAACGCCGAACTCCCGCCCGACCTCCTCGAGCGTGCGCGGGTGGCCGTCCAGCAGTCCGAACCTGAGCTGGATGACTTTCTTCTCGCGCTCCGAAAGGGTGTGGAGCACGGCCTCGAGCTGCTCCTGGAGCAGGATGAAGCTGGCGGCATCCACCGGCACGACGGCGTCCGAGTCCTCGATGAAGTCGCCGAGGTGGGAGTCCTCCTCCTCGCCGATGGGGGTCTCCAGCGACACGGGCTCCTGGGAGACCTTCAGGATCTCGCGCACCTTCTCGGCCGGGATGCCCATCTGGCGGCCGATCTCCTCCGGCGAGGGTTCGCGCCCGAGGTCCTGGAGGAGCTGGCGCTGGATCCGCACGAGCTTGTTGATGGTCTCGACCATGTGGACCGGGATCCGGATGGTCCGGGCCTGGTCGGCGATGGCGCGCGTGATCGCCTGGCGGATCCACCACGTGGCGTAGGTCGAGAACTTGAATCCCTTCGAGTAGTCGAACTTCTCGACCGCCCGGATGAGGCCGAGGTTGCCCTCCTGGATCAGGTCGAGGAACAACATCCCCCGGCCCACGTAGCGCTTGGCGATCGAGACCACCAGCCGCAGGTTGGCCTCGATCAGCTTGCGTTTGGCCAGCTGGCCGTCTCGCTCGACCCGCCGCAGGAAGTCGTCCAGGTCCTCGCGGGTCTTGGGACGGTAGGACTTGGCGATCTTGTCCCGGCCGATCCCCTCCACCTTGCCGAACTTCTCGACCTGGTGGTCGCGGATGGCGATCACGGACTCGACCACGCGGCGCAGCCGCTTCTGGTCGCCTTTGTCGTCGAGCTCGATCACCTCGCGGAGGTCGGTGGCGAACTCGCCGGCCTCGATCCGCCGGGCCAGGTCGATCTCCTGGGCCGCCGTGAGGAGCGGGACCTTCCCGATCTCCTTCAGGTACATCCGGACCGGGTCGTTGGTGGGGGCCTTCAGCAGGTCGACGTCGATCTGGCGCTGGGCGGTCGCGTCGACCTCGTCCCCGGGGACCTCGATGACCTCGATGCCTTCGCCGCGCAGGTGCTCCTCGACCTGCGTCAGGAACTCCTCGACCTGCTCGGGGGTGAAGTCGTCGACCGGGACGGACTCCAGGAGGTCGTCGGAGGTGACGAAGCCCCGCTCGCGACCGCGAGCCGTGATGACCTCTTTTGCTTCCTCCAAGCCCAGATCGCGGGCTACTTCAGTCACGGGCGCTCCTGGTCGAGGGATCTGGGGGGTGACGATGAGTGTACGAGGCAGAAACCGCGGCGCCCACGCCGGTCAGACGGGAACCCCGCCGCGGTGGCGGAGCCGGCGCAGCTCGCCGTCGATCGCAATGAGCTGCTGGAACAACTCATCGTAATCGGGGTCGGTGGTTGGATTCAGCTTCTGCAGCCGCTTGCGAAGGGATGTGCTCTTCCGCTTGAGCCCGAACTCCTGGAGTCGGGCCCACACGTCCTCCGCATAGTCGAGCGAACCCTCCCCGTCGAGCGGCTCCAGCGCGAGCGCCGAGAGCGACTGCACGACCTCCTCGTCCTGCGAACGCGATACGAACGCCCCGACATCGCCTCCTGCCCGGCGCAGGAGCCCAAAGAGGTCGCGATTGCGCGCCGTGACGAAGTGCTCGGGCGTGACCCGCTCGGAGAGCGCGGCGTAGACCTCGGCGTCCCGGGCCAGGAGCCGCAACATCTCCCGCTCGACGCGCTCCTGGGCGGAGGCTCGCCGGATGCTCTGCGCGACGTCGGCGGTCTCGCCGGCCATCCGGCGATCCAGGGCCAGGACCACGGAGGTCTCGGTCACCCCGGCCAGCTCGGCCAGCCGGTGGGCGTATTCGGTCTGCCGGACGGGGTCGCTGAGCTCCTGGAGCATCGGCAGGGCGGCCGCCACCGCGGCGCTCTGCCCCTCGATCGAGGACAGGTCGTGGCGCCGGACCGTGCGGGCCAGCATGTATTCGACGAGCGGGACCGCGTCCCGGGCCAGGTCGCGCAGGGCCTCGCCCCCGTTGGCCCGGACGAAGTCGGCGGGGTCCTGGCCTTCGGGCAGGATCAAGACCACGGGTTGGAGCGGGTACGCCTCGAGGAACTGGAAGGCCCGTTCGGCGGCCCGGGCGCCGGCCTCGTCGGAGTCGAACGCAAGCACCATCCGCTGGGCGAACCGGGACGCCAGCCGGAAGTGCCCCTCCCCCAGCGCCGTGCCGCACGTGGCCACGGCGGTCTCGATCCCGGCCCGCGCGAGCGCGATCACGTCCGTGTAGCCCTCGACGACGTGGATCTCGCCGGTGCGCGAGACCGCGGCTTTGGCCCGGTGGAGGTTGTAGAGGACCTCGCCCTTGCGGTACACGGGCGTCTCCGGCGAGTTGAGGTACTTCGGGCCGTCCTCGCGCTCGCCCGGGAGGATCCGCGCCCCGAGCCCCACCGCCCGGCCGGCCAGATCGTGCACGGGAAACGTGATCCGGCCGCGGAACCGGTCGCGGACGTCGCCGGTGTTGTCCCGGAGCGCCAGTCCGGCCTCGACCAGGATCTCCGGCGAGAGCGACCGGGCCAGGCGCCGCAGGAGGAAGTCGGGGTACCGGGGCGCGTAACCGACGCCGAAGGCGGCGATCGTGTCGCGGTCGATCCCGCGCTCGGCGAGGTACCGGCGGGCGTCTTCACCCTCGCGTCCGTCGAGCAGCATCTGGTGGTAGAGAGCGGCCGCCTCCTCGTTGGCCCGGTGCAGCGACTGCTTCCGCCCGGCGGCGCGCCGCAACTCGGGCGAGTCGCCCTCGTACCGGACGGTGACGCCGGCCTCTTTGGCCAGGCGCTCCACGGCCTCCGCGAACTCGAGGTGCTCCACCTCGCGAACGAACCGGATGGCGTCTCCCCCGGCCCCGCAGCCGAAGCAGTAGTACATGCCTTTGCCGGGCGACACGGAGAACGACGGGGTCTTCTCGGTGTGGAACGGGCAGAGCCCGATGTATCGGTCGTTGCCTGCCTTCTTCAGCGTGAGGTAGCCGGAGACGAGCTTGAGCATGTCCGTGCGCTCGCGGACGGCCTCGACGTCTTCGTCCCGGATCCTGCCCGCCACCTCACTCCCTCCCTGGGCCTAGATCAACCACCGCTGGGGAAGGAAGAGCTGCTCGTACACCCGGAGCGCGTAGCGGTCCGTCATGCCCGCGATGTAGTCGGCCACCCGGGTCGGCAGGTCTCCAGGCGCCCGATGGTACTCCTCCGGCACCGTGTCCGGGTGGTCCAGGTAATAGGCGAAGAGCGCCCGGACCAGCCCGATGGCCTTGTCCTGCTCGGCCCGGGCCTGGTCGCGGAGGTAGACCCGCTCGAACAGGAAGTCCCGGAGCCGGTCCAGGGCCCCGAAGACCTCGGCGGACAGATGGACCTCGGGCGACCCCTCGCTGTTCCGCACCAGGTCCGTGACCAGGGTGCCGATGCGTTGCGAATGCGTCCTCCCGAGCACCTCCACGACCTCGTCGGGGAGCTCGCGTTCCTCGAGCACCCCCGCCCGAACGGCGTCGTCGGCGTCGTGGTTCAGGTATGCGATGCGGTCCGCGAACCGAACGACCCGGGCCTCGGCGGTCGAGGGCTGGGGCATCGACCACGTGTGGTTCACGATGCCGTCCCGGACCTCCCACGTCAGGTTCAGGCCGCGTCCGTCCCGCTCCAGGTGGTCCACGATCCGCAGGCTCTGCTCGCTGTGGCGGAACGGCCGGTCCAGGAACGGCGTGAGCGCCTGCTCCCCCAGGTGCCCGAACGGCGTGTGCCCGAGGTCGTGCCCGAGGGCGATCGCCTCGGTCAGGTCTTCGTTCAGCCGAAGGGCCCTCGCCGCCGTGCGGGCGATCTGGCTGACCTCCAGGGTATGCGTGAGTCGAACGCGGTAGTGGTCTCCCTCGGGCGCCAGGAACACCTGCGTCTTGTGTTTGAGACGCCGAAACGCCTTCGAGTGCACGATGCGGTCCCGGTCGCGCTGGAAACACGTCCGGAGCGGGTCCTGCGGCTCCTCACGCTCGCGGCCCTTGCTGGCCGAGGACAACGTCGCCTGCGCCGACAGGGTCTCGCGCTCGATCTGTTCGGTCCGCTCGCGGGCGGTGGTCACGGCCGCATGGTAGCGCCCGCCGCCGACCCGACCGTCACCGCCGGAACAGGCGGTACGCCAGGTACGCGAACGTCTCGCGCAGGTAGCCGCCGAACCGTGTGCGCTCCGTGACCGCCGCCGACTGCCAGGTGGCCGAGGCGTACCCGGTGATGCCGAGGTCCGATGCCATCCGTTTGACGCGCAGGTTGTGCCAGGGGTCCGAGACCAGGAACGCGGTATCGAGCCCGCGATCGTGCATCCAGTCCGCCGCCGCCTCCAGGCTCTCGAGCGTGGTGCCGCCGACGGGTGAGGCCACCACGTCGCCTGCCGGAAGGCCTTGGGCCACGAGCCAGCTCCGGCCGGCCTCGGCCTCCGACACCCGGTCGCCCGGAGCGGCGCCACCCAGCACCACCACCGTGTCGGACCTGCCGTTCCGAAAAAGGAGCGCGGCATGCCGCAGCCGCCCCCGGAACACCGGAGAGGGGGTCCCGTTGTATTGCGCCGCCCCCAGCACGAGGATGGCGTCGGCGTCCTCCACCTGGCTCGCGTCGTCCGTGTGCGCTGCGCGCCACACCGCGGTCGCCGTGAGCCCGAGGACCAGCACGATCCCGAAGGCCACGGCGACCA
>DASUTU010000047.1:0-20049 GCA_036374435.1 Actinomycetota bacterium | reverse complement strand
TCCCACTCCCATCGCCGGACCTCCCGCCGGTGGGACCCCAACGTGCAGCGCGTCCGGGCGATGGTGAACGGCACCCCACGGCGCGTGTACGTCTGCACGAGCTGCCTGAAGGCCGGCAAGGTCCAGCGGGCGGGTTAACCGGCCGGTCCGCGCCCTCGCTCCCGACGCGCCACCGCCCTGGCCACGGCCTCGCACAACGCGGCGGTCGCCGCGCCCTTCACCAGGAGCTCCGAGGCGCCGGCATCGGCAGCCGCGCGCGTGGTGGCCGGGTCATCTTCGGCGGAGAACACGATTATCTGCACGTCCGGATCCCGGTGGCGGATACGGACCATGGCATCGATCCCGCCCAGGACCGGCATGTCGTCGGCGATGACGACCCGCCCGCCGTTTCCCTCGGCCGGGTGGGGGGCGATCGCTCGTGCGTCGGCGCTCGCTCCTCCGACCCCCCGAACCCCCTCACCGGGTGCTCGGTACACGCCATACCTCCGATCGGGTAACTCCTGGAAGGTATCGGCGTTTTGGGGTCTCCCGGCGCAGGCGGGGTCCCTGCTCAACTCCGGGTGCGGCCTATCCCGTCGTCCGGGCGGCCGACGGGACCTCGGCCGACAGGAGGTTCAGGCCTCGCCGACGGCCCGCGCCGCCGCGAGGGGATCCACCGGCCCGATCCCCTGGCCGAGCGGGAGGGCGTGGCGGATGGCTTCGGTGACGAAGGTCTTCGCCCGGCGGACCGCGTCCGGGAGGGACTCACCCCGCGCCAGGTGCGCCGCGATCGCCGAAGCGAGCACACATCCCGTCCCGTGGGTGTGGGGCGTGTCGATCCTCTCGCCCCCCACCCAGGCGACCTGGCGCCCATCGAAGAACAGGTCGTCGGCGCGGTCCGAACCCTCGAGGTGCCCTCCTTTGACCAACACGGCGGCGGGGCCCATGGCCAGGATCGCGGTGGCGGCCCGCTCCATGTCCTCCCGCGTCCCGACCGGGAACCCCGTGAGCCCGGCGGCCTCCGGGAGGTTCGGCGTCACGATCGTGGCCAGCGGCAGGACTCGCTCGCGGAGGGCCTGCACCGCGTCGTCTTCCAGGAGCGCGTGCCCGTGCTTGGAGACGAACACCGGGTCCACGACCAGGTTCGGGATCCGGGTCTCGGCGACGGCGTCGGCGACGGCCTCCACGATCGCCGCCGAGGCCAACATGCCCGTCTTGGCCGCGTCCACGCCGAGGTCGGTCGCCACGGCCCGGATCTGGTCTCCCACCAGGCCGGGCGACAACGTCTCGTAGCCCCACACCCCCTTCGTGTTCTGGACGGTGACCGCGGTGACGGCGGTCATCCCGAACACGCCCAAGGCGCTGAACGTCTTCAGGTCGGCCTGGATGCCCGCGCCGCCGCCCGAGTCCGACCCGGCGATCGACAGGGCTCGGGGCCGCGGGGGCCGCTCGTCGGTCATCTGCCGCTCCTCAGGAGAAGTGGTCCCATCCCTTCGCCTCCAGCGGGGCGTCGCGGCCGTCGGCGTCGACGGCGACGATGCCCGACCCTTCGATGATCGTTCCCACCGCCGTGAGCGTCACGCCGAACGGGTCCAGGCCTTCCCGAGCCCGGTCGACGTCGCCTTCCCCGAACGTCGCCAGCAGCTCGTAGTCCTCTCCGAACCCGACGGCGAGCTCCAGCGGGTCGGCCTCGAGCCACTCGGTCGCCGCTCGCAGCGCCGGCGCGACCGGGATCGCCTCGAGCTCCAGGCGGGCCCCCACGCCGCTCGCGGCGCACAACCGGTGCAGGTCCTTGGCCAGGCCGTCCGACAGATCCATCATCGCGGTCGCGCCGCGCCGAGCCAGGACCTGGCCCTCGCCGACCCGCGCCACCGGACGCTCGAACGCGTCGACGAGCTCGCGACCCCACGGGGCGGACAGGGCCTCGCCGACCCGGGCGGCCGACGCCTTCGAGACGGCGAACCCACCGGCGGCCGCCCCCAACGATCCCGTGACCACGATCTGATCGCCGGGCCGCGCGCCCGAACGCGTCACGGCGCGGCCCGGAGCCACCTCCCCCACCACCGTGACCGAGACGACCACGGCGGGCCCGCGGTTGGTGTCGCCGCCCACCAGCGACAGCGCATAGTCGGTGCACGCGTCCCGCATCCCCGCGTACAGCTCCATGACCCACGCCGCCTCGACGTCGGTCCGCAGGACGATCGACGCCACCGCGGCGCGCGGGCTTCCTCCCATCGCCGCGACGTCGGAGACGTTGACCGTGACGGCTTTCGCGCCGAGATCGTGCGGCGAGATCGAGGCCGGGTCGAAGTGGACGCCTTCGATCAGGAGGTCCGTCGTCAGGATCTGCTGACCGGAGGCCGGCTCGAGCACGGCCGCGTCGTCGCCGAGCCCGAGCACGACCCCGGGCTGCTCGCCCGAGAGGACGCGGGAGATCGCGGCGACGAGCTCGTCTTCGGAGAGTTCCATCCGCTTCGTCGAGTCGGCGGGCCCGGCCTGATCCGTTCCGTCGAGGCCGGCACGGGTCCGTTGGGTAGGATAGTTGCCTTCCGAGCGACGGCGTCCCGTCGCTCGGCCCCGGTCGGCTGAAGGAGGGTTCCCTTGGAGGTTCAGGCGCGAGCCATCCACGACAACTCCTCCGCCGACGAGCTTCGGGCCTTCACCGAGCAGATGCCGCAGGCCCGGGTCACCGAATACGGGAACGTGAACGTCCAGACCACGGTGACCTCGCGGAGCGCGGGCAGCACGTACGTGGTGGCCGAACGCTCCTCCGGCAAGACCATGACGCGGGAGGAGTTCGGCCGGATCGCCGCGATGCAGGATGGATACCTGCGGGACCGCGACATCGTCGTGGTCGACGGCTACATCGGCAACGACCCGGACTTTCGCACCGCGGCCCGCCTCACCATCGAGAAGGCCAACGCGAACATCGCGGGCATGCAGCAGAAGTTGTATTTCCCGCGGGACGGCGGCGATCCCGAGGTGCAGGTGATCTACACGCCGAACCTCGCGGCCCCCGGCTACCCCGACGAGCGCGTGATCGCCGTCGACCTCGACAACGGCGTGACCCGGGTCCTGAACTCGGACTATTTCGGCGAGTCCAAGAAGGGCGGGCTCCGGATGTGGAACGCCAAGGTGTACGGCCTGGGCGGCCTCGCGCTCCACGCCGGACTCAAGGTGATCCCGACCGCCGACGGCGAGAAGGTGTTCATGATCATCGGCCTGTCGGGGACCGGAAAGACCACCACGACCTTCACGACGCAGAACGACTCGGTGCCCGTGCAGGACGACTTCGTCGCGTTGATGCCGGGAGGCGTGGCCTACGGGACCGAGAACGGGTGCTTCGCCAAGACCTTCAGCCTCGACCCCGACTTCGAGCCGAACATCTACAACGCGGTCATCAAGCCGACCGCGTACCTGGAGAACGTGTACCAGGACGAGCGCGGCAAGGTGAACTTCTTCGAGGAGAGCTACACGCAGAACGGCCGGGCCGTGTTCGGGATGTCCGACCTCGAACGATCCCGCGACCCGCGGACGGTCGGCACGGTCGACTGTCTCCTGATCCTCAACTGGAACGAGAACATCATCCCCGCCGTGTCGAAGCTGAACCAAGAGCAGGCGGCGGCCTACTTCATGCT
Organism: Actinomycetota bacterium; assembly: GCA_036374435.1. Lineage (GTDB taxonomy): Bacteria > Actinomycetota > UBA4738 > UBA4738 > HRBIN12 > CALGFI01. The sequence continues at coordinate 16,432 of DASUTU010000047.1, read as the reverse complement.
CGGCGAGACCACCGGGACCTCGGCGGGCGGCGCCTCCGAGGCCGGCCGGTTCCTCCGGGTCCCGGGGACGAACCCGTTCTTCCCGCTCCCCCACGACCTCCAGGGCAACCGCATCCTGGACCTCCTGGCCACCCACCCCATCGAGACGTACCTGCTCAACACCGGCCGCGTGGGCGGCAGAGCGGGCGACGACCGCTCGAAGAAGGTGAAGATCCCGCACACGTCGGCGTGCGTGAAGGGCATCGCCGAGCAGACCATCTCGTGGACCCAGGACGACGACTTCGGTTACCTCGTGGCCGAAGACGTCCCCGGGATCGACGATCCCGAGCTGGGCCAGCCGCGCCGGCTCTACGAACGCCAGGGGCGCCGACGCGAATACGACGACCTCGTCGAGGGCCTGAAGGCGGAGCGCCTGGCCCGGCTCACCGAGTTCCCGGACCTCGCGCCCGAGATCGTCAAGGCGGCGGGCTAGGCCTCGGGATCGTTCGGACCGGCCACGCCGGTTCCGCGGCGGCCGAGGAACCACCCGGCGACGAGCTGCATCCCCGCCAGCACCAGCGGAACGGCCAGGTACCACCGGTACGGCTCGAGCTCGTCCAGCGCCGCCCGCCCCTGGCTCTCCACGGACGCGTAGAGCAGGAACAGCCCGGCGATCGAGAACCACAACCCGATCCGGCCGGTGAGGAACAGCGCGTAGAGCAGGTGGTCGACGACGTCGGTCCCCTCGACCCGTCGGCGGCTCCACGTCCACAACGACCGCAGCCCGGCCAGGGTCAACCCCCCGGCGATCACGAGCTCGAACGGCCTCACGCGGCGTCTCCGCGGACGCGCCCGAGCGCCTCCACGACCTCCTCGTCCGTGGTCTGGTCGAACCGCCGGTACCACTCGCCCACCGCCAGGAACGGCTCCGGGGTGGCCAGGACCACCACGCGGTCGCCCTCGCCCTCGAGCATGGCGAGCGACCGGGCCGGCGCCACCGGGACGGCCAGCACCACCTGCTTCGCGCCCCGGGACCGCGCCCACCGTAACGCGGCGACCGCCGTGCCCCCGGTGGCGATGCCGTCGTCCACCACGACCACCACCTTGCCGTGGACGTCGAGCGGCGGGCGGCCCGCCCGGTAGGCGTGCTGGCGGCGTTCGATCTCGCGTTCCTGCTCGGCGATCTCGCGCTCGAGGTACGCGCCCGAGACCCCCAGCGCCTCGACCATCCGCCGGTCGAGGACCTGGATCCCGGGGGCGATCGCGCCGAGGCCGAGCTCGGGGTTGCCGGGGGCGCCGATCTTCCGCGGGACGACGACGTCCAGCGGGGCTCCCAGCGTCCGGGCCACGGCCTCGCCCACGATGACGCCACCTCGCGGGATCGCCAGGATCACCACGTCGGGGCCGGCCAGCTCGACGAGCGCCTCCGCGAGCAGCTGCCCCGCCTCGGCGCGGTCGGCGAACATCAGGCGACGAGGGGGCCGTTTCGCCGTCGCGAGCGCTTCTTGCGCTCAGCCATCCCCTTCATCCTCTCACGGGGGCGACGCCCACCCGCCTTGCGGGCTCGCCACCGCTTGCCGCCCCCAGGAACGGGTGCATAGCATGGCGCCCTCGCGACGAGGGAGGACAGCGTGGTTCAGGCCTACATCCTGATCCAGACCGAGGTCGGCAAGGCGGCGCAGGTGGCCAAAGAGGTCCGCGACATCGACGGCGTGACCGAGGCCGAGGACGTGACCGGGCCCTACGACGTGATCGTCCGGGCCGAAGCCAAGAACGTCGACGAGCTCGGCAAGCTCGTCGTGGCGCGGATCCAGGGCGTCGAGGGGATCACGCGGACCCTCACCTGCCCCGTCGTCCACCTCTGATCCGTCGAACCACCGAACGCTGAGACGCCTCCTGGCGACCGGGCACGTTCAGGCGGTGCCCTTCTTGCCCTCGACCTGGTGCCGCTCGATCGCGAGCTCGATGAGTCGGTCCACCAGGTCCGCGTAGGGAACCCCCGAGGCCTCCCAGAGCTTGGGGTACATCGAGATCGTCGTGAACCCGGGGATCGTGTTCACCTCGTTCAGGACCACTCGCCCCTCACCCGTCAGGAAGAAGTCCACACGGGCCATCCCCGCGCAGTCGATCGCCTGGAACGCCGCGACCGCCAGCCGCTGGAGCTCGGACAGCACGTCGCCCGGAACGTCCGCGGGGATCAGGAGCTCGGCCCCCCGCTCGTCCAGGTACTTCGCCTCGTAGTCGTAGAACTCGTGCTCGCCGCGCGGGACGATCTCGCCCGCGACCGAGGCCACGGGGTCCTCGTTCCCCAGCACCGAACACTCGAGCTCGCGCGCCCCCTCCAGGGCCCGCTCGAGCAGCGCCTTGCGGCCGTAACGGAAGGCCTCCTCCAGGGCCGGCCGGAGCTCGGCCTCTCCGTGGACCTTGGTGATGCCGATCGAGGAGCCGAGGGCGGCCGGTTTGGCGAACGACGGGAACCCCAGGTGCCGGGCCCGGGCCGCCACCCCGTCCGGATGGAGCTCCCAGTCGCGCTCGTGCACGACCTCGTAGGGGACGACCGGGATGCCCGCGTGAGCGCACACGACCTTCTGCACCGCCTTGTCCATCCCGATCGCCGAGCCGAGCACGCCGGCGCCAACGTACGGCACGCCGGCCATCTCGAGGAACCCCTGGATCGATCCGTCCTCCCCGTACGGCCCGTGCATCACCGGGAACACCACGTCGATCTCGGTTCGGGACCCATCGGCCGAGACCAGCGCCTGCCCGGCCGGGTCCTGGTCCAGCATCACGTCGTCGCCGCGGGCGTCGTCGACGGCCGGCAACTCGACCTCGGGCGTTCCGGCCGGCAAGGCCGGCGGGCCGGCGGGCATGAGGACCCAGCGCCCACGCTTCGTCACGCCGATGGGGATCGCTTCGTACCGGGCCGGGTCCAGCGCGTCCAGGACGGAGCGCGCCGAGAGCACCGAGATCTCGTGTTCGGCCGATCGGCCGCCGAACAGGACCACGACGCGCCGCTTCACGCCTTCTCCAACGCCCGCTCGAAGTCCTCGAGCAGGTCGGACTCGGTCTCCAGGCCGACGCTGACCCGGATCAGCCCGTCGGTGATGCCCGCCGCCCGACGGGCCTCCGTGTCGAGTTGACGGTGCGTGGTCGAGGCGGCGTGGCCGACCAGCGTGTGGGTCCCCCCCAGGCTCGAGGCCACCCAGGCCAGCTCGAGGGCGTCGCAGAACCGCCGCCCGGCCTCCACGCCCCCAGCGACGTCGAAGGCCAACATCCCGCCGAACCCCTTGGGCAGCAACCGTCGGGCGAGCTCGTGCTGGGGATGCGAGCCGAGACCCGGGTAGTGGGCCCGCTCAACCTTCGGGTGCACGTCCAGCAGCGCCGCGAGCGCGGAGGCGTTCGCGCCGTGGCGCTCCATCCGCAGCTCGAGCGTGGCCAGGCCGCGCAGGCACAACCAGGCCTCCAGCGGCGCCATCGTTCCGCCGGTCTCGATCACGGTTTCCCGGAGGCCGGCCACCCCCTCCGCGGACCCACAGACCACCCCGCCGATCAGGTCGTTGTGCCCCCCGACGTATTTCGTCGCCGAATGCAGCACGTACGCAAACCCGTGATCGGCCGGCGTACACAGGTACGGCGAGGCGAACGTGTTGTCCACGGCAGCCGGGACCCCCTCGCGATCGCAGAGCCGGGCGATGGCGGGGAGGTCGGCTACGGTGACGTTCGGGTTCGCGATCGTCTCGCAGTAGAAGAGCCGGGCCCCCGGCAGGGCGGCGGCCACCGCGTCGAGGTCGTGCGGGTTCACGAACGTGACGTCCACGCCGTAGCGAGGCAGGACCTTCCGGAACAACGCGTAGGTCCCCCCGTACAGCTCGGTGCTCGCCACGATCCGCTCCCCCGCCCGCGCGAGCGACGTGACGAGGGTGTGGATCGCGGCCATCCCGCTCGCGAACGAGAACGCCGCCCCCGTCCCTTCGAGCTCGGCCATGAGGTTCTCGAACGCCAGGAGCGTGGGGTTGCCGTACCCGCGGGTGTACGTGTAGCCGGGTTTGCGGAACGCGATCGTCTCCGCGTAGTCCTCGGCCGTGGCGAACCGGAACGTCGAGGTCTGGAAGATCGGCACGCTCGGCGTGTCCTGCTCGATCGGGGGGGTCCGGGCCCCGTGGATCGCGCGCGTGGCGAAGCCGTGCCGTTCGTCCTCACGCATGCGGCGCCAGCCTACCCCGTCGAACGCTCCCGCCGGGCCGGACGGTCGGCCGAGGACCATCGCGCCGGGTACCGGGCCCGCAGGCCCTCCGCGAGCGTGCTCAGCTCGGCCATGAGCTGGTCGGTCAGGGCGCGCACGCCTGCCGGGTCGTCGGGATCCGACGAGCGGGAGGCGGGGTCGAACGGCTCCCCGGCGACCACCCAGATCGGCCGCCCGAACGACAGGTTCTGCCGCCCCGAGCTGCGCCACACGTATTGCCCGCCCCACGTGGCCACCGGCAGGATGGGCACCCCCGTCCGGAGCGACAGCCTGACCACCCCGGTCTTGCCGCGGCTGGGGGAGAAGTCGGCGTTGGTCGTCGTCGAGGTGCCCTCGGGGTAGACGAACACGACCTCGCCGGCCGCCAGGGCGGCTTCGGCGTGATCGAGCGGCGTCCGGTCGCCGGTACCACGCGCCACCGGGATCTGCCGAGCCCCCCGCAGCGCGACCCCGATCAGCCGGTGGTCGAAGAGCTCCTGCTTGGCCAGGAACCGTGGCCGCCGGCCCGCCTTGACCACGAAATAGGCGTGGGCGATCGGGTCGAGATAGGACAGGTGATTGCCCGCCAGGATCGCCGGCCCGTCCGCGGGAACCCGCTCCATGCCTTCGAACCGCCAGTTGAACCAGAGCTCGAACGGCGGTCGGAGCAGCGCCACCAACGTTCGATACCAGGGTTCCAGCTCGGCCTCCTCCGGGTCCCGGATGCTACCGCGCCGGCCGCGCTAGCCTGCTATCCATGCGCGTCGTCGCCGTCCCCGTGAAGTCGCTGTCCCGGGCCAAGAGCCGGCTGGCCCCCGCGCTCTCCGCGCTCGAGCGCGGCGCGCTCACCCTGGCCATGCTCGAAGACGTGCTCGACGCCGCCCAGGGCGTGGCGGGGTGGGACGCGTGGGTGGTCTCGCCAGACGAGGTGGCGCTGGAGATCGCCGCCCGTCGCGGCGTCCGGGCGGTTGCCGAGGAGAAGCCGTCGCTGGCCAACGCCGTCCGCCAGGTCGAGCGGTTGGCGAAGGAGGGCGAGGCCGACGCGCTGGCCATCCTGCCCGGCGACCTCCCGCTCGTCACCCCGGACGCGTTGCAGGAAGCGCTCCGAACGCTGGGAGCCGTGGTCATGGCGCGGTCGGCCGACGGGTCCGGCACCAGCCTGCTCCTTCGGCGACCGCCCCGGGTGATGCCGGCGCGGTTCGGGTCCGACTCCTTCGGGCGTCATCTGCAGATGGCGACCGAGCGCGACCTGCCCGTCGCCATCGTCGAGCGCCGCGAGCTCTCGTTCGACCTCGACCGCCCCGGCGATATCCTCGCGCTGCTCTCGGACGGGCGGCGGGGACGCACGCGCGAGGTCTGCCTCCAGATGGACCTGGGCGAGCGGCTCCGGCACACGGCCTGAGCAGGGCGGACGAGGAGGACGGATGCCGCAGGGAACGATCAGGGACTTCCATACGGAGAGTCGGGACGGGTCGTTGTTGATGGACGACCGGACCGAGGTCCACATCGACGCCACGTCCGTCGAGGGTTCGGGGATCCGGTACCTGCGCATCGGGCAACGCGTGCGCTTCGACCTGATCGAGGAGGGCGGCCGGAAGGTGGCGCGCACCCTTCGGATCGTGACGTTGTGACCTTCAGCCGCGCCGGGCCGCCGTGCGGCGACGTTTCGCCGCGATCATCTCCTTGAACTCCTTGCCGGGGTTGAACCAGGGCAGATCGCGGGCCGGCACGACGATGGGCGTCAGCGGTTTGCGAGGGTTCCGCGCGATCCGCCGGTTGCGGCGTTTGCGTTCGAACGTACCGAACCCGACGAGCGAGACCCGGTCACCCTTCGCGACCGTCTCCCGGATCACGTCCATGGAGGCGTCGACGACGCGAGCGACGTCCGCCTTGCTGGAGCCGGTGCGTTTGGCCACTTCGGCGACGAGACCGTTCTTGTTCATGCACGCCTCCCCCGTTCCTCACTGCACCGTAACGAGGCGCGAGGCCGATGGTCAATCGGCCCGGCTCATGCCACCATGAGCACGCCGTGAGGAGGCTCATCGCCGGGCTCGCCGTGACCGCGGTGTTCAGCGCGTGCGGGAGTGAGGGAGGGCGCGAGCTCGCGCGGTACTACGACCCCGAGGGCTACTTCGTCACGAGCCTCCCCGCCGCGAACGAGCTCGTTGTGACGCCGCCGCAGCCGGCGGTGGACGGGCCCGGACTGCTCACCGGCGTGGTGGCCCGGCCGCCGCAGCCGAGCCCGGAGGCGGCGCCGCAGCCGGGGCTGGGCGGCCGCTTCGCCGCCTCGCAGACCGAGATCCCGGATCAGACCGTGTATCAGGCCTTCGCCATCACCACGGAGGAATTCGAGGACCTCGGGGCCATGGGCCTGTTCCTGCTGACCGCCGATCCGTCCACGGACGTGCAGATCGACGACGAGATCCGGATCGACGGGCTCGAGGCGCGGCTGGTCGTCGCCGACATGGAGCAAAACGGCACCGTCACCACGGGCGTCGCCGCCGCGTTCACGCTCGGCGTGGGCGGGACGGGGTTCCTCGTGGCCGCGATCTTCCCGCCGGGCGAGTGGGATCACGAGCGCGCGGACTTCTTCCGCATGGTCGACTCGTTCCGGACCGGCATCTCGCCGGGCCTGGCGGCCTTCCCGGTGACGGCCTAGGCCTCCCGGTCGGCGCCCATGACGCCGGCATCGAAGCGCTGGCGGGCAGGGACTCGAACCCCAACTTCCAGGGCCAGAACCTGGCGTCCTGCCATTAGACGACCCGCCATGGAGCGAGCTTCCATGGTACCGGGCACCGGTGGCCGCGTCCCCGAAGGGCAGCCGTTCAGGACGTCGGCTTGAGGTCGCTCTGCCCGAGATCCACTCCGTGGTACTCGGGGACGGGGCGGTTCCCGGGGACGTGGGGCACGGGTGGCCAAGGTGGTGCCGGGGGCGGCTCGCGCAACCCGACCAGGTCGTCCGGTTGCACCGGCGCCCGGGTGAGCGGGCGACCGGTGGCGTCGCGGATCGCCGCCACCACGGCCGCGGTGGACACGATCGTGGCGATCTCGCCGACTCCTTTCGCTCCGTAGGGCACGCCGGGTTCGGGGTCCTCCACGATCTCCGTCGCCACGGGCGGCATGTCGAGGAACGTCGGGATGAGGTAGTCGGTGAACGAGGCGTTGGCGATGTGTCCCTCGCGAAGCTGGATCTCTTCCATCACCGCGAGGCCCAGGCCCTGGGCGCTCCCGCCCTCGCTCTGCCCCTCGACGCCCTGCGGGTTGATGGCGCGCCCCGCGTCGATCGTCGTGGCCAGGTGGACGACGCGCACCAGGCCGAGGTCGGTGTCGACCTCGACCACCGCTCGCTGGGCGCCGAAGGCGAACATCACGTGGACGTCGCCCTGGCCGCGTTCGTCCAGCCCTGTGGTCGGGCGATGGTGGAAGCTGCGAGTGGCCGAGACCGGCTCGCCGAGCAGGTCCACGAGGTCGGCGACGGGCACGCCGTCGGCCAGGACCCGTTCGTCGGCCAGGCCCAGCTCGCCTGCCGTCCCTCCCCTCGCGAGCACGCGGGCAAACACCTCCTCGGCCACGGCCCGGCAGGCCAGCTGCACGGCGCCCCCGCCCATGAACGTCTGGCGCGACGCGCTCGTCGAACCCGCGGAGTCGACGCCCGTGTCGGCGACGTGCAGGATCACGTCGTCCACGCCGAGCTCCTCCCGCGCCACCTGCGTCAGGATGGTGGACAGGCCCTGCCCGCACTCCACGCCGGCGCTGTGGACCTCGACCACCGGACCGGAGGGTCCCGCCGAAAGCGTCACGCGCGCCTGGTGGAAATCATCGAAGCCCTCGCTGTAGGCCACGTTCTTGTAGCCGACGGCAAACCCCACCCCGCGCCGAAGCCCTTCGCCGTGGCCGACGTTGCCGGCCCCGCCCGGGAACGTCATGGGGTCGCGCAGGCGCGATGCCTCAGGCTCGGGAGGCATCGGAACGTCGCGGCACCGCTCCACGACCTCGCGCACCGGGGCGCTCCCGCGGATCGGGACGCCGGTCGGCAGCACCGAGCCGGGCCCGAGGACGTTGCGGAGCCGAAGCTCCACGGGGTCCAGACCGAGCTCGGCGGCCAGCCGGTCCATGTTGGCCTCGTGCGCGAAGCAGGCCTGCGGGGCGCCGAACCCCCGCATCGCGCCACACGGAGGGTTGTTCGTGTAGACCGCCGTGCCCTCCAGGTAGGCGTTCGGGACTTCGTAGGGGCCGGCCAGGAACGTCGTGGCGTTGCCGATCACCGCGGGCGTGGACGAGGCGAAGGCGCCGCCGTCGATCACGATGCGTCCGCGGACCGCGACGAGCGTGCCGTCGCGAGCCGCGCCCGTCCGCAGCCAGATCCGGCTGGGGTGACGATGGACGTGCGCCAGGAACGACTCCTCGCGACCGTAGGACATCTTCACCGGCCGTCCCGTGTATCGGGCCAGGAGGCAGGCGTGGATCTGCATGTGCAGGTCCTCGCGGCTGCCGAACGCGCCGCCGACGCCGGCGAGCGTGATGCGAACGCGGTCCTCGGGAAGGTTCAGGACGGGTGCGATCTGCTGGCGGTCCACGTGCAGCCATTGGGTGGAGACGATCAGGTCGACGCCGCCGTCTTCGGCCGGGATGGCCATCCCCGCCTCCGGCCCCAGCGCTGCCTGGTCCTGCATCCCAGTCTCGTAGTACCCCTCCACCCAGACCTCGGCCTCGGCGTCGGGGTCGCCGTGCTCGACGTGGAGGTGCCGCAACACGTTGCCCCATTCGTGGAGCCTCGGCGCGTCCGCGTCGAGGGCCCGGACCATGTCGAGCACCGGCTCCAGGACCTCGTACTCCACGTGGATGCGCGACGCGGCCCGCCGTGCGAGCTCGGGCGTCTCCGCCGCCACGATCGCCACCGGCTGCCCCGTGTACAACACCCGGTCCCACGGAAGCACCGGCTGGTCGGAGAACTCCAACCCGTAGGTCTTCTTGCCGGGAACGTCTTCGTGCGTCAGGACGGCGTGCACCCCCGGCGCGGCCACGGCCTCGGCGAGGTCGATCCGCACGATCCGGGCGTGCGGATGCGGGCTGCGGAGCGTGGCCCCCCACAACAGGTGCTCGTGCCATAGGTCGCTCCCGTAGGCGAACGAGCCCTTCACCTTCGGCACGCCGTCCACACGCCGGACGTTCTCGCCGACGCCGCGGCGGGTCCGTTCGCGCAGGCCGGCGCTCACCGGGCCACCCCCGCGATGCGGCGACCGACGCGGTGGCCCTCGCGGGCGATCTCGGCCTCGTCCGCCGTGGCCAGCCGTCCGTTGCGGACGACCGGCCGGCCTTCGACGAGCAGATCACGCACCCGTCCGCTCGCCCCCATCAACAATCCGGCGACGGGGTCCTCCGCGGCGCCGGCGTGCGCCAGGCCGTCCACGGAGAACAGCGCCACGTCCGCGCGCCGGCCGACCTGGAGCGAGCCCACGTCGTCGCGGCCGAGGACGTCGGCGCCGCCGCGCGTGGCCAGGCGAAGGCACTCGCGGGCCGTGAGCCCGGGCGGCCCGGCGGCGCGCGACACCAACATCGCCTGACGGATCTCGCCGAACAGGTCCGACGCCTCGTTCGAGGCCGGCCCGTCCACGCCGAGCCCGACCCGCGCGCCGCTCGCGACGAGGTCGCGGACCGGCGCGATCCCCGCCCCGAGCCGCAGGTTCGAGGAGGGGCACGACGCCACGCCGCTGCCGGTCTCGCCGATGCGTCGCACGTCCTTCTCGTCCAGGTGCACGGCGTGCGCGAACCACACGTCGGGCCCGAGCCAGCCCCAGTCGTCCATCAGCTCCAGCGGCCGACGCCCGAACTTCTCCACGCAGAACCGCTCCTCGTCGAGCGTCTCGGCCAGGTGGGTGTGCAGGCCGACCTCCAGGCGCCGGGCCAGCTCGGCGCTCTCGCGCATCAGGCGCTCGGTCACGCTGAAGGGCGAACACGGCGCGACGGGGATCCGCAGCATCGAGCCCGGAGCCGGATCGTGGAACCGCTCCACCGCCGCCTGCGTCCGCGCCAGGACGTCGTCGGTGGCCTCGACCACCGAATCGGGCGGCAGCCCGCCGTCGGCCTCGCCGAGGTCCATCGACCCTCGGCACGGGTGGAACCGCAGACCGAGCTCCCGCGCGGCCTCGATCTCGACCTCCAGGAGGTCGGGCACCCCGGCCGGATGGATGTAGTGGTGATCGGTGGTCGTCGAGCACCCCGCGAGCGCGAGCTGCGCCAGCCCCACGCGGGCCGCGGCTCGCTCCCACTCGGCGTCGAGTCCCGCCCACACCGGGTACAGCTCGACCAGCCAGCCGAACAGGCCCTCCTCCCGCGCGCGGGCGCGAGTGAGCGTCTGGTACAGGTGGTGGTGGGTGTCCACGAGGCCCGGGATCGCGATCGCGCCGCGGCCGTCGAGGCGCTCGTCGGGATCGGCCGCGGGCGCGCCCGTCCCGATCCACGTGATCACCCCGTCCTCGACCAGGATCGAGCCGCCCTCGAGCTCGGTCTCGGCATCGTCGACGGTCACCACCACGTCGCACCGCTCGATCAGCAGGCGGGTCACGGCGTCGCCTCCCCGAGGCGATCGGACGCGAGCCGAACGGCGTCGAGGATCTTCTGGTAGCCGGTGCAGCGACAGAGGTTGCCGGCGAGCGCCTCACGGACGGTGAGCTCGTCGGGCGCGGGATCGCGAGAGAGCAGGTCGGCTACGGCGACCACGAGCCCCGGCGTGCAGAACCCGCACTGGACGGCGCCCGTGTCGACGAACGCCTGCTGAACGGGGTGCAGGCGGTCGCCGTCGGCCAGGCCTTCGACGGTTCGGACGTCGCGCCCGTGGGCCTGCGCCGCGAGCACGAGGCAGGAGCACACGAGCTCGCCTTCGAGCCAGACCGAGCACGAGCCGCACTCTCCCTGCTCGCAGGCGTTCTTCGAGCCGGGCAGCTGGAGCTCGTCGCGCAGGAACGACAGGAGGCTCGAGCCTTCCCAGGCGTCGGCCTCGCGCCACTCGCCGTTGACGCGCACCCGGATCAACACGTCGAGCCCCTCACGACACCATCGCCTCGTTGGCCCGTTCGTCCATGGCCCAGCCCACGGCGCGGCGCGCCAGCACCCGCACCGCGTGGCGGCGGTACGCGGCGGTCCCCCGCACGTCGTCGATCGGCGAGGCGGCCCCGGCCACCCGCTCGGCGAACTCGCCGGCGACCGAGGCCGGTACCGGGGCGCCCAGGTCGTCCCAGCAGCCGGCCCGGTCGAGCTCCGCGGCCAGGAACGCCTCGGCGTCGGGGACCCGGATCGCCGTCGGGGCCACCGAGCCGAGCGCGACGCGAACCCCTCTGCCCTCGGGATCGAGCGCGAGACAGAGCATCGCGATCGAGATCACCATGGCGTTGCGCGTCCCGACCTTCGAGTAGGACTGCGGCCCACCCAGCGGGCGCCACCGAGCCCCCAGGATGAGCTCGTCGGGACCGAGCGTCGTCGTCTTCACGCCGGTGACGAACTCGTCCCACGGCACCCACCGCTCGCGACCGCCCGCGGCCACCAGGCCGATCTCGGCGTCGTGCGCCGCGAGCACCGGGATGGCCTCTCCGGCCGGTGATGCCGTGCCGAGGTTGCCGCCGACCGTGCCACGGTTGCGGATCTGGGGAGATCCGACGCCGCGCGACGACTGGGCCAGCGCGCGCAGGTGCGGAAGCTCCCGCAGGATCCGCGAATACGTCACGCCGGCGCCGAGGAACACGAACCCGTCCTCCTGTCGCCACTCCCGCAGCTCGGGGAGCCACGACACGTCGAGGAGCGCCTCCGGGCGAACCCGGTCGAAGTTGATCTCGACCATCAGGTCGGTCCCGCCGGCGATCGGCCGGGCCTCCGGCCGCCGGGCGCGGAGCTCGAGGGCCTCCTCGAGCGTTCGCGGCAGCAAGACGTCCATCAGCCCCCCGTACCCACGGGTTCGAACGGATGGGCCTCGAGCTCGTCCATGCGCCGCCACAACGCCTCGGCCGCCTCGCGCCCCCGGACGCGCAGCTCGGTCTCGTCGACCCGGGCGAGCCGGTGGTCGCGAACGACGGGTGCGCCGGCGACCAGCACGTCGCGGACCATCCGGGACGAGAGCCCGAACACCCAGTGCCCGGACAGGTTCTGCGACGTGAGCGGCGTCGGGGGGTCGTAGTCCAGGACGACCAGGTCGGCCGGCGCCCCGCGTTCGATCCGGCCGAGCAGCGGCTCGCCGCAGAGCGCCCCGGCCAGGCGGGCCGAAGCCGCCACGCGCGCCACCGCCCACTCGGGCCCGACGGAGGCGTCGGCCTCCCGCGCGCGCCAGTAGGCGGTTCGCGACTCGGCGAACAGGTCGCCGTCGATCCCGTCGGTCCCGAGGGCCAGCCGGTTGCCGAGGGCCGCGACCGGTGCCCACCCCACGCGGTTGTTCATGTTCGAACGAGGGTTGTGGGCCACCCATGCCTGAGCCTCGTGGATCAACGTGGCCTCGCGCTGGTCCACGTGGACGCAGTGCGCCAGCAGGCTCCGGTCCGTGAGGGCCCCGGCCTCCGCCAGGCGTTCCACCACCCGGGTTCCGAACCGCGCCACGCTGTCACGTTCGTCCGCCTCGTCCTCGGCGACGTGGATGTGGATGCCCGCGCCGAGCTCGGCGGCCAGACGGACACATTCGGCCAGCGTCTCCTCCGACAGCGTGAACGAGGCGTGGGCGCCGATCATCGCCGCCTGGAGCGGGCGCATCACCTTGGCCAGCCGCCGGTGCTCCTCCAGGCCCGCCTCGGCGCGTTCGGGCCCGTCGCGGTCCGTCACCTCGTAGCAGAGCACCGCTCGCGCCCCGAGCTGTTCGAGCGCCGACCCGACGCCCTCGAGCGAACCCTCCACGGCGTTCGGGGACGCGTGATGGTCCACGATCGTCGTGGTCCCCGACAGCAGCGCGTCCGCGCCGCCGGTCCACGCCGACAGCCAGACGGAGTCCGGATCGAGGGCGCGGTCCAGCCGCCACCACACGCGTTGGAGCACCTGCACGAAGTTCTGTGGCGGGTCGAGCCGGTACGGCATGCCGCGCGCGAGCGCCGAGTACAGGTGGTGATGGGCGCAGACGTTGCCCGGGATCACGACGCAGCCGGTGCAGTCCAGGACGTCGTCGTCGTCCGAGGCCGCCGACCGGCCGACGGCCGCGACCCGTCCGTCCTCGACCGTCACGTCGGCCGTGGAGACGGTCGCCGGTTCCAGGGTGGTGACGATGGTGCCCCCGGACAGGACGAGGCTCACTCGGCGCCCGCCCGCCGCGCCGCCACGCGGGGCGCGAGCGCGGCCGCGGCGGCCGAATCGCGCATCGGGAGCTGGGTCCGCCACCGCCCGTCGAACGCCTTCAGCGCGCCGGCGCAGGCCGCGGCGGTCGGCACGAGGCCGATCTCGCCCACCCCTTTCGCCCCGAACGGCCCTTCGGGCTGTGGGACCTCGACCAGGACGGTCTCGACCTCCGGCATCCGCGGGGCCGGGACGATGCCGAGCGACTTCAGCGTCGTCGTGGTCGGGACGCCGCCCTCGACCGCATACTCCTCCGTCAGGCCGAAGCCGAGCCCCATGTGCACGGCGCCCTCGATCTGACCCTCGAGCAGGGTGGGGTTGATCGCCTTGCCGACGTCGTGCGCCGCGACGACCTTCCCAACGCGCCCCTCGTCGTCGAGGATCACCACCTGCACCGCCCACCCGTAGGCGAAGTGCGTCACCGGGTTCTGGACGTCGGGGCCCGGCTTGTTCGTCCAGTCCACGACGACCTCGCCGAAGAACTCGCGCCCGGCGAGGTCCTCCAGGCGGCTCCCGTTCAGCTCGGCCTTCAGCTTCTTCGCCGCCTCCTGGATGGCCCGGCCGCCCAGCACGGTCGAACGCGACGCCGTGGTCTGGCCCGTGTCGAGCTCGCGCATCGTGTCGACGATCACGCGGACGCGGTCGGCGGTCAGGCCGAGCTCTTCGCAGACGACCTGGAGCAGGACCGTGTTCACGCCCTGGCCCATCTCGGTCCACGAGTGGAACAACGTGACCGTGCCGTCGTGCTCGGGCCGCAGGATGGCCCGGCCGAACTCCATCAGCCCGTTGCCGATGCCCGTGTTCTTCACCCCGCAGCCGATGCCCGCGAACCGGGCGCCCCGGTAGGCGTCGCGCACGGCGTCCAAGCACGCCTTGATCCCGACGCCCTCGCCGAGCACCTGGCCGGTGCCGAACCGGTCCCCGACCTCGAGCGCGTTCCGATACCGGATCTCCCACGGGTCGATGCCGACCTCCTCGGCCAGGCGGTCGAGCATGCCGTCGACGGCGAACGCGACCTGGTTCACGCCGAACCCTCGCATCGCCCCGCACGGCGGGTTGTTCGTGTAGACGGCGGTGGCCTCGACGTCCACGGCCTCGAACCGGTACGGGCCGCAGGCGTGCCCGGCGGCCCGCTCGAGCACCTTGTCGCCCACGCTCGCGTAGGCCCCGGTGTCGCCGACGATCCGGGCCCGGATGCCGGTCAGCCGCCCGTCGGCGTCGCAGCCCACCGTGTAGGTCATGGTCAGCGGGTGGCGTTTGGGATGGAACCGCAGGCTCTCGGCCCGCGAGAGCGTCAGCAACACGGGCCGCCCGGTGGCCAGGGCTCCAAGGGCGGCGTGGCACTGCACGTTCAGGTCCTCCTTGGCGCCGAACGCCCCGCCGTTCGAGACCTGCGTGACGCGCACCCGGTCCTCGGGCCACCCGAGGAACGAGGCGATCTGCTTCCGGTCCTCCCACACCCCCTGTCCCTGGGAGGACACGTGGATCGAGCCGTCCTCGTCCGGCACGGCGAACGCGGACTCGGGTTCCAGGAAGGCGTGTTCGATGAACTGCGTCCGGAACGTCTCGGTCAGGACGTGCGCCGAACCCCCGAGCGCGCCGTCGAGGTCGCCGCGGCGCACCACCGAGGTCGAGAGCACGTTGCCGCGTTCGTGGATCGCCGGCGCGCCGTCTGCGAGCGCGTCGAACGGGTCGGTGATCGGCTCGAGCACCCCGTAGGCGACGTCGAGGAGCTCGGCGGCCTCGCGCGCGGCGTGCCGGCTCTCGGCGACGACGATCGCGAGCGCGTCTCCCACGTACCGCGTGGTCTCGCCCTCGGCCACGAGCTGCGGCCAGTCCCGGGTGAGCAAGCCCTGGACCCGTTCCCCCGGCACGTCGCCGGCCAGCAGCACCGCCACGACGCCGGGATGGCTCCGGGCGGGCTCGGGATCTATGCGGACGACGCGGGCCCGCGGGTGGTCGGCGAACCGGAGCGCCCCGTGGAGCATCCCCGGCGCCGTCAGGTCGTTGATGTACGGCTTGTCGCCGAGCGCGAGCTCGTGCCCCTCGTAGCGGGCCGTGCGCGAGCCCACCCGGCCGGACCGGTCGGGCTCGGGCATCGGCTCACCGGCCCGCGAGGCCGCCACGAGCTCCACCGCGTCGAAGATCTTCACGTACCCGGTGCACCGGCACAGGTTCCCGGCCAGGGCCTTGGCGATCTCTTCGCGGCTCGGCGTGGGGTTCTTCGCCAGGAGGCCCTCGGCCTTCATCACGATGCCGGGCGAGCAGAAGCCGCACTGCGAGGCTCCGGCGACGACGAACCCGTCGCCCCAACGTTCGCGTTCGGCGGGGTCGAGGCCCTCCTGGGTCACGACGCTTCGGCCCTCCGCGTGGTCCGCCTTCTGGGCGCACGACACCACGGCCCGCCCGTCCACGAGCACCGTGCACGCCCCGCACGACCCCTCGGGCGCGCACCCGTCCTTGACCGAGGTCACCCCGAGCTCCTCCCGCAGGAGATCGAGCAGGCTCCGGCCCGGACGGGCCGTCACCGAGACCGGTTTGCCGTTCAGCGTGAGGTCCATCGCGACCTCCCTCCCGGAGCTACTCCGCGGCGCCGAGCACCAGCGAGAGCAGCGCCATCCGCATCACGACGCCGTTGAACGCCTCCGTCCAGTATCGGGCGTGGCGGGTGGCGTCGACGTCCTCGGGCAGCTCGTCCATGCGTGGCAGCGAGTGCAGGATGATCGCGTCGCTCTTGGCCTTCTCGCGGAGCAGGTCGCGCGTCACCCGGTAGTCGGCCGGGGTGGTCGGGAGCTCCCCGCCGCGTTCGTCCCGGCCCTTCGTGTAGTCGGCTTGCACGACCGGCTCCATGTAGATCACGTCCACGTCGGACAGGACCTTCTCCACCGACTCCGCCTCGGTGTAGCGGACGTTGCGTTCGTCGAGCTCGGC
>DASUTU010000046.1:0-2304 GCA_036374435.1 Actinomycetota bacterium | reverse complement strand
GGTGTCGATGTTGCCGAACAGGATCTCGCCGCTCTCGGCCCGCTCGCGCAGCCCCTCGACGTTGTCGAGGATCCACTTGATCTTCGGGCCCGAGAAATACGTGGCGATCGGCAGGCCCGTCTTGGGCCGGAACCGGTCCTGTCCGCCGTCCGCCGACAGCTGGTTGCAGATCTGGTCGGTGCGGGTGTCCTGCCAGACGACCGCGTTGTAGACGGGTTTGCCGCTGGCCTTCTCCCACACCACCGTGGTCTCGCGCTGGTTCGTGACGCCGACCGCGGCGAGGTCGCTCGCCTTGATGCCGGCGTTCTTCAAGCCTCTGGCGATCACCTCCTCGCTGCGGGTCCAGATCTCGATCGGGTCGTGTTCGACCCAGCCGGGCTTGGGATAGATCTGCTCGTGCTCTTTCTGATCGATCCCCTTCACCTGCCCGGAGTGATCGAAGATCATGAACCGGGTGCTGGTGGTGCCCTGGTCCAGGGCGGCTACGAAGTCGGCCATGGGCCTCCCTCCTTCTCCGTGCGCTCAGTCGCCGTCCCAGGTGTCGGCGACGGTCTTCATCAGCAGCCACGACGACGTGGCTCCGGGGTCCTGGTGCCCGGCGCTCCGCTCGCCGAGGTAGCTCGCGCGTCCCTTCCGAGCGACGAGCGGGATCGTGGCCTTCATCCCTTCCTCCGCCGCGTTCGCCGCGCGGCGGAGCGCTTCGGCGAAGGGCTCTCCTTCTTCGACCGCGGTCTTGAAGGCGTCCCTCGCGGGTACGAGCGCGTCGATCATCGTCTTGTCCTGGAGCTCGGCCTTGCCGCGCGCCTGCACGCCGGCAACGGCGTTTTCCAGGGCGGTCGCCCAATCGGAGGCCTCGATCGACTCCTTGCCGGCGGTCGAGGTCCCGAGCTGGAGGAACAAGGTGCCGTACAGCGGTCCGCCGGCCCCCCCGACGGTCGAGACGAGGGTCATCCCGGCCGTCTTGAACAACGCGCCGACGTCCCCGGGGGCCTGGCCGTCCAGCTTGGCCACGACGGCCTGCATCCCGCGGTTCATGTTGATCCCGTGGTCCGCGTCCCCGATCGCCGAGTCGAGCTCCGTGAGGAAGACCTTCTGCTCCGCGATCGTCTCCGCGAACGCGCGGATCAGGCGAACGACGTCGTCGTAGCTGACGCTCACCCCCTCACCTCACCTCGCTTCTTCGGTTGGAGGGGCGGGGTGCGGGCCCCGGGGGGCCCGCCCCCCGGCCGCCGCTCGCGCCCCAGCGCAGTCCCGGCGTCTTCACCGGCGCGTCCCAGAGCCGGAGGAGATCGTCGGACGCCTTCAGGAGCGTGATCGAGCAGCCCGCCATCTCGAGCGACGTGATGTACGAGCCGATGAGGTTGCGGGCGATCGTGACCCCACGACCCTTCAGGAACTTCGCCAGCTCGTTGAACACCACGTAGAGCTCGATCATCGGGGTGCCGCCCATGCCGTTGACGAACGCGATGACCTGGTCGCCCTGCTGGTACGGCAGGTCGTCGACCACGGCGGTCGCCATCATCTCCACGATCTCCGCGGCGGTCTTGAGCTTCATCCGCTCCCGCCCCGGCTCGCCGTGGATGCCGATGCCGATCTCCATCTCGTCGTCGCCGAGCTCGAACGTCGGTTTGCCCGCCGCGGGGACCGTGCAGGACGTGAGGGCCATGCCCATCGAGCGCCCGTTCGCGTTCACCTCGCGGCAGACGTCGGCGACGTCTTTGAGCGGCCGGCCCTCCTCGGCGGCCGCGCCGCCGATCTTCTCCATGAGGACCGTCGTGCCCACCCCGCGCCGGCCGGCCGTGTACAGGCTGTCCTGTACGGCCACGTCGTCGTCCACCAGCACGGACTCGACCTCGATGCCCTCCGCGCGGCACAGATCCGCCGCCATCTCGAAGTTCATCACGTCGCCCGTGTAGTTCTTGACGATGTGGACGACGCCGGCTCCGCCGTTGACCGCCTTGGTCGCGGCCTCCATCTGGTCCGGCGTGGGGGAGGTGAAGACCTCGCCCGGGCAGGCGGCGTCGAGCATCCCGACCCCGACGAACCCGCCGTGCATCGGCTCGTGTCCGGAGCCGCCTCCGGAGATGAGCCCGACCTTGCCCTGGACGGGCGCGTCGGCGCGCACGATGAAGTGCGGGTCGTAGGAGACGCGAACGAGATCGGGGTGGGCCTGCTCGATGCCCTGCAGCTCTTCCCGAACGACGTCCTCGGCCTTGTTGATCAGCTTCTTCACACGGGGCCTCCTCTCCTCACCCTCGGTCGGAGAACGCCGGCTCAGGCCGGGATACCGCTAGTCGCTCGTAT
>DASUTU010000045.1:0-4609 GCA_036374435.1 Actinomycetota bacterium | reverse complement strand
CGACCGGGTCCACTCGCCGATCGCGTGGCCGGGAACGACCTTCAGCAGCGAGGCGACCGGCGGAAGCTCGACGCCGCGAAGGAGCATCTGGCCGTGCAGGACGATGTGCGCGAGGACGGGCGCGAGGACGTTGCCGGTCACCAGGAACGCGAGCCCCTGGAGGCCGCAGGTCGCGAGCGCGCCGGCGAGCTTCGGCCTCGCCTCTCGCGTTCGGAACTCCTCGTAGCCGAGGTGGTGGACGAGGATGACCACGAGCGCGGCGGCGATCGCCAGCGCGCCCGAGCCCACCTTCGCCCAGGCGCCGGTCGTCCACGCGAGATCCGCGGCGGCCTGCCAGACCGCGACGACCGGCAGCGTCGCGAGCAGCACGGCCTCGGCAACGCCGTACGCGATGCCCTCCCATACCAGGAGGCCGGCCAGCCGGCCACCGACGGGACGCGGCCGGGCCGGCAGGCGTCGCACGAGGGGCACGGCCAGGGCCGCGGCGACGAAGCCGGCGAGCAGGCCCCAGCCCCAATCCTCGGCGATGAGGTCCACGAACGAGGTCCCGGACCAGGCGACGTACGCCGCTCCGAGCCCGAGCGAGACCCCGATGAGGATCGCCACGTACGGGGCCCTGGGAACGCGCAGGCGCTCCGTGACCACCCAGGTGACGAGGAACGCGGCGACGGCGACCAGGACGAACGAGGCGAACGCCTCGATCCATCCGAACGCGGGGTTGGCGACGGGCATGGGGCACCTCCGATCTCGCGGCCTCACCCATCTCATGGCATCGCCTGACGGAGCGGGCGGGTCGGAGGTCCCGCGGTCGGCGGGCGGTTCGTCGAGGGGGTGAGGCGAGGGACGTTCGGTCCGAGGAGTCCGAGCCCGTCGTCTCTGGTGAGGAGGGCGCCGGCGGCTCAGCGTGGGCGCCGATGGGCATCGACTCCGACACCGTCCTGTGGGGGCAGACGGTCGTCTACACCCTCTACGCGCTCGTGATCATCGCGCTCGTCGGGTGGTTCGGATACCGCGTGACGCGGCCGGGCCCCTCCAGGGTGCGACCCGCGCTGTTCTACTCGTTCGTCGGCCTGCTGGCCGCGACCGGCGTGTCGCTCCACCTGATCACGTACAACACGATCCCGTGGGCGCCGATGGACGTCCATCGCGCCGAGGCGACGCCGGATCGAACCTTCCGCATCGAGGTCGCCGACCACGAGTTCCGACTCCCCTCCGACCGGCTCGAGATCGGCTGCAACGAGACGGTGCTGTTCGACGTGGCGTCCGACGACCTCACGTACGGCTTCGGCCTGTTCCGCCAGGACCACTCGATGGTGTTCCAGATGCAGGTGGTCCCCGGCCACCGGAACGACGTCCTGTGGCAGTTCGACGAGAACGCGCTCTACACGATCCGGTCCACGGAGTACTCGGGGCCGGAGGGCTTCGACATGGTGGTCGAGGACGCCGTGGAGGTCTCGGGATGTCCGCGGGGCGACGACCGATGAGGACGATGACGTTCCGTCAGGTGCTGCTCGGCGGGAACGAGGAGGCGTTCCGGCCGAAGACGCTGACCCCCATGCAGAAGCTGACGCTCCGCTTCGTCGTCGTGGGCCTCGTGTACTACGGGTTTGCGGCGATCGAGGGCATGATCATGCGCCTGTACGCCATCGAGCCGGTCCCGCTCATCTCGACGGGCCAGTACTTCGGGATCCTCACGGCGCACCCGCTCGTCGGCATCTTCGGCTCGACCTACATGCTGGTGATCGGCGCGTTCCTGTTCCTCGTCCCGTACCTGATGAAGAAGCCGCTGTGGAGCTTCCGAATGGGGGCATGGACGTTCTGGTCCATCACCATCGGCACGTTCGTGTTCTGGCTCGACGGGTTCCTCACGCATTACTCGCCGCTGTACACGCTCTACTGGCCGCTTCCCGCCGACTTCACGCAGTTCCGGCCGCTCGGCGGCGCGATCTTCATCGGCGGCATCGCCATCGTGATGGTGGGGACGGCGTTGTTCGTGGTGAACGTGTTCAAGACCATCACGTACACGCCACCGGGTGCCAGGCCGCAACCGAGCCGGCAGCTGCTCGCTTCGGCGCTGGGGTTCACCGGCATCGCGAATCTGTTCCGTCGCCGCGAGCACCGGCGCCGGCAACTCGTCCCGCTGCCCGTGGCCGCGATCGCCCGGGGTTCGGTGGACATGGCCTTGAACACGGCCACGATCCTGTTCACCGGCGTGCTGATCCTCGTCTACATGGTCGCCGAGCTCTTCGGCACGAGCCTTCGCGACACCGCCATCGACGCCCTCCTCTACAAGAACTGGTTCTGGTGGGGGCTGGACCTCATCGCCGACGGGCTCGTGTTGATCTTCGTCGCCGGGACCTGGTACCTGCTGGCGAGCCTCATCACGGGCCGGCCGGTGTTCCTCCAGAACGTCGCCCGCGCGGCGCTGCTCGTCGAGCTCGTCGTGTCGTGGACGGTGTGGTCGCACCACCTGCTCTCGGACCAGGCGCAGCCCGAGATGTTGAAGATCGTCTCGGGCGAGATGGTGACCGCCTTCGAGCTCATCACGCAGGGCCTGGCCTTCTTCCTGACGCTCGCCACGCTCTGGAGCGCCCGGCCGCTGAAGATGTCGAACGAGCTGCGGTTCCTGCTCGGCGGGCTGCTCGGCTTCGCGCTGGCCGTGCCCGCCGGGATCCTCCAGGCCGACATCGGCCTGAACCGGGTCCTGCACAACACGCAGTGGGTCATCGGACCACACGTGCACGTGGCGATCCTGGTCGGCCTGACGATGACGCTGTACTCGGTGGTCTACTACCTGCTGCCCGTCCTGACGAACGGCGCGAAGCTGTGGAGTCAGAAGCTCGCCACGTTCCACTTCTGGGCCCACCTGGCGGGGGGGATCGGCATGGGCGCGTTCATGGGGATGGCCGGCCTCCAGGGCATGCTGCGGCGGACGCTCTACTTCGACAACGAGTTCCTGCCCTACATGGTCCTCGCGGGGATCTCGGGCGCGCTGCTGCTGCTTGCGCTGGCGGCGTTCCTCGTCAACATCGTCATGACCGTCGGTCTGCGCGGCGCGGTCGGCATCTTCCGGCGCTCGGATATCGAGACGAACGTCCTCGTCCCGCTCCCCACGTCCCGAGGCGCCATCCCCTCCTGAGGCGAGGGCTACTCGTCGTGTACCAGCTGGTCGAAGGTGGCCTGGACCTGCTCGTCCGTGAGCTCCGGGTGCACTTCGGCGGCGTGCGCCCGCACCTGCTGCATGAGCTCCTCGTCGGTCTCGGCGGACATGTGGAGCGTGTCGTGTCCCGCCGCGCAATCGATCGCCCGCATCGCACCCTCCCGTCTCATCGACGACGCCCCTCGGCGACTCTAGCCCTTCCGGTCTGGGCGTGCCGGTCGGTCGGCGGCCACACTCTCGACGCCGCGGCGAACCACGACCCGAGCTCAGTCGTCGTCCGGTGTGGCCCGACGGCCTTTGGTCTGGGCGCGACGGCGTTTGTCGGCCAGACGTCGTTCGACGGCCCGGCGCGTCGGGCGGGTCGGCCGGCGCGGCGGCGGTGGGGGCGCGAGCGCCTCCGCCAGCGTCTCGGCCAGGCGCCGGCGCGCGGCCTCGCGGTTGCGCAGCTGCGATCGATGCTCCGAGGCGGTCACCGTGAGCACCCCGTCGACCACCCGGCCGGAGAGGCGCGCCAGGGCGCGGGTTCGCTGCACCGGGCCGAGCGCGGTGGTGGTGGTCAGGTCGAGGCTGAGCTCGACTCGCGAGTCGGCCGTGTTGACCGATTGCCCGCCCGGTCCCGACGAGCGGCTGAACCGCCACCGCAGCTCTTGCTCGGGGACGAGGACCGAGCGGGTCACCCGGAGCGGACCGGTCATCGCGTCAGATCTCGAACGTGCAGTTCTCGCAGACGAAGACGCGCGCCCGGACGTTGGCGCTGTGGCCGCCGCAGCGCGGGCAGCGGCGGCACGTGCCGGCCACGGCGCAGTCCGCGGGGTCGGTGGTCTCGCCGGGCTGGTCCCAGCTCGTCGTGGCCTCGGACGGACGAGGCACCTGGAGCGAGAGCAGGTGGAGCGGCTCGCCGGCGCTCAGGAACCCGTGCGGCCGAGCCGCGGCGCGGCCGATGATCACGCCGGGCTCGAGCGGCACGGGGTTCTCGGCCAGGAACGCCTGCCCGGAGCCGCGCAGCACCACCACCCACTCCTCCGAGTCCGGGTGGGTGTGGGCGTAGGCGATCTGCTCCGGCGAGAACCCCTGGAGCGACAGATAGTGGTCGTTCCCCTGGTGGATCGGCACGCGCCGGAACCCCGAGGGACAGAGCGCGAGCACGTCTTCGGGCCGGATCCCGAACACGCCGAGGTTCGACAAGACTTCGGCCAGGTCGCCGATCTGATGCTCGATCGGCGTCCCCCCGACCTGCTCGAGCCCCTGCGCCATCGCCCGAGCATCTTGCGGCCTCGGCGCGGGCCACCGCAAGCCAGGCTCGCCCGATCAGCGCCGGACGACGAACGATCCCGCGGGGCGGGTCTCGCAGTTCACGAGGACCTCGACCTCGTGGACGCCGGGGAAATGGGTGCGCGTCGTGTGTTGCCGAAGCGAGATCGACTTGGCGAGCTCGGCGCGTTCGCCGGG
>DASUTU010000044.1:0-16220 GCA_036374435.1 Actinomycetota bacterium | reverse complement strand
GCTGTTCGCGGCGATCGGCGACCGGAACGTGTCGATCGAGAGCTCGGTGGCGTTCCACGACGGCGTGGCGTATTTCGCGAACTCGGGCGGGCTGATCCAGGGCTGGGACGTCTCGCGCACGCTCGCGCGCGGGGCCGACCCCCGGCGGGTGTTCCGGTTCTGGACCGGGGACGACACCGACGCGACGGTCGTGATCGACGAGGAGGGCATGCTGTACGTGGCGAGCGAGCTCGAGCGGCACACGGCGCGCTCCGCCGAGGTGGGGCAGCTGATGAAGCTCGACCCGTCGAACCCCGACGACCCTCTCGTGTGGTCCTTCGCCATCACCGAGCGCGGGCTGGAGGGGGCCGGCGGGGCCTGGGCCACGCCGGCCGTCACCGCCGAGATGGTCTACATCGCGACCAACTACGGCGACCTGATCGGGCTCGACCGCAGTACCGGCCGCGAGCGGTGGCGGATCCACCTCGCCGGGCCCACCTGGTCCTCGCCGGTGGTGGTGGACGAGGTGCTCCTGCAGGGCGACTGCGCGGGGGACCTGCACGCGTTCGACGTGGCGCGGTCGGGCCGGGAGCCGCGCGAGCTCTGGTCCCTCTCGCTCGGGAGCTGCATCGAGTCCACACCGTCGGTGCTCGAAGGCATGATCTGGGTCGGCACGCGCGGCGGGGGCGTCTACGGGATCGGTGAGGCCTGAGCGCGTCGGCGGCCGGCGAGGTCAGTCGAGGAGGCTCCCGAACAGCGCCGAGTTGCGGAGCTCGCCGGTCCGCCACACCACCAGGCCGATGCCGAGGGCGACGAGCGCGCCGAAGCCGACGACGCGGATGATCCGTCGCTGGGCCGGGGCCCCCCAGCCCTCCGCGACCCAGCCGGCCACGAACCCGGCCGCCAGCCCGCCGAGGTGCGCCCGCCAGTCGATGGCGCGATACCCGAGCGCGAGGAACGCGTTCAGCAGCAGCAGGATCCCCGCCCACCGCAGGTTCGCCGAGGCGACGGCCAGGTGCCGGCGCCGATAGTTGTAGGCGATGAACGCCCCGAAGATCCCGAAGATGGCCCCCGACGCCCCAACGGACAACCCGCGCGCGTCCAGGAAGGCGTACGAGGCGGCGCTTGCCACGAATCCGCTGACGAAGTAGACCAACGCCATGTTGGTCCGGCCGAGATTGCTCTCGATGGCCGAGCCGAACAACCACAAGGCGTACCCGTTGAACAGGATGTGGAACAGGCTGGCGTGCAGGAACATCGCGCTGAACAGCCGCCAGAACTGCCCGTCCGCGATGAGCAGCGGCTGAAGCGCCCCCAGCTCGATCAGACGACCCCCCGACGGCTGGCCGAACACCGAGCCGCCCCCGCTCGACACGAGCTCGAGGACGTACATCGCGACGATGGCCACGAGCAGGACCCGCGTGACGCCGAGCCCCCGGGCCGCGGCGACGGGGCCGACGCGGAACTGACGGCGAGCCTGCTCGACGCACTCGGGGCACTGGAACCCCACCGGCGCCTGGATCATGCAGTCCGGGCAGATGGGCCGGCCGCACCGGGTGCAGTGCACGCGGGTGGCCACGTCCGGGTGCCGGTAGCACACCTCGACGGTCGGTGCCGGCGGGGGTGGCGGCGGGGCGGGGAACTGGTCGTCGGGCATCCCGGTCATCCTACGGGCGTCCGACGCAAAGCCCGGCGGTCAGCTCGGGACGACCGTGACCGGGCACCGGAGTCCGGCGGCCCTCGCCAGCCGGCGGTCGCCAGTCAGGAGCGGGCACTCGAGCGCCTCTGCCAACGCCACGTAGGAGGCGTCGTAGGGCGACAACGTGTTCCGCAGGTCCCACACGCGCTCCAATAGCCCGACGAGGGGATACCGGATCGTCCCGAGATGTTGCCACGTGCTCAGCGCGCGCCATCCGGCCTCCGGACCGATCCGGCCTCCGGAGACCAGGCGCCGAAGCGCGCTCGCGACCTCGGCGTCGATCAGGTGCGGGGCGTGGACTTGCTCGGAGGCCAGCGCGGAGCGGGCCGGGCCCGTCCCGAGCAGCGCCGGTAACGCGGCCGAGGCGTCGAGGACGATCACCTCTCGGCCCGCTCGGCCTCCAGGGCGGCGATCATCTCGGCGACGTCGACTCCGAGATCTGGCAGTCGCCCCAACAGGGCCGGGTTGTCCGCTCGGCGGGAGGCCTGAGCAAGCTCGCGCACGGCGACGGCGTTCACGGACACGCCCTCGCTTGCCGCGAGGCGCTCGAGGCGTTCGACCACGTCGTCGGGAACGTTCCGCAGGTACAGTGTCCTCATGTCGCGAAATGATAGCAGATCGATAGCACATCGCGACCACTACCGAACGTCGCGCCTGAGCCGCGGCAAGATGCTCGAGGGGGGTTCCTGGCCGGGCTTGGGGGGAAGTGGTTCCGGCAGATCCTCCAGCTCCGCACGGTGGTGGGCCATCGAGCCGCCGTAGTGGGGGCCGTGGTCGTGCGGGTCCACGTGCACGGTGGCGCCGCGCAGGCGCGGGATGGCATGGCAGAGCTCGTGTTCGACCTCCTCGGCCACGTGGTGCGCCTCCTGCACCGACATCGAGGCATCCACCATGATCTGGAGCTCCGCGTTCAGCGCGTGGCCGGTCCAGCGGGCCTTGACCGAGGTGACGTGTTCGACGCCGGGCACGCCGCCGGCCACCGACTCGAGCAACACGACCGTCGAGTCGTCGGTGCCGTCGAGGATGCGCCGGAGCACGCTCCGGGACGCCTGCCACAACACGACCAGGATCACGCCGGTGATGGCCAGCCCGGCGATCGGGTCGGCGCGCTCGAACCCCAGCGCGACGCCGACGGCGCCGGCCAGCACGCCGAGCGACGTGAGGCCGTCGGTACGGGCGTGGTAGCCGTCGGCCACCAGCGCGCTCGACCCGATCCGTCGCCCGACCCGGATGCGGTAGATCGCGACGAGCTCGTTGCCGGCGAACCCGACCACACCGGCGGCGATCACCCACGGCAGGTGCCGAACCGGCTCGGGATCGGCGATCTCGCGAACGGACTCCCAGGCCACGAGCGCCGCCGAAGCGGCGATGGCGGCCACGATGATCACTCCCGCCAGGTCCTCGGCCCGCTCGTAGCCGTAGGAGTAGCGCTTCGTGGGGGGTCGCCGGCCGACGACGAACGCGATCCAGAGCGGGATCGCCGTGAGCGCGTCGGTCACGTTGTGGATCGTGTCGGCGAGCAGCGCCACCGAGCTGCTCACCAGCACGATCACGAGCTGGACGGCCGCGGTGACGACGAGGGCGAGCAGCGAGATCTTGATGGCGCGGATCCCCTCGGCGCTGCTCTCCAGCGCGGGGTCGATCGCCCCGTGTTCGTGCCCTTGGTCTCGCGCTCGGGCGCGTTCGACGTGCCCTTTCACGACGGAATGGTATCCCGGGGCCCCCGCGGATACGCCTGTGACGAGGCGGGTCGCTCGGTTCGCGGAGAGAACGTGCCTACGCCGACATCGGAGGCAGGGCCTCGAGCGCGGCCCGCACCTCCTCCTCGCGGAACAACGTGGCCCAACGGTCCACGATCGTTCCGTCGGCGCCGATCAGGAACGTCCACGGCTCGGTGAGGTTTCCGTCGCGGAACAGCCACTCCGCGGCCGCCTCGTTGAGGGCCTGCTGCTCGAAGTCCTCCCAGATCTCCACGTGGATGAACACCGCGCGGTCCTCGAAATCGGTCGCCAGGTCGGCCAAGACGTCGGTGACCGGCCCGCAGAACCGGCTGGCGCAGAAGGCAGGCGTGGCGAACAAGACCAGCGCCGGGCGGCCCTGCCGGACGGCCCGTGCGATGGTCCACTCGTGGATCTGGGGGTCGGGGACCTCGCCGCCGACCGCCGCGCGCGAGTCGATGGCGGCGGCCGGCGCGTCCGAGTGGATCGTGAGGTTCTTCGTCGGCAGCGCGTCCTGGCCCGGAGCGGGGTAGGCGGGCTCCTCGCGGACGCCCATTGTGGTCCGCGCCCGCACCGCGCCGAGGCCCTCCACGTCCGCGGTGACGTCGATCTGCCAGAACCCGGCGCGGTCGAACGTCACGTCTTCGGCCTGGTAGACGCCGCGACCCTCGGATGGGAGCGTCGCGGTCGGCACGCCCGAACCCTCCGGCGTGCCCGGCGTCGGCAGGTAGACGGCCACCGCGGATGGCCCACGTTCGGGCGCCACGGACTCCTGGGCCGTGCCGAGGTAGCTGAACGTCACGTCCACCGACCCGAAGCTGATCAGCCGCTGGTCCGCCAGGATCAGCCCGAAGGACACCCGCTGGGGCGCGTCGACGTAGTGGTCGCTGGACGCCATGGCCGCGGCGACCTGGTCGCCGCCGGACGCGGTCGGCTCCTCGCCTCCGGACTCGGTCGGCTCCTCGCCGCCGGACGAACACGACGACAGGACGAGACCGAGCACGACGAGCACAGGCACCAGGGAACGCCGCACGAGGTCCATCTTCCCGCGCCTTCCGCGGAACGTCAGGCGGGGCAATCGGGGGCGTCGAGCCCGATCGTCTCGAGGGCGGCCCGAGTCGCCTCGATCAGCGCGTCCACGTCGGCGCCGAACGACTCGGGGAGGGACACCTCCTCCAGGTCCGCCTCCACCCGCTGCTTGCTGGTCAGCAGGTCGGCGGTCGCGCCCCGATCCATGGGTTCGGTCGCGGCGGCGAGGTCGTGGAGGGTCTGGTGCGTCCGGTCCTGGAAGGTGGCGGAAGCGCCGTCCCGGTCGGTGGCGTCGCGGATCTCGCACAGGCCGAGCACCGTCCCCTCGGCCGCGGCCGAGGAAACCGGGCCTGCCGGGGTGGTGCCGGTGGGCTCGCCGGATGCGGTGGGCTCGCCGCCGCCGCAGGCGGCGGCGAGCAGGCCCAGCGCCACCAACGCGCCGAGGGCCCCGGTCACCGCTCGGCGCCGATCGCGCCCTCGAGCGTGAGCAGGAACTCCTTGCGCCACTCCTGGCCGCCGTAGTTGCCGATGCCGCCGCTCGAAGGCACGACGCGGTGGCAGGGAACGACGATCGGCACCGGGTTGTCGTGGAGGGCGTTCCCGGCGGCGCGGGCCGCTCGCGGGCTCCCGGCGATCTTGGCCACCGTGCCGTAGGTGGACACGGCGCCGAACGGGATCCGGGCCGTGGCCTCGAGCACCCGCCGGAAGAACCCCGGCGAACACAACGACCAGTCGATCCGGGTTCGGAACGTCCGCACGCGGCCCTCGAAATACGCGTCGAGCTCGCGCCGGACGCGGTCGGTCATGGCGGGGGACTCGATGACCCGCGGCGAGATCGACCCGGCCAGCTCCTCGAGCACGTCGCCGACCGACTCCTCCGCGTAGGCCAGCCGCACCAGCCCGGCCCTCGTCCCGGCGACCAGCAGCCGCCCGACCGGCGAGTCCACGGTCGAGTACCCCACGTCCACCAGGCCGGCCCGGCGGGCCCGCGTCACCGCGGCCTCGGCCGCCCGCGCGGCCGCCTCCTCGAGCTCGCGGCTCCGCGGCACCTTCAGGTCCCTCATGCCATCGCCCCCTGCGTGGCCCGGAGCTTCTTCCGCCCTTCGTACGCGTTGGCCCGCGCCGCCTCCTCCGAGACCCCGAGCGCCTCGGCCACCTCCGCGTAGGGGAGGTCCAGGACGTAACGGTGGATCACGGCCGCCCGCTGCATCGGGGGGAGCTCGCCCACCGCCCGCCACAGCTCGGGTCGCCCGTCCTCGCGTTCGGGGGTGGGGCGATCGGGCAGCGTCTCCAGAGGCGTCGGCCGCCGCTTCGCCGACCGCCAGTGGTCCATGGCCTTGTTCGTGGCGATCGTGAACAACCACCCGCGGAGGTTCGACGCGTCGCGCAGGCGCGGGTAGGCGCGGAGCGCTGCCAGGAAGGTCTCCTGGAAACAGTCGTCGGCGTCCTGGCGGCCCACGGCCGCGACGAGGAACCGGTACACGTCCACGCGGTGCTCCTCCAGGAGTCGTTGGAACGGCGGGAGATCCATCTGCCGGTTCCAACGCTCGGGACCCGCGTTCCGTGAGCCGGTCGCTCCGCGCATCACACCACGGGCCACGGGTAGGGCCGCCCCGGCCCCGGCTGGGGGAACCGGCCGAGCTCCAGCAGCTCCGTCAGGCGCCGCTCCGTGGCGTCGACCTCGCCCTCGGACAAGAGCGAGCGGAGGCGTTCCCGGAGCGACCCCGTGGCGAGCTCCGGGTGCAGCGCCTCCAGGTCTGCCCGGAGCTCGGAGGGGATCGGCTCTTCGACGAAGTCCCAGATCACCGTACGGAGCTTCGGCTCGGTGGAGAAGCACACGCCGTGATCCACCACGAACAGCTCGCCGCCTTCGGCCAGCAGGCAGTGACCCGACTTGCGATCGGCGTTGTTGGCCACCACGTCGAACAACGCCACGCGACGGAACTCGTCGGGCCGTTCCTCGAGCATCGTGAAGTAGTGCCGGTCGGGGGCGAACCGGAGGAACCGCTGGACCGATCCCACTCCCTGCGGACCGTCGCGCAGGACGGTCGGAGGGACGTGCGGCCACCCGAGCGTGTCGGCCAGGACGTACGCGGCCACCTCGCGGCGGCACAACGTGCCTTCGGGGAAGTCCCAGAGGGGCGCCTCCCCTCGCTGCGGCTTGTAGACGGCGAGCGTCGCCTCGCCGTCGGCGCGAACGCGGCACAGGAAGGTGTAGTTCGAGGCCCGGGGGAGCAGGCCGAGCGGCTCCATCTCGCCCCGCTCCAGCAGGGACAACATCTCGGCGTCGTCGCGCTTCACGTCTCGGACGGCGACCGGTGGCCGTTCATCGCCGGGCAGGTGTGGCCCTCGGGATCCAGGGGGTTGCCGCAGAACTGACACCGCGGGCGTCCGCGGGCCGCCACCGCGGCGCCCTGGCGCGACAACGCCAGCATCTGCTCACGGCTGGCCCAGACGCGGAGTCGGGCCGGCTCGGGGGCGTCCGCGACCTCCTGCTCCTCATCGGGCTCGGGGACGAGCTCCTCCATCTCGAGCAGCATCAGGTCGCGTTCTTCGCTGTAACCGATGGACAGGCGCCCGGCCCGCCACAGCGGTTCGATCGGCGCCTCGAGCTCGAGCTCGCCCTCGGGAGGCCCGTCTCCGGTCTCCAGGTCCACGGTGGCCAGGATCTCCAGGATCGAGGACGACAGCAGCTCGACCTGCTCCTTCTCCACGGTGATCGTGACGAGCCGCTCCTCCGAGCGGACCTGGAGGAAGAACGTCCGCTGTCCCGGCTCGCCGACCGTGCCCGCGGTGATCTTGTCGACAGGATCGAGCTCCATCCACCTATCCTCGCACCTTCCGTGGGCGCGGCTCCTGGGCCCGCAGCGCGGAGAGGTCGCCGGTGTCGTTCACCTTGACGAGCCGGGCGTGGCCGTCCGCGAGGGCGAGCACGCTCACGGACGCGGGCTCGACGCCGAGGCGCTGCAGGCCGTCCAAGGGCATGCCGAGGTAGTGCGCGAGAAGGACTCGGACGACGTCGGCGTGCGACACGACGGCGACGAGGTCTTGCGGGTGGGCCATGGCGATCCGCTCGGCCTCGTTCGAGGCGCGCGTCTGCACCTCCAAGAGGCTCTCGCCACCGGGGAACCGCACCCGGGACGGCATATGCTGCACGGTTCGCCAGAGCCTGGTCCGCCGGACGCCGGAGATGGTCCGACCGGTCCACTCGCCGTAGTCGACCTCGATCAGCTCCCGCCGGGTGTTCACCGCAAGCCCGAGCCGCCGGGCCAGTGGAGCCGCCGTCTCACGACAGCGTTCGAGCGGGCTCGAATACACGGCGCGGATCGGGAGCTGGGCCAACCGGTCGGCCAAGGCCTCCGCCTCTTCCCGTCCTCGGTCGTTCAGGTGGACGCCCCTGGCCCACCCGGTGAGTCGTTTCCCGGCGGCATCCGTGTGGGCATGGCGGATCAGCAGAAGCACGGTCATCGAGCGGTCAGCGTACTTCGGACGGCGACGCCCGGCCGGAGTGGCCCGACGCCGAGCGCGATTCGGCGGCGATGGCCGGCAGGCGGACCTCGAACCGCGTCCCCCGGCCGAGCTCGGACTCCACGTGGATCCGACCGCCGTGGTTCTCGACGATGTGGCGGACGATCGACAAGCCCAGCCCCGTCCCGCCGGTCTCGCGCGAGCGAGCCCGGTCGACCCGGTAGAACCGTTCGAAGATCCGCGGCAGGTCCCGCTGCGGGATGCCCACCCCCGTGTCCACGACCTTGAGCACGACGTCGTGGTCGGCGGCCGAGAGCTCGACGTCGACCCGACCGCCCGGGCGCGTGTACCGCACCGCGTTGTCCACCAGGTTCCGGACCAGCAGCACGAGGTCGCGCGCCGACCCACGGACCCGGGGCACGACCTCGGCGTGGATGGTCAGGCTCACCCCGGCTTCGGCGGCCGCGTCGTCGAACCGTTCGACCTCGTCGCGGAGCACGGAGTCGAACGCCACCGCGTCGTCGAGCTCGCTCCCGGACTCCAGGCGGGACAGGTCCAGGAGATCACCCACGATCCGTGACAGCCGCGCGGCCTCGCGCTCGAGCTGGGCGGCGAACCGAGGGATCACCCCGAGGTCGTCCAGGGACGCGGTCTGGATCGTCTCGGCGGCCGCCTGGATCGAGGCGGCGGGCGTCTTCAGCTCGTGCGAGGCGTTCGCGACGAAGTCCCGGCGGATCGCGTCCAAGCGTTTGGCCTCGGTCACGTCCCGGACCACCAGGAGCACCGACCCGTCCTCGCCGACCGGCACCGCCGAGGCCCGGAGCCATCGCGAGGGCGAGCCCACCTCCGCGTCCGCCGTCCCCTCCTGACGCAGCCCGGCCGCTCGCCCGGCCGTTTCCTGGATGGCGAGCGGGAGCACGGCGGTGAGCGATCGGGGCACCCCGCCGAGGTGTCGTTCGGCCGCCGGGTTCGCAAACACGGTCTGCCCGTCCGGCGCGAACAGGATCACCCCTTCGAGCATCGACGACAGGACCAGGTCCATCCGCCGACGATCCTTCTCGCCCGCCCTGGCGTGTTCGGCGGCCTCTTCGCGGAGACGGTCCTCGAGCCGCGAGCCGGCCGAGCCGGCCCTGCGTCGCTCGATGCCCAGGCCGATCGCCGCCCCGAGCACGAGGGCCGCGACCGCCACGGCGCCCAGCACGATCCCCTCGCCCACGGGCAGAGTGTAGGCGCGGCCGCGGGTCCGGCCGATCCCGGAACGTTCACGCTTCTCCCACAGTTCACTCTCCGTTCACACGGACGACGACGGGCGTTTACCGGGGCTCACTAGCGTCGGGCCAGATGGGCAAACCGGCCAAGGAGGCCAGATGGCAAAGGGGAAGAGACGGGCCGCCCTGGTGGCCCTCGTCCTGTCGCTCGCTCTCGTCGCCGCCGCCTGCGGGAACGGAGAAACCGCAGGGGACGGTGGTCAGAGCGGAAGCATCTTCGTCTCGGGCTCCTCGACGGTTGAGCCGGTCACGGCGCTCGTGGCCGAGGTCTTCGCGGAGGAGAACCCAGACGTCGCGATGAACGTCGAGGGCCCGGGGACCGGCGACGGCTTCGAGTTGTTCTGCAACGGAGAGACCGACATCAGCGACGCCTCGCGCCCGATCGCCGAAGACGAGGTCGCGAACTGCGAGGCGAACGGCATCGAATACATCGAGCTCGAGGTGGCCATCGACGGCATGGCCGTCATGAGCTCGCCGGCGAACGAGTCCGTCACCTGCCTGAACTTCGGCGACCTCTACGCCCTGATGGGGCCGGAGTCCCAGGGCTTCGACAACTGGTCGGACGCGAACGCGCTCGGCGAGGAGCTCGGGGGCATCGGCACCCCCTACCCGGATGCCGAGCTCGCGATGGTCGCCCCGGGGGAGGAGTCGGGGACCTACGACTCGTTCCTCGAGATTGCGTTCGATGACCTCGCCGAGGAGCGAGGGCAGGAGGCCGTGGCGCGGCCCGACTACCAAGCATCGGCCAACGACAACGTGATCATCGAGGGCATCTCCGGGTCCGATACGTCGCTCGGATGGGTGGGGTTCGCCTTCTACATCCAGAACACGGACGTCGTGAAGGCGATCGACGTGGCGGACGGCACGGGCAGCGAGTGCGTGACGCCGAGCGAAGAGACGATCGCCTCGGGTGAGTACCCGCTGGCCCGGTCCCTCTACATCTACGTCAACAAGGCCAAGGCCGAGGAGAACGCGGCCCTGCGGTCGTTCGTCGACCTCTACGTGAC
Source organism: Actinomycetota bacterium (assembly GCA_036374435.1). Lineage (GTDB taxonomy): Bacteria > Actinomycetota > UBA4738 > UBA4738 > HRBIN12 > CALGFI01. The sequence continues at coordinate 6,052 of DASUTU010000044.1, read as the reverse complement.
GGACATAGGGCTCGTGGACATCGTCTCGCAGGTTGGCTACGTCACGCTCCCGGAGGACCGCCTCGCGGCGACGTCCTCGACGTGGGAGAGCGAGCGGCCGGCCTGACCGGTACCTCGACGTTCGGTGGGGGCCGGCTCGTCTGGCCGCGCCGGTCCCCGCCAACTATCGTGGCCGACCGGGAACGGAAGGAACGGGCATGGCAGGGGTGACGATCGAGGCCGGGCCGGCGGGCGCTCCGCTCTCGGTCTCGGACCTCCGGCTGCGCTCTGGGCGGCGCCGGCGCGAGGGGTTGGTTCGACGAACGTTCTTCGCAGCTGCGCTCCTGTCGGTGTTGATCAACGTTCTGATCGTGGTCACGCTCTTCGACGGCACCTGGGACTTCCTGTCACGCGTGGATCTCGGGCTGCTCTGGACCGACGGTTGGTTCCCACGCCGGGACATGTACGACGTGAAGACCATCGTGGCCGGCACCATGGTCGTGGCGGTCGTGGCGATGGTTGTGGCCACGCCCCTTGGGCTGGGGGCCGCGATCTACCTGGCGGAGTATGCAAGCAGGCGGACGCGCCGTCGGCTCAAGCCGATCCTGGAGGTGCTCGCCGGGATTCCCAGCGTCGTGATGGGGTTCTTCGCTCTCACCGTGATCGCCCCGGACGTCGTGGGGCGGCTGTTCGATGCGCGTGGCCCCAGCCTGGGCGCCGCCGGCATCGGCGTTGGAATCCTGATCACTCCGCTCGTGGCCTCGGTGGCGGAGGACGCGATGTTCGCCGTTCCGAGATCGCTCCGGGAGGCGTCGTACGGTCTGGGAGCCCGGAAACGAACGACGACGATCCGGGTCGTCTTTCCTGCCGCGGTGTCCGGGATCGTCGCCGCCTTGATCCTCGGCATCTCCCGCGCGATCGGCGAGACCCTCGTGGTCGCCATGGCGGCCGGCGGGACCGGCGGGTCCCTGTTCACGCTCGACCCGCTGGAACAAGGACAGACGATGACGGCGGCCATGACGGCGCTCGCCACCGGATCGGACCAGGTCAAGGGCGCATCGCTCGCCTTCCCCAGCCTGTTCTTCGTGGGGACGCTCCTGTTCTTCATGACGCTGGCCCTGAACGTGGCGAGTGAGCGGTTCGTCCGGCGCGTACGGCGGCGGTACTGATGGCGACGGCTCGGGCCTCCGCGACGACGGGCGCCGTCGAGGCGGCGCTGCGCGGCCGACGGACCGACCCTGCTGGGATCGCGTTTCAGGTGGCGCTGCTCGCGGCGCTCCTGGCGAGCCTCCTGATCCTCGTGCTCCTGCTTTCCGATGTCGTGCAAACCGCGTTGCCGGTCTTCGAGGAACGTGCGGTCGACTTCCTCACGTCGGGTGTGTCCTCGCTGCCGGAACGCGCCGGCGTACGGCAGGGGATCATCGGGTCGCTCTACATCGTGGCGTTCGTCGTCCTCATCGCGATCCCGCTTGGTGTCGGCGGAGCGATCTACATGGAGGAGTACGCCCGCGACACGCGCCTGACGCGGGTTATCAACGCCAACATCCGGAACCTGGCTGGCGTGCCGGCCATCGTGTACGGGCTGCTGGGGATCGCCTTGTTCGTGCAGTTCCAGGCTCTTCAGCCGATCACGGGTGGCCGCAGCATCATCTCGGCGGGCCTGACGATCTCGATCCTCGTACTCCCCATCGTCACGATCACGGCGGCGGAAGCCCTTCGGGCCGTCCCCCAGGGCATCCGCGAGGCCGCGTTCGGAGTGGGAGCCACACGCTGGGAGGTGGTCCGGAGCCACGTGCTACCGTACGCGGCCCCCGGGATCTTCACGGGCACGATCCTGACGCTCGCCCGCGCGTTCGGGGAGACCGCGCCGCTGATCCTCATCGGGGCGGCCACGGGGTTCCTGAGCTCCGGGTCGGCAGGGTTCGTCGAGACCCTCCAGGGGCCGTATACCGCCCTCCCCACGCTCGTGTACAGCTACGCCCGGAGGAACCTGCGGGCGTTCGAGAACGTCACGGCCGCCACGATCGTGGTCCTGCTGGTGATCCTCCTGCTGGTCAATGCGACGGCCATCATCCTCAGGAACCGGTATGAACGAAAGTGGTGATCCGATGGACGTGACGGACAGGGTGGACGTGCCCGAGTCTGTGAGAGAACAGATCGAACGCGAGGAGGCGCCCCGCCTGGTCGTGCGCGAGAGCCGTGAGGAACCGGAGGTCCAGCGAGAGGTGGTGTTCGACGTCCGGGACGTGTCGAACTACTACGGCGACTTCCGGGCCGTTCGGAACGTGACCCTGCCCATCTTCCGCAACGAGATCACGGCGTTGATCGGGCCGTCGGGCTGCGGGAAGACGACCTTCCTGCGCAACCTGAACCGGATGAACGATCTCATCGAGGGGGCCAGGATCGAGGGCGAGCTCCTGTATCACGGCGTGAACCTGTACGACCCCGAGGTGGATCCGGTCGCGGTACGACGGCGCATCGGGATGGTCTTCCAGAAGCCGAACCCGTTCCCGAAATCGATCTACGACAACATCGCGTTCGGGCCGAAGATCGCCGGGTTCAAGGGCAACATGGACGACCTGGTGGAGGAGTCCCTGCACCGGGCGGCCCTCTGGGACGAGGTGAAGGGCAAGCTGAAGGAGTCCGGCATGGCGTTGTCGGGCGGGCAGCAGCAGCGGCTCTGCATCGCCCGGGCCATCGCCACCCGCCCCGACGTGATCCTGATGGACGAGCCGTGTTCGGCGCTGGACCCGATCGCCACCCAGCGGATCGAGGACCTGATGCAGGAGCTGGTCTCGGACTACACGATCGTCATCGTCACCCACAACATGCAGCAGGCCGCGCGGGTCAGCGATCGCACCGCCTTCTTCACGGTGGAGGTCCACGAGGAAACCGGACAGCGGACCGGCACCGTGGTCGAATACGACAAGACCGAGGCGATCTTCACCAACCCCTCGGACAAACGCACCGAGGACTACGTCACGGGGCGGTTCGGCTGATGGCGCGCGTCCACTTCCACGAGGAGCTCGAGAAGATGGAGCTCCAGCTGCTCACGCTCGGCGAGCTTGCCGGTTCGGCCGTGCGATCGGCGGTCGACGCGGTGGTCCGGCACGACGACGGGCTGGCCGAGAAGGTCATCGCCGGCGACGACGAGATCGACCAGCTCTACCTCGACCTCGACCAGGGCATCATCTCCCTGCTGGCGCTCCAGGCGCCGGTGGCGGCCGACCTGCGCCTGGTCTCCGTGATCATGCACTCGAGCTTGCACCTGGAGCGGGTGGGGGACCAGGCCGTCAACATCGCGAAGATCTATCTCGTGACGAAGGACCTGCCGGTGAGCGCCACCATCGTGCAGCACATCGCGGAGATGGGGGACATCGTGGTCGAGATGGTGCGGACGGCGATGGACGCGCTCCGGCGACGCGAGCGTGACCTGTGCCTGAAGCTGCCCGCGATGGACGATCCGGTGGACCGACTGAACCGCAACATGCACTTCGAGGTGGCCAAGCTCGCCGACGACACGCAGGCGCTGGACTGGGGAATGCACATGAACCTCGCCGCCCGCGCGCTCGAGCGCGTCGGCGACAACGCCGTGGACATCGGCGAGCAGGTCTCGTTCCTGCTGACGGGAGAATTCGTTGAGTTCACCGACGCGTCCCATCCCGGCGACGTCCCAGACGACGTCGACTGAGGCCGCCCGGATCCTCGTCGTCGAGGACGAGGAGTCCCTCGCCGACTCGGTCCGCTACAACCTCGAGCGGGAGGGCTACGGCGTGAGCGTGGCGGCCGACGGCCGGCGCGCCCTGGACCGCTTCCGCTCCGAACGGCCGGCGCTCGTCATCTTGGACCTGATGCTGCCGGAGATGTCCGGCCTCGACGTCTGCCGCGCCATCCGGGCCGAGTCCGACGTCCCGATCATCATGGTGACGGCCAAGGACTCGGAAGCCGACAAGGTGACCGGGCTCGAGCTCGGGGCCGACGACTACGTCACCAAGCCGTTCTCCATGCGAGAGCTGGTGTCCCGCGTCCGGGCCAACCTCCGCCGGGTCCGACCCACGGCGACGCACGTCCCCGAGGAGGTGCTGTCCGGCGGACCGGTCCGGATGGACGTGGGGCGGCACGAGGTCGCCGTCCGGGGGGAGTCGGTCGCGCTGCCGCCGAAGGAGTTCGAGCTCCTGGAGACCCTTCTCCGACGCAAGGGACGGCTCCTCACCAGGGACTTCCTGATCGAGCAGGTCTGGGGGGCCGACTATTACGGCGACACGCGAACCCTGGACGTTCACGTGAAGCGGCTCCGCCGCAAGCTCGAGCTGGACCCGCACCGGCCGGCTCACCTGCTCACGGTCCGCGGCCTCGGGTACAAGTTCGTGGACTGAACGGGCCGTTCGGCTCGGGTCGCGGGACCACTTTCTGGTGTATACCTTCGCCCGGCCTCACGGACCGGGGGGTTTGGGCGATGCCGAGGTGGCGGCTGGTTCCGCGCGACCAGAGCTTCTTCACGCTGTTCGTGCAGCAGGCGCGGAACGTCGAGGAGGGGGCGAAGGTCCTCTTCGACCTGATCGCCGAGTACGACGGCGTGGCCGAGCGGGCGGCGCGGCTGCGGCAGCTCGAGCACGACGGGGACGATCTCACGCACGAGATCATGCGCCGCCTGAACACGGTGTTCGTGACGCCGCTCGACCACGAGGACATTCATCGCCTCACCGCGACGCTCGACGACATCCTCGACCACATGGAGGCCGCCGCCGACCTGTTCGTGCTCCACAAGATCGATCAGCCTCTCCCGCAGATGAAGGCGCAGGCCGACGTGCTGGTGCGGGCGACCACGACGATCCGTGAGGCGCTCGAGCGGCTGCCGCACTACAAGGAGCTGCCCCCGTACTGGATCGAGGTGGACCGGCTCGAGAACGAGGGCGACCGGGTCTACCGGCAGGCAATCGCGGACCTGTTCGACGGCGACCATCGCGCCATGGACGTCCTGAAGTGGCGGGACATCATCGACGAGCTCGAGACCTCGATCGACAAGGCGGAGGACCTGTCGGACCTGCTCGAGGCGATCGCCTTGAAACACGGCTGATGCCGCTCTGGCTCGTCCTGATGCTCGCGTACCTGTTCGAGTTCGCCAACGGATGGACCGACGCCCCGAACTCGATCGCGACCGTCGTCTCCACGCGCGTCTTGCGCCCGTACCAGGCCGTCCTCATGGCCGGGGTCCTGAACCTCGTCGGCGCGCTGGTCGGGACGGAGGTCGCGAAGACGATCGCATCGGGGATCATCGACGGGGACGTCGTCACGCTCACGACGATCGGCGCGGCCGTGCTGGCCGCCACGTTGTGGGCGCTCGGGGCCCAGTACTTCGGCCTGCCGTCGAGCGAGTCGCACGCGCTGGTGGCCGGCCTCCTGGGTGCGGGCTTCGCGGCCGGCGGCCTGGACGCGCTGGAGTGGTCGGGGACGAGCAAGTCTCTGCTTGGGCTGATCACGTCGCCGGTCGGCGGGTTCGCGGTGGGGTTCGCCTTGATGGTGGTGATCTACAACCTGTTCGCGCGCGTTCGATCCACGTCCGTCCGTCGGTTCTTCGGCAAGGCGCAGGTGGTCTCGGCGGCGTTCATGGCGTTCAGCCACGGCCTGAACGACGCCCAGAAGACGATGGGCATCATCACGCTCGCGCTCCTGCTGAACGAGGCCGGCACCGGCGGCAACGTCCCCGAGGAGTTCGACATCCCGGTGTGGGTGATCGTCTCGGCAGGGGTCGTGATCGGCATCGGCACGATGGTCGGAGGGTGGCGGGTCGTCCGGACGATGGGGCTTCGGCTGACGAAGCTCGAGCCGGTGCAGGGGTTCGCCGCCGAGACCGGCGCCGCCACGGTGATCACGGTGGCGGCCCAGTTCGGGATGCCCGTCTCGACCACGCATGCGATCGGCGCGTCGATCATGGGGGTGGGGGCCACGAAGCGCTTCTCTGCCGTCCGGTGGGGCGTCGCCGGGCAGGTCGTTGCGGCATGGGTCCTGACGTGGCCCTCGTGCATGGCCCTCGGGTACGCGCTCGAGTGGACCCTCGACGCCTTGACCTGAA
>DASUTU010000043.1:0-6879 GCA_036374435.1 Actinomycetota bacterium | reverse complement strand
CCTCGGCGCCGGGAACGCCGAGGGCCTCCGCGTTCGGATCCTGGAGCTTCACCGTGATCGCGGGCCACGTCGGCCTGTCCGCGCTCCCCAGGAACGCGGAGGTCCGTCGTGACCGGAAAGGCGGGGATGCACACTGCTTAGGGCCGAGAGGGAGAGAACGAGGAGCCGCCAGAGTGTCGAGTCCCACCAGACGCTTGACGGATCGTCTTCACCAGACGTTTGACACCGTCCTAGAGGACACTCCTGTTCTTCTGCTGTCGATGGTGGCTCCAAATCACCTCCTCCTTGTCCTTGGGGTGACGCCGCTCGTGTGAGCGGAGGAGCAAGCCGCGGTAGTGGATCCGGACCTGGTCATCGACGATCCGAACGGTCACCGAGTCGCGGGCCAGACCATGCCCCGCGTAGTACCGCGCACCGGCGAAGTGGATCCTGCCGTTGCCATCGACCCGGCGGATGTGCTCGCTCGGCAAGGCGTCCTCGATCACCTCGCCCTCGAGCGCGCCGGTGAGCGGGGCCGCGTGCGGGCCGGCGAGACTGAACCGCTCGATCGGTGTCGCCATCCCGAGCGCCTGATGCGGCCGAAGCGTGTTGTAGGCGGCGACATAGCCCTCCAGGGCGCGCTGGACCTCGGCGAGGGAGGAGAAGCTCCGCGTCGAGAGCAGCTCGTCGCGGAGGGTGCGGTGGAACCGCTCGATCTTGCCGGTCGTGGTGGGCGAGCGGACCGCCGTGAGCAGGTGGCGGATCCCGTTCTCGCGGCAGATCCGGTCGAACAGGACCTGCCTGGTCCTGGCGAAGCGTCCGGTGAATACGCGACCGTTGTCCGTGAGCACGGCCTGGGGGACCCCGTAGGCCCGAAGCGCCTGCGCGAAGGCCTCGCAGACCGGACGGGCCGTGGCGCGGGGCATCGCGCAGGCCAGGACGCAGAACCGGGAGTGGTCGTCCACCCCGGTCAGGATCTTCACGGCCGAGCCGTTCTCCAGGCGTGCCTCCATGACGTCCAGCTGCCACAGCTCCATCGGGCGGGCCCGCTCCCACCGCGGGTAGTCCGACCTGTGGGGGTCAGAAACTGCGATCAGTCTTGTGACCTGCGGGTTCGACCGGGCTGACCCGCCAGTCAGATCGGCGCGAATCGCCTTGCTTGAAGGCCCGAGCGAGCCCCCTGCCACCAACCCGGAGCGGATGAGATCTGAGTTCGACGTACTCAAGTCCTGTGCGGAACAGCTCCGGCACGCAGTCCAGGAACTTCGTCTCCAAGGCAAGCGAATCGAATGGCGGACGCTGCTTCACGGGCATCCAAAGAGACGCTGGCTCGTCTCCGTCGTCCGCTGCGAATTCGCAGGTCAAACGCATGATCGCAGTTTCTGACCCCTACACCCAGCCGAGCAAGACCGGCAGGCGTCCTGATGTCCGTTCAGCCCCGAATTCGCCCGATGGCTTGACAAGCCGTCTAGATTCGGGCACGATCCCACATCAACCAACAAAGTCGGACGAGAGGACACGATCGTGTACGCGGTGGAGCGCCGGCAGGAGATCGTCTCGGTGATCGAGGCGGCTGGCCGCGGGGACGTGGCTGAGCTCGCCGAGCGCTTCGGCGTCACGCCCGAGACGATCCGCCGTGACCTCACCGAACTCGAGCGGCATCGCTTGGTGCGCCGGGTGCACGGCGGTGCCATCTCGATCGACCGGTTCCGCGCCGAGCCGGAGCTGACCGAGAGGGAAGCCTCGATGGCCGCAGAGAAGGGGGCCATCGCCGCGGCATCCGTCGCGTTCGTCCCCGAGCGAGGCTCGGTGCTGATCGACGCCGGCACCACGACGATGGCCCTGGCTCGGGCCCTTCCCGACCGCGAGCTCACGGTCTTCACCCACTCGATGCCGATCGGCTTGGAGGTCGTGGGGAGGCGGAGCATCCAGCTGTACCTGGTCGGGGGCCGGGTGCGTGCCCGCACGCTGGCCAACGTGGACGACTGGGCCCTGCGACAGCTCGTCGATCTCCGGGTCGACGTCGCGTTCGTGGGGACGAACGGCCTCAGCGTGGAGCGCGGGCTGTCCACGCCCGATCCGGCCGAGGCGGCGGTGAAGCGAGCGATGTGCCTCGGTGCGCAGCAGACCGTGGTGCTGGCCGACCGCACGAAGCTCCGTAGCGAGGCGGCGGTGCGGTTCGCCGGGATCGACGAGGTGGACGTCCTCGTCACCGATCGAGGATTCCCCGAGGCCGATCGCCGGGAGTTCGAGGAGGCCGGGGTGGAGGTGGTGGCGGCGTGATCGTGACGCTGACCCCGAACCCATCCGTCGACCGCACGCTCGAGGTGCCCGTGCTCGAGCGCGGCGCGGTCGTCCGGGCGTCGGCCTCGAGGACCCACCCCGGGGGCAAGGGAGTGAACGTGTCCCGTGCGCTCGCCGCGAACGGCGTGTCCACCCGAGCCGTGCTCCCGGCCGGCGGCCGCGAGGGCGATCAGCTCCTCGACCTGCTCGACGGGCTCGGCATCGAGGTGGTGGGCGTCCCGATCGCCGGCGCGGTTCGGGCGAACGTGACCGTGGCCGAGGCGGACGGAACCGTGACCAAGCTGAACGCGCCCGGCCCGCACCTGAGCGTGGACGAGTCGTCCTCGCTCGTGAAGGCGATCATCGCGGCTTCGGCGGATGCGAGCTGGATCGCTGTATGCGGCTCGCTCCCCTCTGGCGCCGACCCGCAGTTCGCCCGCGTCGTCGTGGAGGCTCTCCACGAGGCGGGGATGCGGGTGGCCGTCGACTCGTCCGGGCCGGCGTTCTCGGCCGCGCTCGAGGCCGGGCCCGAGCTCGTGAAGCCGAACGCCGAGGAACTGGCCGAGGCCGTGGGACGGCGCCTTCGGACCGTCGGCCACGTGGTGGCCGCGGCCCGCGAGCTCGTCGACCGAGGCGTGGGCGCGGCGCTCGTGACGCTGGGGAGCGCCGGGGCGGTGCTCGTGACGCCAACAGCGACGCACCGCGTCGTCGCCCCGGCCGAGGTCCCACGTTCCACTGTGGGCGCGGGCGACGCGACGCTGGCCGGGTTTCTCGCCTGCGAAGCGGGGAGCGAGGAGGCACTGCGGTGGGGAGTGGCCTGGGGCGCGGCCGCGGTTCGGCTGCCCGGCACGCAGATGCCGGGGCCCGGAGACGTTCGGCTCGACGAGGTCCGGCTGGTCGATCTCGACGAGGGGGAATCGCTGGAGGGAAGGGAGGGCGCATGACGACGATCGAGGAGCTCATCGCCCCGTCGCTGATCTCGGTGGATCTGTCGGCCACCGATCGGCGCGGGGCGCTCGAGGAGCTGGCCAGGCTCCTCGAGCGCGACGGGCGCGTGGTCGACGTGCCCACGTACGTAGACGCGGTCTGGGCGCGCGAGGAGGAAACCGGCGGAACGGGGATGGAGTCGGGCATCGCCATCCCGCACGCCAAGTCCCCGGCCGTGGCCCGTGCCTCGGTGGCGTTCGGTCGGAGCGCATCGGGCGTCGACTTCGGCGCGGAGGACGGCACGAAGGCAGATCTGATCTTCCTGATCGCCGCGCCGGAGGGGGCCGACGACCTCCACGTGACCGTGCTGTCCCGGCTCGCTCGCCGCTTGGTGCACGAGCCGTTCCGGGCGTCGCTGCGGGAGGCGCCGACCGCCGAGGCCGTGTTCGACATCGTGAAGCAGGAGGTGGAGCTATGAAGATCGTCGCCGTTACCAGCTGCCCGACGGGCATCGCCCACAGCGAGATGGCCGCGGAGGCGCTCGAGACGGCGGCCCGCCAGAGAGGCCACGAGATCCACGTCGAGGTCCAGGGCGCGGCGGGCGCCCCGCCGCTGGACTCGAGCCTGATCGCGGAGGCTCAGGCCGTGATCTTCGCGGTGGACGCCGAGGTGCGCGATCGAGGCCGGTTCTCTCACCTGCCCTCGGTCGAGGTTCGGACGCGAGAAGCGATCGACCGAGCTGGTGAAGTGGTGGACCGGGCCGTGGCCGCCGCCACCGCCGCACCCGCCGTGACGCCCGCCGCCGCACTCGTCCGCGCCGAGCCCGCGGCCACGGCCGGACGCGCGGAGCGTATCCGCCGCTGGCTGATGACCGGGGTGAGCTACATGATTCCGTTCGTCGTCGGCGGAGGCATCCTCATCGCATTCGCGTTCGTGATCGGCGGCGCTGTCGAGGTCACCGAGTTCTCGGTGATTCAGGACGGCCAGGTCCAGTTCGCTGGCGACGTGGACGCGCCGTTCTGGACCTGGTTCGGGGCGGTGCTGCTCACCATCGGGGGACTGGCGTTCAGCATGCTGGTCCCGATCCTGGCGGGGTTCATCGCCTACGCGATGGCCGACCGGCCGGGGATCGCGCCGGGTCTGGTGGGCGGGCTGGTCGCGCGCGAGATCGGCGCCGGGTTCCTGGGCGGCCTGGTCGCGGGGCTTCTAGCTGGCTTGGTCGTCCAGCAGATGAAGAAGATCCCGGTCAAGGGGACGCTCCAGCGGATGCTGCCGATCCTCGTTTATCCGATCTTCGGGACGGCGATCGTCGGCCTCGTGATGCTCCTGGTCGTTGGCGAGCCCGTAGCCGCAGCGAGCCGCGCGCTCACGGACTGGCTGGAGAGTCTATCCGGCACCAACGAGATCCTACTCGGGATCATCATCGGAGGCATGATGGCCTTCGACATGGGCGGGCCCGTGAACAAGGTCGCCTACGCCTTCGGCATCCTGTCGCTCGACAGTGGCAACTTCCAGATCATGGCCGCGGTGATGGCGGCCGGGATCACGCCCCCGCTCGGGATGGCGCTCGCGAGCGTCCTCCGTCCGAAGCTGTACACGGAGGAGGAGCGTGAGGCGGGCGAGGCCGCGTGGGTCATGGGAATCTCGTTCATCACGGAGGGGGCGATCCCGTTCGCGGCCGCCGATCCGCTCCGGGTGATCCCCTCGCTCATGGTGGGCTCTGCGGTCACCGGGGCGCTGTCGCTCGCGTTCAATGCCACGCTCCAGGCGCCCCACGGCGGGATCTGGGTGATCGGTCTGATCGGCAACGCCCTTCCGTACCTGGTGGCGATCGCGATCGGCACCGTGGTCACGGCGCTGATGGTGAACGTGCTGAAGTCGCTGCGCCGGACCCCGGCCCAGCAGGCGCCGGCAGGGGTGACGGTGGATGCCTGAGGCCACCGTCGTCCTGCGCAACCCCACGGGGCTCCACGCTCGCCCGGCCAAGGTGTTCGCCAAAGCGGCCGCCGCGGCGAAGGCCGACGTGCTCGTGGAGAAAGACGGGCGCGAGGTGAACGCGAAGTCGGTGCTCTCCGTGCTCACCCTCGACTGCCATCAAGGGAACCAGATCGTGATCCGGGTGCACGGCGATGGTGCCGAGGAGACCCTGGCCGAACTGGTGGGACTGGTCGAGAGCGGTCTCGGCGAGGGCGAGGGCGGATGAGCACGAAGCTGTCGGGGCGAGCGGCGGCGCCGGGCGCGGCGCTCGCCCCGGCCTTCGTCGTCGCGTCCCCGAAGCTGCCCGAGCTGCCGAAGACGGCGTCCGGGACGAGGGAGGAGGAGGCCGACCGCCTGCGCTCCGCCCTCGACCGAGCAGAGGCCGAGCTTCGCGAACTCGCCGAACACGTCGCAGCCACGGCGGGCGAGGAGGAGGGCGAGATCTTCGAGGCCCATGCGGAGTTCGCGGCCGACCCCGAGCTCCTTCGCCTGGCGACTGAGGCCATCGCGGGAGGGGCATCGGCGGAGCGGGCGGTCGTGAACGCGTTCGGCTCGTTCCGCGAGCTCCTGGCGGCTTCCGAGAGCGAGTATCTCGCGGCGCGAGCCGCCGACCTGGACGACGTGCGGGACCGGGTCGTGAAGATCCTGCTCGGATGGAGCACCGCGGGCGAGGTACCCGACAGCCGGTCCGTGATCGTCGCCCGCGAGCTCACGCCGTCGCAGACGGCGAGCATCCCGGTGGAGGTGATCGCTGGGATCGTGACCGAGACGGGATCGCCGACCAGCCATGCCGCGATCCTGGCCCGGGCGCTGGGGGCCCCCGCCGTCGTCGCCTGCCAGGGCCTGCTGGAGGCCGTCCGTTCGGGTGTGGAGGTCGCGATCGACGGGCGGGCCGGTGAGGTGATCGTACGGCCGGGACCCTCCGACCGGGAGTTGATCGAACGCCGCCACGACCAGGAGGAGCGGCGCCGGGAGGAGCTCGCCGCCCTCCGAGACGAGCCCGGTCGCACGGCCGACGGGCACCGGGTGGAGCTCGCCGCGAACATCGGCTCGATCGAGCACATCCCCGCGGCCGTCGAGGCCGGAGGTGAGGGGAGCGGCCTGGTCCGGACCGAGTTCCTCTTCCTCGACCGCACCGAGCCGCCGACCGTGGAGGAGCAGACGTCGTTCTACGCCGAGGTCTTGCGGGGGTTCCCGGGGCACCGCGTGGTCTTCCGAACCCTCGACGTCGGGGCGGACAAGCCGCTGCCGTTCGTAGATCGCGAACCGGAGGAGAACCCCGCGCTCGGCCTGCGGGGAATCCGCCTGAGCCTACGCCGTCCTCACCTGTTCCGGGACCAGCTCCGGGCGGTCCTGCGCGCTCGGGAGGAGGTGTCGCGAGAGTCCGCGGGCAGGCTGGCCATCATGTTCCCCCTCGTGGCGACGGCGGCCGAATTCCGGTCCGCCCGGCACACGCTCCGCGACATCGCGGCTGAGGAGGGTGTCTCGCTGGACGGGCTCGAGGTCGGCGTCATGATCGAGGTGCCCTCGGCGGCCCTCGGCGCCGCTCGGCTGGCGGCCGATGGAGACTTCCTCTCGATCGGGACGAACGACCTGATCCAGTACCTGTTCGCCGTCGATCGGCTAAACGGTGCGGTGGCCGACCTGGGGGATGTCCTGGAGCCCGACGTCCTCGCGCTGATCGGCCGAGTGGTCGAAGCGGGGCACGCCCAC
>DASUTU010000042.1:0-2762 GCA_036374435.1 Actinomycetota bacterium | reverse complement strand
CTTCATCGGGCCCGGGAGATCCTGCTCGACTGCGATGCGCGGGCGTTCCTGTTCGAGGTCGACGAGGCGCTCGCCGCTGTCGACCAGCGATGACGACCGCCGATCGGAGCGCGGCCACCGGAGACAGCCGCCCTCACCGTCGGGCCGGAGGTGCGGGTCCATCAGGTCCGCCGTCCCCTTGAACTCGTCGGGGTCTTCGCCGGCTGACGAGCAGCACTCGCGGTGGTCGTCGGTTGCCCATCGGCTCGCCCTCGGCCGGTCGGAACCAGAGGAGGAGCGACTCGGCGCTCATGTAGTGATTCACCAGGGCGCGCCGCATACCGTGGCGCCTGGTTCGGGAGCGACCGGTGGATCAGGTAGCCGTCGAACATGAGCGCCGCCCCGGCCGGGATCTCGACGCGAGCTGCGTCGTCCTCGCGGTACCGGAAGCCGTAGGCCTCGCGTGCAGTCGTACCGCGGGTCCTCCTGCACGCGATCTGGGCCTGAGGACCGGTCGGCGTCGTCCGCGGTCGCCTCTTCTCTCGCCCGTCCCGGGTGAACCGAACCCGTCCAGGAGCGCCTCCAGACCCCCCTCGCGAAGCTCGGCGACGGTCCCCTCCGCCGAGGGACCCTCGGGCACGAATGTGCGCGTGTCGTGCCCGTACGGTGACGGGGCGAGGTCATCAATGGACGGAGGGGACACGATGGCGAAGGCGGAGGACTCGCTCTGTGAGCGGCATCGGGAGTTCGTCCCGCTGATCGCGGCCGTGGAGCGGGTCGAGGAGTCGCTCGAGGGTGGACCGGAGCTGCTCCGGGCCGGGGCCGTCGAGCTGCATGAGGCGTTCGCCCATGGGGTGATCCCACACGCGGTCGGCGAAGGACGGACGGTGTTTCCCGTGCTGCGGCGGGTCACCGGCACCGGCCGGCAGGCCACCGAGATGACCCACGAGCACCGCGAGATCGCCACGCTGACCGACGAGCTCGAGCAGATCACCGGCGAGCTCGAACGGGTCCAGGCCACGACCGCCACCGAGCGCGATCTCCGCCGGGTCCTGCGTGACCTTCGTACGATGCTCTCCGAACACTTCGAGGCCGAAGAGGCCGTGTGCTTCCGTATCCTCTCCAGCGAGCTGGACCCCAAGGAAGCGCGTTCGCTGTACGAGGCGATGGAGACCGCCGCGGCGGATCTTCGCCGCGCGTACGAGTAGGTCACGGTCCGTGACGGTCCTCGTCGCGTACGATCGCTGGGCGGACGAGATCGCCGACCAACTGCTCGGCACGAGGGGCGGCTAGCCGGGGCCGGCGATCGCTGTCGAGGTGCCGGCGCGGTCAGCTCGTGACCGGCGGTGGCGGGACGAGCGGCGCCGCGACGGATTCCATCTCGCCGGGCCTCGAGCGTGCGGCGACCCACAACGTCCCCAGCCCGAGCACCGTGGCGACGGCCCAGGCGAGCCCCCCGAGGAACGGGACGAGGGCGATCACCCGGAGCGCGGCCCACCCGGCCAGGAACGCCACGTAGCGGCTGGTGGGCTCCTTCACGAAGAGCCGGGCGAGTGCGAGGGCCCCGACCACGTAGCCGATCGAATACAGAAGCGCCAGCGCGAGCAGGAGGAACAGCCCGAGCGGGATCCCGACGATCGTCACGAGCAGGAGCACGGCGATGATCGGAAGCAGGAAGAACGAGAGGACTCCGAACCCGATCACGCCCCCCATCCGCTCACGCATCGCTCGGATGCTCGCGGGATCGAGCCTCGGGGCGAGCAGCAACAGCACCAGGCCGAGCACCAGCGTGGAGACCGTGTACCCGAGCCACCACGCGAAACGACCGATGAAGGTGACGTCGTAGACGTTCCACCGCCGGGCGAGGTCGGTGACTCGGCCCTCGACCGTGGCCCCGTCCTCGATCTGCGGGTCCTCCCGGCTGACCACGTCTCCGCCCACCCGAGCGCCCGAACGGATCAGGACGTCGCCGTTGAACACGATCACGTCCTCTTCGACGGTGCCCGTGATCTCGGTCCGTCCGTTGAACACGACGAGGGTCTCGGCGACCGTCCCGTCGATCGTCGCGTTCCCGTTGAAGATGACCGCGAACTGGACGGTCTCCCCGGCGGGCACCACCAGGCGACCGTTGAGGACGATCCAGTCGTCGGTGTCGGGTCCGTCATCGACCTGCGCGAACGCGGGTGAGGCCAAGGCCACGACGCTCAGACAAACGATCGCCGCGACCCCGAACGTCCTGCGGCCGAACGACATGAATCCACTATCCACCCATCTCGACGGCCACCGCAAGTCGGGTATGGGAGACGGTGGCGCACGGCCACGCGTCTTCGAGCCGCTATCGTTCGGCGATGGCCAGCACGGCGGCCTCCGCGACGTCGATCCGGGCCCGACGCGGGCTCGACGTTGGCTGGATCGTCGGGGGACTCCTGGTGGTCGTGCTCTCCGGGTTGATCGCCGGGGACGGTAACGTCGACGCGTGGGAGCAGGCGGTGTTCCACGCGATCAACGGGCTGCCGGCCTGGCTCGAACCTCCGATGCGGGCCGTCGAGCTCCTGGGCATCCTGGCGGTGGGCCCGCTGGTGGCGATCGTAGCCTTCGCGATGAAGAAGCCGCGGCTGGCCGTGGGCGCCGTGCTGGCCACATCCGCCAAGCTGGCCCTCGAACGGGTGGTGAAGTCCGTCGTGGAACGGCAGCGACCGGCGACGTCCACACCGGACGCGATCGCTCGCGGAGTCCCGGTCCGAGGTCTCGCGTTCGTCTCCGGCCACGCCGTTCTCGTCGGT
>DASUTU010000041.1:0-46874 GCA_036374435.1 Actinomycetota bacterium | reverse complement strand
GCGTATTCCTCGTCGTCGTGGGCCGAGAGCACCACGACCCCGGTTCCCGGATACCGCTCGCGGATCGCGTGGGCGCAGTCGATGCCCTCGAGCTGGAAGTTCGGCGGCATCTTGATGTCGGTGACGACGACGTCGGGCGTGTGCTCCTCGGCCGCGACCAGCAGCGAGGGCGCGTCCGCCGCGACCGCCACCACCTCGACGTCGTCGTAGCTATCGAGGAGCGCTCGGACCCCTTCACGGACCAGGACGTTGTCCTCGCCGAGCACCACTCGGATGCTCAGGACCCCCACCTCCTCGCGTGTACCATCCGCGCATGGTGCGCGTCGTCTTCGCCGAGGACAACTTCCTCGTGCGGGAGGGCACGGCCGCGCTCCTTCAGGGCGCCGAGGAGATCGAGCTCGTCGGCACCGCCGCCGACCTCGACGGGCTGCTCACGGCGGTCGAGGAGCACCGGCCCGAGGCCGTGCTGACGGACATCCGGATGCCGCCCACCAACACCACCGAGGGCATCGACGCCGCCCGGCGCATCCGCCAGGAGCACCCGGACATCGGCGTTGTCGTCCTGTCGCAGTACGCCGAGGAGGAGTACGCCTACGACCTGCTGCGAGAGGGGGCGGCGGGGCTCGGGTACCTGCTGAAGGAACGCGTCGCCGACCTGGACGAGCTCGTCCGCGCCCTCACCGAGGTGGCCAAGGGCGGCTCGGTCCTGGACCCCAAGGTGGTCGAGGCGCTGGTCTCGGCCAAGGACCGGCTGGCGCATTCGCCGCTCGCCAAGCTCACCGACCGCGAGCGGGAGGTGCTCGAACACATGGCGCAGGGCAAGAACAACGCGGCCATCGCCAAGTCGCTGTTCCTGACCGAGCGCGCCGTCGAGAAGCACATCAACTCCCTGTTCCACAAGCTCGGCCTGTCCGAGGAGGTCGACGTCCACCGTCGGGTGAAGGCCGTCCTCGCGTTCCTGCACGAACGCGAACAGCCCTGAGTTCACTGGACCATCCGCGTGTCAACGATGAACACCGAACACGGCGCGTGGCGCAGCACGAGGTTCGGCACGCTGTCGCGAACCCGCCACCACGAACCGTGCGTGCCTCGGTTCCCGAGCACGATCGTGTCGACACCCTCGCGTTCGGCCACCTCGACGAGCCGCTCCGCCGGCTCCCCCTCCACGGCCCAGCTCCTCACCGGGACGTCGGGGAACCGCCCCGGCATGGCTCGCAGATACCCCTCGGGGTCGGCGGTCTTCTTCGGGTCGGCGGCGTCGTGCACTGCCCCGTCCGACCGAACCTGAACGACCAGCAGCTCGGCCTCGTTTCGCCTGGCGAGATCGGCCGCCGCCTGCACCGCGAGGTCGGCAGCGGCCGTCGTGTCGGTCCCCACCAGGATCTTGTTCATGGGTCCTCCTTCGCTCGACCCGAACGGTAAGGCGGCGGGGGGCTCGTGGCGAGCCGGTCGCCACCACCTCTTGCCGGGGATGCCAGCACCCCCCACACGGTCGAGGCGGCGCCCTTGGACGCCGTCGCCCGGAGTGGCAGCATCCCGTCCATGACCGAGGGGAGAGCGCGTGCGCTCGCAGGGGCCTCGTTGGCCATCTCCGTCCTGCTGAGCGCGGGTGCGGCCGTCGCCCTCGTGTTGGCGTGGGACGTGCCGTTACGGCAGACGGAGTTCGGGACCAAGGGGTACCCGATCGCCTGGTCGCTGGTCATCACCGGGGTGGGTGCCCTCATCGCCGCTCGGCGCCCGTCGAACCCGATCGGTTGGATCCTCTGCGCCCTCGGTGTGATCTCGGGAGTGCTGGCCTTCACCAGCGAATATGCGCGCTGGGCCCTGCTCGTCGAGGCCGGCCGACCACCCGGCGGCCTTCTGGCGGCGTGGGCGGTGGAATGGATCTGGATCCCGTTGATCGTCGGGCTCGGCATGGTCGGGGCGATCTTCCCCGACGGTCGTTTCCTCTCGGCCGCATGGCGAGTGGCGACCTGGATCGCGATCGCGGCGGCGTGCGTCCCGATCGCGCTCAGCGCGCTCCTGCCGCGCCTGACGATCTACGAGGGGTTCGACAATCCCGTCGGCATCGGCGGAGACGGCGTCGCCGATGCCGCCGCGCTCTCGACGGTCCTCCTGCTCCCGATCGTGGTCATCGGCGCCGCCGCCGCGGTGCGCAGATTCCGCCGTTCCCGCGGCGAGGAGCGGCTCCGCCTGAAGTGGCTGGTCTTCGCGATGATCCTGGTCGCGTCCATGTTCGGCGTGTACGGCGTCATCGTCTTGGTCCAGGGGACCGCCACACCGGCCGGCGAGGGGTTCGAGTGGCTCGAGTACCTGACCATCCTGTCGTTCCTCGCAGTGCCCGTGTCGATCGCGTTCGGCGTCTTGAAGTACCGCCTGTACGACATCGACTTCGTCATCAACAAAGCCGTCGTGTACGGAGCGATTGCCGTGTTCATCACCGCCGTGTACCTCGTCATCGTCATCGGGGTCGGATCGCTGATCGGATACGCGAGCGACCCCGTGCTGTCGGCGATCGCCGCCGCTACCGTGGCGCTCGCGTTCCAACCCGCCAGGCGTCGCGCCCAGCACCTGGCGAACCGGCTCGTCTACGGCAAACGAGCCACCCCCTACGAGGTCTTGTCCGAACTCTCCTCGCGGCTCGCCGGCGCGTACTCGCTTGAGGACACGTTGCCCCGCCTGGCGCGGGTGACGGCCGAGGCGGTCGGCGCGGTCCGGGCGACGGTCTGGCTCCGCGGCAGCGGCTCCCTTCGCCCCGCGGCGTCATGGCCGGGCGACGACGCCGTGCCAGCGTACCCGATGCGAGGAGACGACCTGCCGCCGTTCGGCGAGCGAGAGCACGGGTTCACAGTGCGCCACCGGGGAGACCTCCTCGGCGCCATCTCCGCCGTCATGCCTCCCAGCGAGCCGCTGGGTCCGAGCCAGGAGAAGCTCCTGGAGGACGTGGCCGCCCAGGCCGGCCTGGTGCTTCGCAACGTCGCGCTCCTCGAGGACCTTCGCGACTCCCGCAAGCGCATCGTCACGGCGGCCGACGAGCGGGCCCGAAAGCTCGAGCGCAACATCCACGACGGCGCCCAGCAGCAGCTCGTGGCCCTCACGGTCAAGCTTCGACTGGCGCGGGGCCTCGTGCCGCGAGACCCCGACCGCGCCGAGGCGGTGCTGGCCGAGCTGCAGACCGAAGCGCAGACCGCGATCGAGGACCTGCGTGACCTTGCACGAGGGATCTACCCGCCACTGTTGGCGGACAAGGGCTTGCGCGAAGCTGTGGAGGCCCAGGCGCGCAAGACCCACCTCCCCGTGCGGATCGATGCAGACGGCATCGGCCGGTACCCACAGGACCTCGAGGCCGCCGTGTACTTCTGCACGCTGGAGGCGCTCCAGAACGTGGCGAAGTACGCGAAGGCGTCCTCGGTGGACGTGCTGCTGCGAGATCGAGGCGGCGACCTGACGTTCGAGATCCGCGACGACGGCGTCGGCTTCGACGTGAGCGCCGCGCGCGGGTCCGGTCTGTCGAATATGCGCGACCGCCTGGACGCCCTCGGTGGCGATCTCGACGTACGGTCGGAGCCAAGACTGGGAACGGTGGTTTGGGGCCGGGTCCCGCTCGAGATGGCGGGTGGCGCGTGACCAGGGCCGCTCGCACCCGGACTCCGTGGGCGATCTGGGCGTTCGTCATGGTCTTGCTGGTTCCGACGCTCGTGCTCCTCGTGCTGAACGGCAATGTCGGCGGCGAAGACCCCTATTTCACGCCGATAGCGGTGGTGATGGTCGTGGCCTACGCGACCGTGGGAGCGCTCCTGGCCTCGCGAAACCCGTCGAACGCGATCGGGTGGCTCCTCATGAGCGTCGGCGTGGCGTTCGCGCTCACCGGCTCCACGTCCGAGTATCTCGAGTACGCGTACGTCACCAGCCCCGGCTCGCTCCCCGCCGGCCCGGCGCTGGCGCTGATCTCCAACCTGTTCTGGCTGCCGATGTTCACGGCCGTCATCCTGCTCGCGCTCCTGTTCCCATCCGGCAGCGTGCCGAGCCCGCGGTGGCGGTACGTGCCGAGACTGCTCCTCGGTCTCGCCGCCGTAGCGTGGGTCGCGGGCGCGCTCTTCCCGGGCCCCATCGAACACGAGCTCGGGAACGTCCGTCTCGACAACCCGATCGGTGTCGAGGCCCTGGAGCCGGTGATCAACGCCGTCACGACCGTCGGATGGGCCGGCGTGCTCCTGTTCGGTCCTCCGCTGGCGATCACGGCGATCGTCCTCAGATACCGGAGATCGCGCGGCGAGGAGCGGCAGCAGCTTCGATGGCTGGCCTACACCGGTGCGACGATCGCCGTGGTCCTGGCGCTGTCGTACGCGAGCGCGTTGATCCTCGGCGACGACTACGGCGAAACCTTGATCGCCGACGTCCTGTTCCTCGCGGCGTTGATCCCGATCGCGATCGGGATCCCCCTCGCCGTCGGGGTCGCGGTCCTGAAGTACCGGCTATACGACCTCGACCTGGTCGTGAAGAAGACTGTGCTGTACGGCGTGGTCGCGGCGCTGCTGGTCGCAGCGTTCGCCGTGGTCGCCGTGGCGGTCGGCGCGATCGCAGGTCGGACGGGCACTGGTGCCGTGGTCGCCGCCGGAGCGATCGGGGTGTTGTTCTGGCCGGCGGTTCGGCTCGCGCGCCGCCTGGCCGACCGGATCGTCTACGGACGGCGCGCCACGCCCTACGAGGTGTTGGCCGAGTTCTCGGCGCGCGTCGGCGGCTCCTACGGCGACGAAGACGTCTTGCCGCGCATGGCGAATCTCCTGCGGGACGCCGTCGGGGCCGACCGCGCCACCGTCTGGCTGCGGGTCGGGAGCGAGCTCCGGCCGGCCGCGGTGGCTCCCCGAGAAGCCGGCGCGAGGATCGCGGGTCTGCCGATCGCGGGCAACGAGCTCCCGCAGATCGACGCCGACCTGAGCGTAGAGGTCCGCGACCAGGGCGAGCTGCTCGGTGCGCTGGCGGTCTCGGTGCCCGCGAACGACCCGATCACGCCATCGAGGGAACGGCTCGTGAGAGACCTGGCCGCGCAGGCGGGGCTGGTGCTGCGGAACGTCCGGCTGATCGAGGAGCTTCGCGCTTCCCGTCTGCGGCTCGTCGCCGCGCAGGACCATGAACGGAGGCGGATCGAGCGCAACATCCACGACGGCGCTCAGCAGCAGCTCGTCGCGCTCTCGGTGAAGCTGCGGCTCGCCGAGTCGCTCGCGGCGAAGGACCCGCAACGGACCGCGTCGATGTTGTCGGAGCTGCAGTCCGAGACCACTGAGGCGCTCGAGGACCTCCGAGACCTCGCCAGGGGGATCTACCCCCCGCTCCTCGCGGACCGCGGTCTGCCCGCCGCGTTGGAGGCGCAGGCCCGCAAGTCGTCCGTGCCGGTCCGCGTCGAGTCGGACGGCCTGGGTCGGTATCCCCCCGACGTGGAGGCGAGCGTGTACTTCTGCGTCCTCGAGGCCCTCCAGAACGTTGCGAAGTACGCGAACGCCTCTCGCGTGGACGTTGAGCTCCGCCACGACGACGGCCGGCTGTCGTTCGAGGTTCGCGACGACGGTGTCGGGTTCGACCCGTCGTCGGCGCGCCGCGGGAGCGGTCTCCAGGGCATGGCCGACCGGCTCGAGGCGATCGGCGGCGCCCTCGAGGTTCGCAGCCGCCCGGGGCTGGGAACGATCGTCGCCGGCCGCGTGCCGGTCCGCGCAGGAGAGCCGGAGTGAAGACCCGGGCGCCGTGGCCGCTGGTGGGATTCGGTGCCGTGTTGGCCGTGCCCGTCCTGTGGCTGTCGGCACTGAACGGATCGTTCTCCGAAGACGTCGCGTTCATCCCGCTCGCCCTGATCACGATGACCGGATGGGCCACGGTCGGAGCGCTGCTCGCCTCGCGCAATCCGTCCAACCCGATCGGGTGGCTGATGATCGCGTTCGGCCTCGGGTTCATGGTCGTCGGGCTCGCGGACGAATGGGCCTCCTACGCGATCCAGACGGACCCCGGCGCGTTGCCGCTCGGGGCGTTCTGGCTGTGGGTGTCGAACTGGTGGTTCCTGGGGTTCGTGACGGCGATCCCGATCCTGCTCGTGCTCTACCCAACCGGCACGGTTCCCACCCCGCGGTGGCGCGCGTTGGTCTGGGCGCTCGTGGGCGCGATGGCGCTCGCCACGATCGCGTCGATGCTGAAACCGGGACCGATGGAGATCGACGGCCTTCGCGTGCCGAACCCCGTGGGGGTGGCCGCCCTGGAAGGCGCCATCGATCTCGCCCAGACCATCGCCGGCGTCGGGTACACCGTCGTCCTGGTCCCCCTGTGCATCCTCGCCGTGATTCTGCGCTTCCGCCGAGCCAGTGGGGAGGAGCGCCAGCAGATCCGGTGGCTCGCCTACACCACGGCGATCGGCGGCGCCGCGTTCGTCGCCGCGGTGGTGAGCGGCATCGACCTCGACACCGGCCAGACGAACCTCGCGAACGAGATCTCGTTCTACGTCTTCTTCATCGCGGTCGGCCTCGGGATTCCCGTCTCGATCGGGGTGGCGCTGCTGAAGTACCGGCTGTGGGACCTCGACATCGTGCTGAAGAAGACCCTCGTCGCCACGGTGCTGGTGGTCTCGATCATCGCGGTCTCGGCCTTCGCGCTGCTCGCGTTGAGCGGGATCCTCGTGGGCCCGGTCTCGGACCAGCCCGCGCTGACGCTGCTGGTGGGGCTCGCCATCGGCGCGTTGGCCTGGCCACTGCTGCGGCTGGCGAGACGGATCGCCGACCGGATCGTGTATGGCGGTCGCGCCACCCCCTACGAGATCCTGACGGACTTCTCTGGACGGATGGCGGAGTCCTACGCGACCGAGGACGTGCTGCCGCGGATGGCGTCGATCCTCGGCGCGGGGGCCGGGGCCGAGGCCGTGACCATCTGGCTCCGGTTCGGCGACGAGCTGTGGCTGGCAGCCGGCTGGCCGGCGTCGATCGAGCCGCCGCAGACCCGACGACTTCCTCTCTACGCGGTGGCTCGCTCGGGATCGTTCGAGGTCCGCCACCACGGCGAGCTCCTGGGCGCGATCGCCGTCGAGATGCCGCCGAACGACCCGCTCACGCCCTCCAAGGAGCGGCTGATCCGCGACCTCACGTCGCAGGCCGGGCTGGTGCTCCGGAATGTCCGTTTGATCGAGGAGCTGCGCGAGTCCCGACGGCGGATCGTCGCCGCGGTCGATGAAGGGCGGCGCCGGCTCGAACGCAACATCCACGACGGCGCCCAGCAACAGCTCGTCGCGTTGGCGGTCAAGTTGCGGCTCGCCGAAGGCGTCGTCGACCGGGACCCGGCGAAGGCGAAGGTGCTTCTCGGACAGCTTCAGCACGAGGCGAACGATGCGCTCGAGATTCTGCGGGACCTGGCCCGAGGCATCTACCCCCCCTTGCTCGCCGACAAGGGATTGGCGGCCGCGGTCGAGGCCCAGGTGCGAAAGCTTCCGATGGCGGTCCGGGTCACCCCCGACGGGATCGGGCGGTACCCCCAGGAGGTGGAGGCCGGGGTCTATTTCTGCGTGCTCGAGGCCCTTCAGAACGTGGCCAAGTACGCCCGGGCCTCCGCAGTCGACGTCGAGATGCGAGAGTCGGACGGGCGGCTCTGGTTCGCCGTTCGCGACGACGGCGTGGGTTTCGACCCGGGGACGGTTCCGCGCGGCAGCGGCCTGCAGGGCATGGCGGACCGGATCGAGGCGGTGGGTGGGTCGTTGACGCTGGAGAGCGCGCCGGGACGGGGAACGACCGTCACTGGGATCGTCCCGGTCGAGACCGGGGCCTCCCCCGCCCCGAGATGACCTCCAAAGGCGATCGCGGGGATCAGCCGGCGGTGGCCGCGGCCCAGGCCGACTCGAGACGGTCCGGGCCGAACGTGGCCTTGGGGATGTAGGCGGCCGCGCCGCACTCGGCGGCCCGCGGCGCGTACTCCTCCTCCTCGTATGTAGAGAGCAGCAGGACCACCACCGAGTGGCCGTCGGACGCGAGGATCCGGCGGGTGGCGTCCAGCCCGTTGATGCCGGGCAGGTTGACGTCCATGAGCACGAGATCGGGCCGGAGCTCACGAGCCTTCTCGACCGAGTCCTCACCGGTCTCGGCCTCCCCGATCACCTCGAAGCCCTCGGTCGCCTCCACCACCAGGCGGGCGGCCATCCGGAACGGCTCCTGATCGTCGACGATCAACACACGAACGGGCATCGGCGCTTCTCCTCCGCATCCCAGCGTGGCACCGCCGCCGCTTCGCGACAGTGATGCCAGCACCACAGTTTCGGCTCCCCTGAACGGCCGGATCGACCGACGTCTAGGCCGTCGCGGCGCCGGCGAGCCGCAGGAACGCCCGCTCGAGAACCAGGCGGGTGTTCAGGTTCACCTCGTCGGCGAGCGCGGCCCGCGCCTCCTCGGCGGCCGCCACCCCGGCGGCCGAGGCCGGGATCGCCGCCGGCGAGACCGCCACGTCGGGGTTGAGCATCAGGTCGGCCCCGCCGCCGACGGCGGCCACCACGCGATCGCGCAGGAGCGCCGAGGCGGCCAGCAGCACCCGGTCGACGTGGTCGCGTTCGGCCCGCCGGAGCTGGCGGTCGTGGCGTTGCTGGATCCGCCGGATGGCGGCTCGATAGGCGTCCTCGGGCCGGCCGCGCTCGTCGAGGAACGGCGTGAGGTCCTGCTTCTGCCGGTCGGCGAGCTCTTTCTTGAAACGTTCGGCCGCCGCCAGCACGAGCTCGGCGGCCTGCAGGGCGCCGGCCGGGCCGGCCCCCGCGAGCTCGAGGGCCTCCCGGGCCGTCTCCCGGAACGACAGGCCGTCGGGATCCGTCGCCAGGCGGCGGGCCCGCCCGAGGTTTCCCCCGGACAGGCGGGCGGCCAGGGAGGCCCGGTCCGGATCGGCGCCTTCGGCCGTGAGCGCGGACACCACGAAGTCCTCCGAGAGCGGGAGGAACGAGACGACGTGGCACCTGGAGACCACCGTCTCGGGCAGCTCGTCGGGCCGGGCCGAGAGCAACACGATCACCGCGTCGGCCGGCGGCTCCTCGAGCACCTTCAACAACACGTCGGCCGCGGCCGCGTTCAGCCGGTCCGCCTCCCGGAGCAGGAACACCTTGCGGCCGGGTTCGGGAGCGGTCCGGTAGGCGGGGTGCCAGATCTCGGTCCGCACGGTGTCCACGTGGATGTCGCGCCCCTCGGGCTCGACCACGGCCTCGTTGGGGTGTTTGTCCTCGAGGGCGAGCCGGCAGTCGCGGCACTCGCCGCAGCCACCGCGTTTGCACAGGAGCGCCGCCGCGAACGCCCGCGCGCCGAGCTGCTTCCCCCCACCTTCGGGACCGGCCAGCAGGTACGCGTGGTGGGGCCGGCTCGCCGCCTGGCGCAGGAACGCCACCGCGCGAGGCTGGCCCGGCACCCGGTCGAGAACGGGGAACTCAGCGCTCGACGTCGTCGCTCTCCCGTTCCTTCAGCACCCGCCGGAATGCCTCCACTACCTGCTCGTGGACCGCCTCGGGCGCCTGGTCCGCGTCCACCACGACGAACCGCTCCGGATGCTCCTCGGCGATCCGCAGGTACGCGTCGGAGACCTTGGCGTGGAAGTCGCCCCCCTCGAGCTCGAAGCGGTCGGGTTCCTCGAGCGAGCGAAGCAACCCCGCCTCGGGCTCGAGGTGCAAGAGCAGCACCAGGTCGGGGAACAACCCCTGCGTCGCCCACACGTTGAGGGTCAACACGTCCTGCTCGCCGAGCCCTCGGGCCGACCCCTGGTAGGCCAGGGACGAGTCGATGTAGCGATCGCAGATCACGACCTTGCCCTCGGCGAGCGCGGGACGGATCACGGTGGTGACGTGTTGGGCCCGGCTCGCCGCAAAAAGCAACGCCTCGGTCTTCGGCTCGATGTGCCCGGTCTCGTGGTCGAGCAGCATCCGGCGAAGCTCCTCGCCGATGGGCGTGCCGCCCGGCTCCCGGCTGATCAGCACCTCGATCCCCTGCTCCTCCAGCCACTCTTTGGCCAGGCGGATCTGCGTGCCTTTGCCGGCGCCCTCCACCCCCTCGAACGCCACGAACAGCCCCCCGGTGGGTGCCCGCCGGAGCTTCGGCACCAGCCCGAGGGGCTGGGGCTTTCGAACGCGGAACCGGCGGAGTCCTCGACGGGTCACGACGCCGGCGAGGATGGCACCCAACCCGGCAACCATCAACGCCGCGCGGGTCCCGGACAGGTCGAGGGCCCGATCGCCCAGCGTGACCACGTGTTCGCCGATGGTGTCGGCGAGGATCGGGAACAGGGTCAGCGACAGGAACAATCCCAGTCGAGACAGCACCGTCAGCGAGCCGAACGTCCGCCCGCGGAACTCGTCGGTGACGTTCTCCTGGAGGAGGACGTACCCGCTGACCCAGGCCGATCCACAGAAGGCTCCGAGGACCACCGTCATCGCCGCCGAGAGCTCGATCCCGGGCATCAACGCGAGAATGAACAACGTCGCCGCGGCGCCGACGACCGACAGCGGGAAGACGATCTCTCGCTCCAGGAAGTCCACGACCTTGTTGGACGACGCCATCCCGATGCCCATGCCGATCCCGAACGACGTGACGAGGATCCCCCACCCCGTGTTGCCCGCCCCGAGGGTGCGGGCGAAGATCGGGCCAAGCGCCAGGACGGCCCCGACCGCGCTGAACGCCGACACGATGCCGAGCGTCATGGCCGAGGCGAGCGAGTCCTCGCGCAGGAAGCGCACACCGTCGACGATGTCGCGGCCCACGTGGGAGACCTCGAACCGGGACAACGTCTTCGGCGACGGCGACGGGATCGCGATCCTCGCGACCAGCAGGGCCGCGACGATTGCGGTCGCCGACTTCAGCCAGAGGGCCGGCGCGGTTGGGTTGTCGGCCAGCCAGGGCACCAGGTCCGACGCCTCGACCAGGAAGGCGAAGACGATCCCTCCGAGGGGGAGCGTGCCGTACGTCGTGACGAGCCCGAGCGAGGTGGCGTTGGCGAGCTGGCGACGGGGAACGAGGTTGGGAAGCGACGCGTCGCGGGCCGGGGTCCAGAGCAACGAGAAACACTCGATCACGAAGGACACCGCGTAGATCGCCCACAGCGGCCCGAGGAACGGAAGCAACAGGTACAGGGACCCGCGGGCGACGTCGCTCCCGATCATCAGGGTCTTGCGGTCGAAGCGATCGACGATGGCCCCGGCGACGGGCCCGAACAGGATGGCGGGCAACATCCGGGCGGCCATCACAGCGGCGACCGCGTACCCGCCCCCCTTGCTCAGAACCAGCGCGGTGACGGCCACGAACCCGACCCAGTCCCCGAACGAGCTCAGGGTCTGCGCGAGCAGGAGCTTGGAGAACTGTTGGTGCGTGAGGAGATCTTTCAGCGTCGCGGGGCGGGTCCCTCGAAGCGCGGCGACCTCGTCCGCGAAGCTCGACGCCACCCCGGTCTACCCGTCCGCGGCCGCCGGGCCGTCGCCGTTGCCCGACGCGGCGGCCTTCCTCCCCGGCGAGGAGCGTTTGCGCGTCGTGCGTTTGGCCGTGGACCGCTTGGCGGTCGATCGTTTGGCCGCCGTCTTCGCCCCCCGGGCCTTCTGGCGTTGCGCCCGGGCGGCCGACTTGGCGGCCCGGGCGGCCGCCTCGGCCTCGGGGTCCCCAGACTTCTTGACGTTGAACTCCTTGTCGAGCTCGGCGCCGCAGTTCCAACACCGGTAGCTCTTGGGTCGTTCGACGAGCAGGGAGCCGCACTCCGGGCACGAACGATCCTTGACCGGCGGGTTGTTCACGGCGAAATCGCATTCGGGGTAGCGATCGCACCCGTAGAACAGGCCGAACCGCGTGCGCTTCTCGACGATCTCACCCTTCTTGCATTGCGGGCACGTCACCTCGAGGCTCTTCGGCGGGTCCTTCTTGATGTAGCGGCACTCGGGGTACCCCGAGCAGCCGACGAACGGCCCGTACCGTCCCACCTTGCGCTGGAGCGGTCGGCCGCACTCGGGACAGGTCTCGTCGAGCGTCTCGGGCTCCGGGCGCTCCTCGCCGTTCAGGTTGCGGATGTACTTGCAGCCGCCGTCCTCTTCGGCGAACCGCGAACAGCCGATGAACCGCCCGTACCGGCCGAGACGGATCTGGAGCCGGCCCGGCGGCGTTCGGCCCTCTTCGACGCACCGCGGGCACTCCTCGTCCAGGTCCTCCATGTATCGCTCGAACTTCTCCTCCGCCCGCTCCAGGTCCTCGGAGAAGGGGACCCAGAACTCGCGCAGCACCGCCGAACGCCGTGTGTCGCCTTCGGCGATCTCGTCCAGCTCCTCCTCCATGCGGGCGGTGAACGTCACGTCGACGACGTCGGCGAAGTGCTCGACGAGCTTGTCCGTGACCACCTCGGCCACGTCCTCCGGGTAGAACCGCCGGTCCTCCAGCCGCATGTACCCACGGTCCTGGATCGTCGAGATGATCGAGGCGTAGGTCGAGGGGCGCCCGATGCCGAGCTCCTCCAGGGTCTTCACCAACGACGCCTCCGTGTACCGCGGCGGCGGCTGGGTGAAGTGTTGCTCGGGCAGGACCTCGAGCATCCGCAACATCTGTTCCGGCGTGAGCTCGGGCAGCCGGTTCTCGGCGTCTTCGTCCGGCCCCTCGTCCCGTCCCTCGGTGTAGACGCGGATGAAGCCGTCGAAGATCATGGTCTGGCCGGTGGCCCGCAGGCCGTAGCTTCCGCCGTCGGCGGTCGCCTCCATGTCCACGCCCACCTGGTTGAACCTCGCCTCGGCCATCTGGGTGGCCACGGTCCGCTGCCAGATCAGCGTATAGAGCCGGAGCTGATCGCGGTCGAGCGCGCTCGCCAGCCGGTCGGGCGTGCGCATCGCAGAGGTCGGCCGGATGGCCTCGTGCGCCTCCTGGGCGTTCCGCGACCTCGTCTTGTAGCGCCGAGGCGATTCCAACAGATAGCGTTCGCCGAACTCGCCCCGGACGACCTCCGCGATCTCGCGCAGCGCGCTCTCTGCCAGGTTGACCGAGTCGGTCCGCATGTACGTGATCAGGCCGACCGTGCCCTCGCCGCGCAGGTCCACGCCTTCGTACAGGCGTTGGGCGATCGACATCGTCTTTCGCGCCCCGAAGGAGAGCTTGCGGGCTGCCTCCTGCTGCAGGGTCGAGGTCGTGAACGGCGGCGCCGGCGACCGCTTGCGCTCCTTGCGCTCGACGTTCGCGACGCGGTAGGCGGCGCCGCGCAGACGCTCGACGTGCCCGGCGGCGTCCGCCTCCGTCGAGAGCAGGAGCCCCTTCTTGTCCGGCGAGGCCGCGAGCTTCTCGTCGCCCACCCGGGTCAGCCGAGCCACGAACGGCTGTTCCTCCTCCGGAGGCTCGGGGGTCAACCGGACGTCGACGCTCCAGTGCTCGACCGGCTCGAACGCCCGTATCTCGCGTTCGCGCTCGACGATCAGGCGGACGGCCACCGACTGGACCCGGCCCGCGGACAGGCCGGGCCGGACCCGGCGCCACAGGATCGGGCTGATCTTGTACCCGACCAGCCGGTCGAGCACCCGGCGGGCCTCCTGGGCGTCGAACAAACGCAGGTCGATCTCACGGGGGTTGCGGAACGCCTCAAGGATGGCGTCCCGCGTGATCTCGGTGAACGTCACCCGCTTGGCGTCCGTGGGGTCCACGCCGAGGAGCGTGGCCACGTGGAAGGCGATCGCCTCGCCCTCGCGATCGTAGTCCGTGGCGAGCACGAGCTCGCCGGTCTGCTTCAGGGCCTTCTTCAGGGCGGCGACGTGTTTCTTCGAGTCGTCGGGGACCTCATAGGTCACCTCGAAGTCGTCGTCCACGGCCACGCCGAGGTCGCTCTTGGGCAGGTCGCGGATGTGGCCGTAGGAGGCCCGGACGGCGAAGTCCGGACCGAGGTACTTCTCGATGGTCTTCGCCTTGGCCGGCGACTCCACGACCACCAGGGTTTTCGCCATACGCAACCACGTCCGTCTCGAATGGGGGCGGGAGGTCCGGCGCCGCCGAGGGGGACCTCCGCGGCGCAGGGTACCAGCCCCCCGTCACCTGCCGGGGGATTATGGGCTGCCCCGGACTCCGGGTGTCGCATCCCGGCAACCGGGCCGATCTCGGGAACACGATGGTAGGGTCGTTCCATTCCCGGTCCGCCAGGGGTTCACGCTGCTCGCCATCTTCGACACCTTCATCACCGAGGAGATCGCCAGATACGGCTACCTGGCGATCTTCGTGCTCATGGTGCTCGAATCAGCCTGTGTCCCCATCCCCTCGGAGGTCACGATGTTGTTCGGGGGGGCGCTCGTCTCGGCATCGTTCCTGGCGCCGGAGCAGCAACTCGCCTTTTGGCCCGTGGTCCTGGCGGGGACCATCGGCAACCTCGTCGGCTCATGGCTGGCCTACTGGGCCGGCTTCGCGGGTGGGCGCCCGCTGATCGACCGGTACGGGAAGTACCTGCTGATCCGGGCGCACGAGGTCGATCGGGCCCACGACTGGTTCGAGCGCCACGGCGAGCTGGCGGTGTTCGGGGGCCGGCTGCTGCCCGTGATCCGGACGTTCATCAGCCTTCCCGCCGGCGTGGTCCGGATGGGCTTCTGGAGGTTCACCGTCTACACCGTGCTGGGCTGCTTCCCGTGGGTGTTGGCCCTGACGTGGCTCGGCTACTTGCTCGGCGAGCGGTGGGAGACCGTCGAACGGATCATCAGCCCGTTCGCGTGGGGCATCGCCGCCGCGGTCGCGATCGTCGGAACCTGGTTCGTGTGGCACCGGATCCGGGCCATTCGTCGCGACGAGGCGGAACGGCGCGCGCGCGCCGCCCAGACGGAGCAGGTCTGAGTCAGGACAGCTCGGCGCGCATCACCCACGTATCGCCGCGGGGATCCTCCCTGACCTTCTCGAACCCGGCCCGCTCGTACATCATCCGCGAGCGGTTGTGCACGGCCACGGACAGCGACAGCGACCGGTAGCCCTCTTCGCGCGCCTGGACCATCAGCGCCCGCAGCAGCGTCCACCCGATGCCCTTGCGACGGTGCAGCGGCACCACCGCGATCCCGAGCTCGGGTGTCTTCTCGTCCACGAAGCCGAAGCCGGGCTCATCTTCGGTGAACAACCGGTACCAGGCCGCCCCTACGGGCTCGCCCTCGAGCTCGGCGATCACGCCCGCGTCGCCGGGGCGAGGCCAGTCCCGGTGGTACCGCTCCAAGAGCGGGTCCGCCAGGGCGGCGATCGTGCGTTCTCGCGGCCAGTCCGGGTTCCAGGCCGCCGCCTCGTAGAGCATCGCCCTCAGGAACCCGATGTCCTCAGGTCTCGCCGGCCGGATGTTCATGGTCCGCCTCCGTTCGCGATGGGTTCGAACCTCGCGGTGAAGTGCCGAAGCTGCGGTGGCTCGTGCACGATCCGGTACCCGGGGAGCTCCGAGGCTCGCTTGGCCAGCGCGGCGGCGACCTCGATCACGTAATCCACGTGGCTCTGCGTGTAGGTGCGCCTGGGGATCGCCAGTCGGACCAGGTCCATCGGCGCGGCGGTCTCCGTGCCGTCCGGATGGCGCCCGAACATGACGGTCCCGATCTCCACGCTCCGGATCCCGCCGGCTTCGTAGAGCGCCACCGAGAGGGACTGACCGGGGTAGGCGAGCGGAGGAACCTGCGGCAGGAGCGCCCTGGCGTCCACATAGACCGCGTGTCCTCCCGCCGGCTTGACGGTCGGGACCCCCGCGTCCTCCAGCCCCTCCGCCAGATACTCGGTGGAGCGGATCCGATACCGGAGGTAGTGCTCGTCCACGCACTCGCGAAGGCCCTGAGCGATCGCCTCGAGATCGCGTCCGGCCAGGCCGCCGTACGTCGGGAACCCCTCCGTCAGGATCAGCAGGTTCCGGCAGCGCTCGGCGAGCGCATCGTCCCGCAGCGCCAGCCAGCCGCCGATGTTGGCCATGGGGTCCTTCTTGGCGCTCATCGTCATGCCGTCGGCGAGCGAGGCGAACTCGCGCACCAGGTCCGGGATGGTTCGGTCGGCCTGTCCCTCCTCACGCTGCTTCACGAACCACGCGTTCTCGGCGAACCGGCAGGCGTCCAGGAACAGTGGAACGCCGAAGCGATCGCACAACGCCCGCACGCCCCGCAGGTTCTCGAGCGAGACGGGTTGCCCGCCGCCCGAGTTGTTCGTGATCGTCACGAACACGACCGGGACGTCCGAGGCGCGTTCGCCGAGCAGGCGCTCGAGCGCGTCCAGGTCCATGTTGCCCTTGAACGGATGAACGGCCGCCGGCTCTCGGCCCTCGGGGATCACCAGGTCCACCGCCTCGGCGCCGGTGAACTCGACGTTGGCTCTCGTCGTGTCGAAGTGGGTGTTGTTGGGGACGACCGTCCCCGGACCTGCGATCGCCGTGAACAGGATCTTCTCGGCCGCCCGCCCCTGGTGCGTGGGGATCACGTGCGGGAACGGGAACAGCTCGCGAACCGCCTCGAGGAACACGTACCAGGATGGAGAGCCCGCGTAGCTCTCGTCGCCGTGTTGGATCGCCGCCCACTGGTCCCTCGACATGGCGCCGGTCCCGGAGTCGGTGAGCAGGTCGATCAGGACGTCGTCGGCGTGCAGGTTGAACAGGTTGTAGCCGGCCCGGCGGATCCTGGCGAGGCGTTCCTCACGCGAGAGGAACCGGAGCGGCTCGACCGAGTGGATCCGGAACGGCTCGATGATCGTGCGGTACCCGTGCGGCACGGCCAGATGCTAGCCCACCCCGATTCCGGTTCACGGGGGTACGCTCTGGGAAGAGACCCTGGCATGAACG
The DNA here is from genome assembly GCA_036374435.1 of Actinomycetota bacterium. Taxonomy (GTDB): domain Bacteria; phylum Actinomycetota; class UBA4738; order UBA4738; family HRBIN12; genus CALGFI01. The sequence continues at coordinate 30,116 of DASUTU010000041.1, read as the reverse complement.
TCGTCGAGCGGCCATGAACAGCCCGTTCCGGTTCCCCGAGCCCGAGCACCAGGCCGAACCCGTGCTCGGCTGGCGCGCCTGGCGTCTGCACCGCACCGACGACAGACTCCGTATCGTGCCCACCACCCCGCGATCGGCCTGGGAGCCGAGGCAGGCCATCCACGCCACCTGCAGCGGGAGCCACACACGGGAATACATGGTCCACAACCCGCACCTGGTGAAGTTCCACCGCAGCCCCGAGCCCGGCTGCACGTGCGGCGTGCACGCCATCAAGGATCCCTCCCGGCTGGCCCGGTCCGGCCGGGCGGCGGCCGTGGTGGGCCGCGTGGCGATGTGGGGCCGAGTGATCGAACACACCAAGGGATACCGGGCCGAGTTCGCCTACCCGGCGCGCCTCCGGCTCGTCTGCTCCTGGTGCCTGTGGTACGGCCGCCTGCCGGCGGTACCCGATCGCGTCTTCGAACGCGACGGGGCGATGCGTCCCGCGTGTGAACGCCATGCCCTGCGCCCGGCGGCGGTCGGGAGGCGGCTCGACGTCGAGAACGTCCAGCACGAGCTGCTCGATTCCTACGGCGTCGAGCTCCAGCCGGTCGAGTCGTTCCGGCCGCTGGACGAACGCCGGCCGCTCGACGCCGTCACCCGGTTCCTGCGGACGTTCGACCGTGGTTGGCGCCCCGCCGCCGAGACGAGCTAGAGCTCGATCTCCCGGGCGACCTGCTGCAACCCCTCGATCGAGACCGTGAGGAACTCGTCGAGCGGCAGCCCGATGCCCTCCTCGACCCCGGTGACCTCCTCGCGGTTCACCCCGGGAGCGAACGCGCGCTCCTTGAGCTTCTTCTTCACGCTCGAGACCTTCATTCCGGCGCTGCGTTCGGGGCGCACCAACGCCGCGGCGACGAGAAGTCCGGCCACGGCGTCGGCGTGAACGACCGCCTTCGACATCAGGTCGGTTCGGTACTCCGGCCAGGCGTGCGCGAGCACGCCGTTGACCACGCGCTCGTCCACCCCGGCTTCGCGCAGCCACCCGGCGGCCAGTCGCGCGTGGTCCTCGGCCGAGTCACCGGTATGGTCCTGGTCGAGGTCGTGGAACAGGCCGGTCAGGCCCCACAGGTGCTCGTCCTCGCCGAACCGCTGGGCAAGCGCCCGCATCACCCCCTCCACCGAGATGAGGTGTCGGACGGTCGTCTCCTTCAAGCACCGCTCGCGGACGAGGGCATGGGCGGTCTCGCGGTCCATCATGTGTCCTCCGGCTGGGTCTCGGCGGATGCCGTGCGCAGGTGGAACGGAACGCTGGTGACGACGACCCGCGGCTCGAAGAGCAGCAGCCGCTTGATGTAGAACGCAGTCTGGTTGTGGAGCAGGTTCTCCCACCAGTGTCCCGGGATGAACTCGGGAAGCACCACGGTGACGATCGTGTCCCCTCGAATCGTGAACTTGCGGATCTCCTGGAGCAGTGGCGGGCCCAGGTCACGGAAGGGCGACTCCGTGAGCACGAGCGGAACGTCCAGCTCGTGGTCGTGCCACTCGCGGATGATCGCCTCCCCTTCCTCGCGGTCGCTGACGAAGAACAGCGCCTCGATGGCGGCCGGCCGCAACGACTTCGCGTACACGATCGCCCGCACCGTGGCGTCGTGCACCGCCGAGACAGGCACGATGACCACGCTTCGCTCCGGCTCGACGACCTGCTGGCGCGTGGAGACCACCTCCGCCTCCTCGGGTAGCAACGGCACGTCCGTCACCACGACGCCGGGCTCGAACAGCAGCGACGTCTTCAGAAGCAGCGCCGTCCGGCGGCGGACGAACTGCAGCCACCCCCGACCGGTCAGGACCTCGGGGATCATCACCGTGACGAAGTCGCCGGGCTCACGGGGCAGGGATCGGAGGTGTCGCCGCAGGCGCTTGCCCAGTCGTTCGCCCTCGGCACCGTCGAGCCGGGCCAGGTGACCCAGCCGCGGCGCCCGAACCCCCCAGTCCGCCGCGACCTGGACGTACCGCTCGGCCGGTCCGACATAGATGGCGCGGAACTCCTCGGGCCGAACGGCGCGGACGTACCCCACTGCGTCGAGCGTGGCCGGCCCAAGGTCCGGAACGATCAGCAGGATGAGGTTCCGAGGCTCCCCCCGAGGGTTCAGGTTCCGGAGTCGCAGCAACCGCCCGGTACGCGCGTAATGGTGGTGGACGGCGAGGAAGAACGACACGATGACCGGCATCGCGGCGATCACGATCCACGCTCCGTGGGTGAACTTCGTCGTGGTGACGATCACCAGGACGACTCCGGTGGTCGTCGCCCCGATCCCGTTGATCGCGGCCCTCCTGCCCCAGTTCCCCTCTTTCAGGCGGAACCACCGTCTGACCATCCCCGACTGCGAGAGTGTGAAGGCGGTGAACACCCCCACCACGTAGAGCTGGATGAGGCGGGTGAGGTTCGCGTCGAACGCGTAGATCAGCAGGCAGGCCAGGCCCGCGAGCACGATGACGCCGTTGGAGAACACGAGCCGGTCGCCGCGGTTGCGGAACTGCGAGGGCATGAAGCGATCCCTGGCCAGGATCGCGGAGAGCCTGGGGAAGTCCTGGTAGGCGGTATTGGCCGCCAGGATCAGGATCCCGGCGGTGAACGCCTGGAGCACGTAGAACGGCCACCCCCCGGCGAACACCGTGTCCCCGATCTGGGCGAGAACGGACATCTGACCGGTCAGATCCTCGCTGACGCGGACATGCAGGGCCCGAGCCAGCACCGTGATGCCGAGGAACATCGAGACGCTCATCGCGCCCATGGCGGCCAGCGTCGTGGCCGCGTTCCTGGACTGGGGACGGCGGAACGCCTGCACGCCGTCGGCGATGGCCTCCACGCCCGTGAGGGCCGTCGCACCGGACGAGAACGCCCGTAAGACGAGGAACAGCGTGAGGGCCGAGTGCTCCTCCAACGCCAGGTGCGCCGAGGCCGCCGTCGGACACCCGCCGAGGCACCGAAAGAATCCGAACACAATCGTGGCGACGACCATCAGGAAGAACCCGTACGTGGGAACGGCGAACAGGGTTCCGGCCTCCTTCACGCCGCGCAGGTTGGTGACGGTGATGAACGCGATGAAACCGAACGCCAGGATGACGCGGTGGTCCTCCAACGCCGGCGCCGCCGAGGACACGGCGATCGTGCCGGCCGTGATGCTCACGGCCACGGTGAGCACGTAGTCCGTCAGGATGGCCGCCGCGGCGACCAGCCCGGGGAACGTCCCGAGGTTCTCCTTCGCGACGATGTAAGAGCCGCCGCCCTGCGGATAGGCGCGGACCGTCTGGCGGTAGGAGGTGATGACAATGAAGAGGAGGATCGCGATCGCGGACGCGATCGGCAGCATGAGCGAGAGCGCCCCCGCCCCGGCGAGCGCGAGCACGAGCATCATCTCCTCGGTCGCGTACGCGTTCGACGACAGCGGGTCCGAGCTGAACACGGGCAGCGCGAGCACCTTCGGCAGGAGCTGGTGCTCCTGCTTGTGGGTGGCGATGGCGCGCCCCAGGACGAGCCGCTTCAGCACCCCAGAGGGAGGGGTCGCCTGCCGGTCGGCGGTGGACACGCTGCGGGATTCTAGGGTTCCCGGCGCGCGAGCGCCGGTCGGCCGGGTCAGGCGTTCTGGAGCCCGGGAGCGGGGGCCCCAACGGCGACCGAGGCGAGGTGGAACGGTACGCTCGTGACCACGGTGCTCGGCTCGAACAACAGGAGCCGCTTGAGGAACAGCGCCGCCTGGTTGTGCAGCAGGTGCTCCCACCTGCGCCGGACCACGAGCTCGGGCAACACGACCGTGACCAGCGTCCCTGGCCGCGTCGTGAGGCGCCGGACCTCGTCCAGCATCGGACTGGTCAGGTCGCGGAAGGGAGCCTCGACGATCGACAACGGGATGGGCATGCGCCAGGCCCCCCATTCGTCGAGGAGGCGCTCCTGCTCCTCCGGGTCGCTCGAGAACAGGACCGCCTCGGTCGAGGCCGCTTCGAGCGACGTGGCGTAGGCGACGGCCCGCGCAGTGGCGGAATGGACCGCCGAGACCGGGACCAGCACCCGATGCAAGAGCGGCTCGGGGGCCGGAACGGGCGGCGCCCCGCCGCGGATCCGATCATCGAGGAGCGCCGGCACGTTCGTCACCACGACGCCGGACTCGAACAACAGGGACGCCTTCACCCAGAAGCCGGATCCCGCTCGCAAGAACTGGAGGACCGAGGTCCCGCGAAGGTCCTCGGGCACCACCACGGTGAGGTAGGCGTCGGCGTCGTCCGACCGCAACGAACGCAGGTATGCGCGGAGCCGCCGACCGAGGCGCCCGTGACCGGGCGGAAGCGGCCGCAACGCGCCGATCCGGGCGCCGATGGACACCCACCTCGCCTCGACCTCGTTCGAGCGGCGGGGATCGCCGACGTACAGCGGGATGACGGGCTCGGCCCGGATGAGTCGCAGGTACGCGACCGCGTCCGCGGTGGCGGGCCCGAGGTCCCGGACCAGCAGCACGAACGGTGCCTCGATGGGCTTGGGCGGGACCACCCGCCGCGCTCGCAACACGCGGCCGATGGTCGCGTAGTGTCGGTGGACGACCAGGAAGAACGCGATGATGATCGGCATCGCCGAGATCACGATCCACGCGCCGTGCGTGAACTTCGTGAGCGCGACGATCACCAGCACGATCCCAGTCGCGGTCGCCCCAACGGCGTTGATAACCATGCTCCGGCGCCACCCTTCCTCCCGGAGCCGGTACCAGCGCCGCACCATCCCGGCCTGCGACAGGGTGAAGGCGGTGAACACCCCGACCACGTACAGCTGGATGAGCCGGGTCAGGTTCGCGTCGAACACGTAGACCAGGGCGCTCCCCAGGACCGCCAGGAGGAGGACGCCGTTCGAGAAGACGAGGCGGTCGCCCCGGTTGCGGAACTGCCCGGGGAGGAAACGATCGCGGGCGAGGATGGCCGACAGCCGGGGAAAGTCCTGGTACGACGTGTTGGCCGCCAGGATGAGGATGCCGGCCGTAAGCCCCTGCAACAGGAAGAAGGGAAGGGTCCGCCCGAATACCGTCTCGCTGATCTGAGACAGCACGGATCGCGATGCCGCGATCTCCTCGTTCACGCGAACGTGCAGGAGTACCGACAGGGTCGTGATGCCGATGAACATCGTTACCGTCATCGACCCCATCATGGCGAGCGTCGACGCCGCGTTGTGCGACTGCGGCCGCCGGAAGGCCTGCACGCCGTTGGAGATCGCCTCGACCCCGGTGAGCGCGGTGGATCCCGACGAGAAGGCGCGCAGAACCAGGAACAACGTCAGGCCCGAGGTCGCCTCGATCGGAAGGTTGGCAGTCGCCGCATGCGGACACCCCGACGCACACCGGACGAACCCCGTCACCAACATCACGAAGATCATCGCGACGAACCCGTAGGTCGGGACCGCGAACACCGAACCGGCCTCCTTGACGCCGCGCAGATTGGCCAGGGTCAGCAGCGCGACGAACCCGATCGACAACAGCACCTTGTGGTCGGCAAGCGACGGCGCCGCCGAGGTGATCGCCAGAACCCCCGCGACGACGGAGACCGACACCGTCAGGACGTAGTCGGTCAACAACGCGGCGGCGGCGATCAGGCCGGGCAGGACGCCGAGATTCTCGTGGGCCACGATGTACGAGCCGCCCCCGCTCGGGTAGGCCCGAACGGTCTGGCGATAGGAGGCGATCACGATCACGAGGACGGTCGCGATGACGATCGCGAGCGGAATGCGATACACGAGGGCCCCAGCTCCCGCCGCGACCAGGACGAGCATCATCTCCTCCGTCGCGTAGGCGTTGGACGACAGGGGGTCGGAAGAGAACACCGGCAAGGCCAGGAACCTGGGAAGGAGCTGGTGCTCGAGCTTGTGGCTGGCGAAAGCGCGCCCAACCAGCACCCGCTTCAGCGCGGCGGCTGCCGCCATCTAGGTCGTCCTCGGGCGCGTCGCGGGCCGGGGACCGGCGTTCTGGTCGTCCTCCATCCGGTCGAGCACGTCCCGCACCAGGTCCGCTTCGCGCGAGGCGGCCTCGGCCTCGCGCCAGCTCAGCCACGAGCGCAAGAGCGGACCGGCGAGCAACCCCAGGACGAATCCGAACGCGCCGCCGATCACCAGTTCCTCGGACATCCCGATCGCCACCATCGACACCAGCGTGCGGCGATGGTCGTCAGGAGGGCGTAAGGATCGGCTCGGTCCGCGTAAAGATCGCGTCAAGGCCCGGCCGTCACGTGCGGGAGCGTCGAGCCCCTGCGGGTTGTTCGGCGGCGGCCGGCGGGGGAAGCTGCGTGCCGATGATGCGACGAGCGGCGAACGGGCGGGGCGGCCGGCATCTGGTTCGGGACGCGGCCGCCGGGATCGCCTTCGCGTCCGTCGCGACCGCGCTCGCCCTGCCCGGCCGCATCTCGACCGCCAGCGCGGCGCTCCTCTACGTCCTGGCGGTCACCGGCGCGTCGGCGATCGCGGGCCTGCGTGCGGGGCTCGCCACGTCGGCGTTGTCGTTCTTCGCGCTGAACTTCTTCTTCACCGAGCCGTTCCACACCTTCGACGTCGCCAAGGCGGAGGACCTCGTCGCGCTCGCCGCGTTCCTGGTGGTCTCGGTCATCGTGGGCACGCTGCTGTCCACCGTCGTGGTGCAGCGCGGCCGCGCCGAGCGGCGCGAGCGCGAGGCCCTGCTCCTCCAGAGGTTCGGGACCCGGCTCCTTGCGGGCGAACCTCCGGCGGACGTGCTGCGGAGCTTCGCTGGCGCGGTCACGGAACTGTTTCCGATCGCTCGGTTCGAGATCCGCACGGAGCTCACCGGCGAACCGATCGTCTCCGAACGGCCGGGGGGCGCCGAACCCGTTCCGGAGGTGATGCCCATGTCCGCGCTCGGCCGGGAGGTCGGAGAGGTTCGTCTGTTCCGCCTCCGAGGTGCGCCGCCCTCGACCGTCGAGGAGCGCAGCGTCATCGAGACGTTCGTGGGCCAGCTCGGGCTGGCGCTGGAAGGGATGCGTCTGGGGGAGGACGCGTCCGTGGCACGCCTGGAAGCCGAAACGAACCGCCTTCGCGCCGCCCTGTTCTCGTCGGTCACCCACGACCTCCGCACGCCGCTCGCCTCGATCACCGCAAGCGTCACAAGCCTGCTCGGCGAGGAGGCCGAGTTCACTCCCGAGGACCGAACCGACCTCCTCGAGACGATCCGGCAGGAGGCCGACCGTCTGAACCGGCTCGTCGGCAACCTCCTGGACCTGTCGAGGATTCGGGCCGGCGCGTTGAACCCGACCCGCAGCCGGGCCTCGATCGAGGAGGTCGTGGAGAGCGTGGTGGCGAGGCTGCAGCCGATGCTCGCCGGTCGCGACGTCGACCTGAAGCTCCGGGAGGACCTCCCGGAGATCCCGATCGACGTGGTGCAGATCGACCAGGTCCTGACGAACCTGCTCGAGAACGCGGTGAAGTTCAGCTCGCCCGGCGAGTCGATCACGATCTCGGCGGCCAGATGGCGGGACGTGGTCGAGGTCCGCGTGGCCGACCGGGGAGTCGGGGTCTCGCCGGGAGAGCGCGAGCACGTATTCGAACCCTTCGTCCGCGGCGAGCACCCGACGGTGACCGGATCGGGCCTCGGGTTGGCCATCAGCCGCGCCATCGTCGAATCCCACGGCGGCCGCGTGTGGATCGAGGGCACACCCGGCGGTGGAGCGACGGTCGTGGTGCAACTCCCGGTGGAGGCGGAATGACGAGGCTCGGCGTGTTGGTAGTGGACGACGACCCGCAGATCTTGCGGGCGTTGTGGACCAGCCTGAAGGCGCGGGGCCACCAGATCCGCACGGCGTCCAACGGCGAGACCGCGCTGGACCTGTTGTCGCGGGAGCGGTTCGACGTCGTGGTCCTGGACCTTGGCCTGCCCGGGATCGACGGCATCGAAGTCATCCGGAGCGCCCGCGCGTGGACCGACGTCCCCATCATCGTGTTGTCCGTTCGCGAAGGGCAGGAGGACAAGGTGGCCGCGCTGGACGTAGGGGCCGACGACTACGTCACGAAGCCGTTCGCCATGGAGGAGCTCCTCGCCCGGATGCGGGCGGTGCGCCGGCGTTCGGCGGCGGAAACCCCTCGGGCGACGCACCGCTTCGGCGAACTGGAGCTCGACCTGCCCCGGGAGGCGGTGAGGCTCCGAGGCGAGCTCGTTCATCTCACGCCGACCGAATACCGCCTGCTCGAGGCCATGGCCACGCATCCCGGCAAGCTCTTGACCCATGGATGGCTGCTCGAGCGCATCTGGGGCCCCGCGTACGCCGATCAGTCCCACTACGTGCGCGTCTACGTCCGGCAGCTCCGGCGCAAGCTCGGGGACGACCCGGGACGCCCGCGCTTCATCGTCACGGAGTCGGGCCTCGGCTATCGCTGGAAACCCGAGCCGGATGAGGTCGCCTGACGAACCGACATGGGGCCGCTGCCGGCGCTAAGGTAGCCCTCGTGCACGTCGTGATCATGGGATGCGGCCGGGTGGGCATCCTCCTCACCCAGGAGCTCGTGAAGAAGGGTCACGACGTCGCCGTCGTCGACAAGAACCCCGCCGCGTTCGACCGGCTTCCTCCGGGCTTCGAGGCCAAGAGGGTGGTCGGCCTCGGGTTCGACCGGGACGTCCTCGAGGAGGCGGGCATCAAGGAGGCCGAGGCGTTCCTGGCCGTGTCCAGCGGGGACAACTCGAACATCGTCTCGGCGCGGGTGGCTCGCGAGCACTACCACGTGCCGCAGGTGATCGCGCGGATCTACGACCCGGCACGCGCCGACATCTACGAACGCCTCAACATCCCCACGATCTCGACGGTGCGGTGGGGCGTGAAGCAGATCATCCTGATGCTCACGCATCCCCGCGAGGAGATCAAGGAGGCGCTCGCCGCGGGCGACCTGTTCCGGATGCGCATCCAGATCCCCGCGCATCTGACCGGCAAACCCGTGACCTCCCTGAACGTCGAGGGCAGGATCCTCGTGGCGGGGGTCGACCGGGGCGGGAGCGGGTTCATCCCGGCGACGTCGAGCACGTTCCAGGAGGGAGACTACGCCGCCGTGATCGTGCACAAAGACGCCCTCGAGCTCCTCGACGAGCTCCTCGAGCCGACCGGGGAGCACTGACGTGCGCGTCGTGATCAGCGGCGCGGGGGCGGTGGGGCGTCACCTCGCGTCGGACCTGGCGGCGCGCGACCACACGGTCGTGTTGATCGAGCAGAAGCCCGAGGTGCTCGACAGGGCGAAGGCCTGGGCCCCCGACGTCGAGCACATGCTCGGGGACGCGTGTGAGCCGTGGGTCCTGGAGAAGGCCGACCTGGCCACCGCCGACGTGGTGGTGGCCGCCACCGGCGACGACGAGGACAACCTCGTCACCGCGTTGCTGGCCAAGCAGGAGTACGGCGTCCCCCGCGTCCTGGCCCGCGTGAACCACCCGAACAACGAGTGGCTGTTCAACGAGCAGTGGGGCGTGGACGCCGGCGTGTCTCCGCCGCACCTCCTGACGGCGATGGTCGAGGAGGAGGTCACGGTGGGCGACCTCGTCCGGCTGTTGCCGCTCGAACGTGGACGCATCTCGATCGTCGAGATGACGATCCCGGCGGACTCCGTCAACGCCGGCCGGCCGCTCTACGAGCTTCGGCTTCCGCCAGACGCCGCCATCATGGCGTCCATCCGCGACGGGCACGTGATGATCCCGCAGCCCGAGACCGTCCTCGCGGCCGGCGACGAGATCATCGCGCTCGCCATCCCCGAGTCCGAGGCGGCCCTGCGAAGCGCCGTCGTGGGCGATCGCCGGGCCTGAGCCCCGGCCTGACCTACGAGGCGAACTCGAAGCTCGGGTTCACCACCCGGCGTCCGGAGCGCTGCTCGGCCAGCAGGCCCTCGACCACGAGCCGCGTCCCCAGGGTGAGCCCGGGGATCGTCCGGCGCCCCATCCAGACCACCGTCACCTCTCCGGTCCCGTCGTACAGCAGGGCCTCGAGCGACTCGCTGCCCTCCAGGGGCCGGACCGTGATCCGTCGAACCACCCCGGCGAGCCTCACCCGGGAGCGGGACCCCGCGTCCCGGATCCGGACGGTCCCCGGGATCCGGGACGCCCAGGCCTCGATCTCCTCGCCGTAGCGCTGCTCGTCCGTCTCCGCCATCCGGCGGAGGAACCGCCGGATCGGGTCGATGACCCCCATGGCGACGCGATCGTCCCTCAGGTCACCTGGGAGATCTCGCGCGCCGGCTCGGTGGGCTCGTCCGAGATCATGAGCTCGGACTTGCGGGCCTTCGACACCCAGATCGCCCCGGCCACGATCAGCACCGCGACCGTGACCACGATGATGCGCACGGCGTCGTTGTCGGCCTGCTCCACGACTACGGGGGCGAACAGCAGGGCCACGAGGTTCATCACCTTGATCAGCGGGTTCAGCGCCGGGCCGGCCGTGTCCTTGAACGGGTCGCCCACCGTGTCGCCGATGACCGCCGCCTTGTGCTGGTCCGAACCCTTGCCCCCGTAGTGGCCCTCCTCGATGTACTTCTTGGCGTTGTCCCAGGCGCCACCGGAGGTCGAGAGCATCACGGCCAGGAGCTGTCCGGTCAGGATCGAACCGGCCAGGAAGGCCCCGAGCGCCTCGGCCTCGAACGCGAAGCCCACGATGATCGGGCTGAGCACGGCGAGCAGACCGGGCGTCATGAGCTCGCGCAGCGAGGTCTTGGTGCAGATGTCCACCACCCGCGCGTAGTCCGGCTGCTCCTTGAACTCCATGATCCCGGGGTGGTCGCGGAACTGGTTGCGGACCTCGACCACCACCTGGGAGGCGGCCCGGCCAACCGCGCGGATCGCCAGCGACGAGAACAGGAACGCGACCGCGCCGCCGATCAACAGCCCGACGAGCACGTTCGGGAGGTCGACGCGGATGCCCTCGAAGTCGAGACCCGCCTCCCGCAGCGCCTCCTCGAACGAGCCGAACAACGACGTCGCGGCGATCACCGCGGTGGCGATCGCCATCCCCTTCGTGATCGCCTTGGTCGAGTTCCCGATCGCGTCGAGCCCGGTCAACACCTGGGCGGGACGGCCTTCGAACTCGCCCGACATCTCGGCGATGCCCTGGGCGTTGTCCGAGACCGGCCCGTAGGTGTCCATCGAGACGATCACGCCGACCGTGGTGAGCATGCCCATACCCGTGAGCGAGATGAAGTAGAGGGCCTCGGCCGTGTTCTCGCCGAGGACGAAGGCGCCCGCCACCGCGCCGGCGATGATCAGGATCGCCCACACCGTCGACTCGAGCCCGACCGAGAACCCGGACAGGATGGTGGTGGCGGGGCCGGTCTGGGTCGACTCGGCGATCTCGCGCACCGGCTTGTATTTCGTGTCGGTGAAGTACTGCGTGAGCACCTGGATCACGCTCGCCAGGATCAGGCCGAACAGGACGGCGACGGCCGGCCGGTAGTCGTCCATGTACCAGCCGCTGATGACGAACACGACGGCGGCCGAGATCGCCGCCGAGAGGAAGAACCCGCGGTTGATGGCGCGCATCCCGTGTTCGTCTTCGCTCCGCGGCGTCACGGCGAGGATCCCGATCATCGAGGTGATCACGCCCACCGCGCGCACGAACAGCGGGAACATCACGCCCGCGATCGCGCCCACCTCACTGCCGGCGAACGCCGCGGCGCCGAGGATCAGGGACGCCACCAGCGTCACCTCGTAGGACTCGAACAGGTCGGCGGCCATCCCGGCGCAGTCGCCGACGTTGTCGCCGACGTTGTCCGCGATGGTCGCCGCGTTGCGCGGGTCGTCCTCGGGGATGCCCTGTTCGACCTTGCCGACCAGGTCGGCGCCGACGTCGGCGGCCTTCGTGAAGATCCCGCCGCCGACCCGCATGAACATCGCGAGCAGCGCGCCGCCGAACCCGAACCCGACAAGGACCCCGGTGGCGTCCTCCTGGTAGATCAGCAGGATCGCCGTGGCGCCGAGCAGGCCCAGGCCCACCGTGAACATGCCGGCCACCCCGCCGGCTCGGAACGCAAGGCGCATGGCCCGGCGCAGGCCGGACTCCTTCGCCGCGTTGGCCGTCCGAACGTTGGCCCGGACCGCGAGCCACATGCCCGTGTAGCCGGTGACGGCGCTGAAGCCGGCCCCGAGGATGAACGCCAGCGAGCGGCCGAACCGGATGAACAGGTCGCCGCGGACGGCGTCCGCGGACACCGGCAGCGCGAAGAACAGTATCACCGTCAGCAGCGCCATGAAGACGCCCACGGTGCGGAACTGCCGGTTCAGGTACGCCCGGGCGCCCACCTGGATGGCGCGGGCGATCTCCTTCATCTTCTCCGAGCCCTCGTCGGCGCCGAGCACCTCGCGGACGAGGTAATAGGCGAAGACGAGCGCGGACAGGGAGATGACCAGGATCACCCAGAGGGCGTTGATCTCGAAGGTGTCGAAGTCGGCCTGGATCCGGCCGCCTTCCTGCGCGAGGACACCCTGCACTCAAGAACCTCCTCGGTCGGCGTCGGGACAGGGGGACCCGGCCGAGCCGGGAACCCGGGCAGTATAGAGAGAAGCCCTGGTCCTCGGCCGGGTCGGATGGCCCACGAGGAGGGGTTCAGGCGTCTCGGCGACCGGCCCGCAAGACGGCGAAGCCCAGCCCGCCGGCGACGATCGAGGCGACGAAGATCCCGATCTTGGCCTCGTCCGCGAGCACCGGCTCCCTGAACGCCAGCTCGGTGATGAACAGCGAGACGGTGAACCCGATCCCCGCAATGGCGGACACGCCGACCATCTGCCGCCATCCACACCCGGTCGGGAGCCGGCCCAGCCCGGAGCGGACCGCCACGAAGCTCGCCAGCGTGATCCCGACGACCTTCCCGACCACGAGCCCGAGCAGGACCCCGAAAGTGACCGGGCTCGTCAGCGAGTCGCGAAACCCGTCACCCGTGAACGTCACACCGGCGTTGGCCAGCGCGAAGAGGGGAATGATCACGTAGCTGGTCCAGGGGTGGAGCGCGGCCTCGACCCGGGCCAGCGGGGAGACGGCCTCCCGGGAGAGCCAGGCGAGCCGAAGCCATTGGGGCGCGTCGACGTCCGGCGACTCGGGTTCGTCGACGGTGGACTCCGCGGTGCGGATCGCTTCGTCGCTCACGGCCCGGGGGCGCTGGAACGCCACGGTGGGTGTCAGCAGTCCGAGCGCGACGCCGGCGATCGTCGCATGCACCCCCGACTCGAACACGGCCAGCCACATCCCGACGCCGAGCCCCACGTAGACCGCCGTGGACCGGACGTCGAACCGCTGGAGGACGACCATCAACACGCCCAGGACGACGGCGATCACCAGGGCCTGCACGGAGACGTCATCCGAGTAGAAGATCGCGATGATCAGGATCGCCCCGATGTCGTCCACGATCGCGAGCGTGAGGAGGAACGGCTTCAGGCTGGCGGGAGCGCTGCGGGCGGCCAGCGTGAGCACGCCGAGGGCGAACGCGATGTCCGTGGCCATCGGCACCCCCCACCCTCTCGAGCCCTCACCCCCGGCGTTCAGGGCCACGTAGATGAGTGCCGGGACGACCATCCCGCCAAGGGCGGCGATGACCGGCACCGCCGCTGCCCGCGGGTTCCGCAGCTCGCCCGTGGTGAGCTCTCGCTTGATCTCGAGGCCGACGACGAGGAAGAACAGGGCCATCAACCCGTCGTTCACCCAGTGCTGGAGGGTCTCGGCCAGCCTCCAATCCCCAATGTTCAGGGCGAGCTCCGTGCCCAGCAAGTCGTGGTACGCGGCCTGCCAGGGCGAGTTGGCCCAGGCGAGACCCACCACGGCGGCGCCGAGCAGGAGAAAGGCCGAGGAGGACTCGGCCTCCAGGAACGACTGAAGCGGCTGGACCACCCGGCGGGCCACCGGACGGCGCGAGAGTGACCAGGGGAGCCGAAGGCCGTCTTCCTGGTCCGGCAAGTCCATCGACGGCGGTCGGGTCGCGGCCATGGGCGATTCCCCTCGCCGACCAGACTTCCCGGCACACCGAGCGGACCGCGCCATCGTAGCCGAACCCGGGGGCGGACGCCGGGACGGAGCGCCGGGTCCATCCGGCCCGGGCATCGCCGGACCCTCGGGTGGTTGTGCCGACAACGTTCAACCGATAACCTCCCCGCGATTTGACGCAGAGCCAGGTCGATCCCCCCGTCGTCGTCGCCGACCGCATCGAGCGGGGCGCCGCCGACCGCAAGCGACGGACCACTCGCTGGCTCCTCCTCGTCCCCCTCGTGCTCGTCGCCGCGGGCGTGATCCTGATTCTGTCCCTGGGCGGGGGGGACGGCGGCGGATTGTTCGATCCGGGCGGCGGAGACGAGCCGAGCGACGAGACGCCGGCCTTCGAGTTCCGCCCGTCGAAGACGTCGGTCGTCGCGACGATCCCAGAGGCAGACCCCGAGACGCTGAAGACGGCCGCCGTTCCCGCCACGGAGTCGGTGACCGAGGTGATCGACCAGCTCTACACGTTCGCGTTCCTCGACCCGACGAAGTGGCGCGAGGGAGACTACGAGGAGATCCTGGCCCTGTTCACCGACGACGCCGCCGCGACCGCGCGGGCGAACCTGGAGACCGTCACGCTGGGCACGACCGCGGGCGACGTCTACGAGACCGTGACGCCCGAGCGAGGGACCATCCGCTTCAACGTGTTGTTCGACGCGGAGGGGACCCCCCACACGGTCGTGGCCGACGTCCGCTTCGTCGCGCTCGGCGAACGCAAGGACGCGACGTACGTGTCGATCGTCAGCGAAGGGTCGCTGTTCCTGCGGAACCTGGGCGGGTGGCGGATCACCGCGTTCGATCTCGAGCGGCTCGATCGCGAGACGAGGGCCCCGGCGGCGACCGGCGCCACCGGCGGGACGGGCGCCACGGGCGGGACCGGGACCGGATGAACGCCCGCCGGCTCGTCGTCCCCATCACCCTGCTGGCCGCTTGGGTCGCCGGCTCGACCCTCGGGGCCGTGCCGGCCCCCCGACCGGCCGAGGCCGCGCCGTTGTTCCAGATCGAGGCGGCGCACGCCGAGCACCGCCCGGCGCTCGACGGGTCGGAGCCGGTGTTCATCGTGCTCATCGGCAGCGACGCCCGGTTGGAGAACGGAGAGGACCCGGCCGAGACGCGGGCCGACTCGATCCACCTGATCGGGGTCAATCCGGCCGAGGGCAAGGCGTCCATCGTCGGGTTCCCCCGCGACTCGTTGGTCTCCATCCCGGGGTTCGGCACGACCAAGATCAACGCGGCGATGGTGGACGGCGGACCCGAGCTCGTCGTGGAAACGGTGGAGGAGCTCACGGGGGTCACGGTCGACTACTGGGCGCTCACGTGGTTCGACGGCTTCTCGGCGATGATCCGCGACATCGGCGGCTTGTCGATGGACATCCCGTTCGACGTGTTCGACACGTACGCGCACGCGCGGATCGAGGCCGGGGAGCAGGTGTTGTCGGGCCCCGCCGCCCTGGCGTTCGCCCGCGCCCGCCACGCCCTCCCGCAGGGCGACTTCGGGCGATCGGAGAACCAGGGCCGGCTCATGATCGCCGCGCTGGCGCAGTTCAAGAAGGAGCTGGAGAAGGATCCGGCCCGCCTGCTGGCCTGGATCGGCGCCGGGTTGCGCAACGCCCGAACCGAGGTGCCGCTCGACGAGCTGATCGCCCTCGCCTTCACGGGCGCGTCCGTGAACCACAAACGCATCCCGAACGTGGTCCTGCCGGGCTCCGTGCAGATGTCGGGGGGCATCTCGGTCGTCTCCTTGAACTCCACGGTCCTGCAGGCGATCGCGACCGACCTCAAGGACGACGGCCTGATCTCGAGGGCCAACGTCCCGCCCTCGCCGAACGCCGCGCTCCTCGGCGCGGAATAGGGCGTGACGACCCTCGGGGAGGAGCTTCGCGATGTCCATCCGGGGCGCCAGGGCCTCGGCGTGGGCGTCGCGATCGGCGTCACCGTTCCCGGGCTGCTAATCCGGATCCTGCATCCCGACATCCCGCACGCCGCCGAGGCGCTCCTATACGGCTCGGCGATCATTGGGTCGGCATTCCTGTTGTCCTGGGCCGCGGAGGTGGCTCAGCTCGACATCTCGGCGGGGCTGGCCATCGCGCTGCTCGCGTTCATCGCCGTGTTGCCCGAATACGCCGTCGACATGGTCTTCGCCTGGAAAGCCGGGAACGCCGTCGAGCAGTTCGGAACGGCGTGTCACCCCCCCGGGGCCGCCGGCGAGGATGCGTGCTCGCTCGCGCTCGCGAACATGACGGGCGCAAACCGCCTGTTGATCGGGATCGGGTGGTCGCTCGTAGTGTTCATCGCATTCTGGCGTTCCCGATCCCGACCGCCGCGCATCGATGACGTGAAGCTGGAGCGCTCGCACGCCGTCGAGGTGTCGTTCCTGGCGCTGGCCACCCTGTACTCCCTCACTCTCCCGCTCAAACACACCGTCACCCTGGTCGATGCCGCGATCCTTGTGTCGATCTTCGCCGCGTACACGATCCGGATCTCCCGCGCGCCGGCCGAGGAGCCCCACCTGGTGGGACCGGCCCGGCTGATCGGCACGTTCACCGTCGGCCGGCGGCGCGCGTCCGTCGTGACGATGTTCGCGTTCTCGGCGGCGGTGATCCTCCTGTGCGCCGAACCGTTCGCCGAAGCCCTCGTGCAGACCGGTCGTCAGTTCGGTATCAGCGAGTTCCTACTGGTGCAGTGGCTCGCCCCGCTGGCCTCGGAGGCGCCGGAGCTTCTCGTGGCCGGGCTCTACGCCTGGCGGCTCAACACGAACGCCGCGCTCGGCACGTTGGTCAGCTCGAAGGTCAACCAGTGGACCCTGCTGGTCGGGACGTTGCCGATCGTGTTCGCGCTGGCCTCGGGCGGCCTGTCCGGCCTCCCGATCGACGCCCACCAGCGCGAGGAGGTCTTCCTCACCGCGGCGCAGTCGTTCTTCGCACTCGCCGTGCTGGTCACGCTGTCGATCTCGGTGGTCGAGGCCGGATTGTTGTTCGGTCTGTTCTGGGCCCAGTTCCTGATCGGCGCGCTCGTGCCCGAGTCGATTGCCGACGTCGAGCGGATCTCGGTCGCCGTCGTCTACTTGCTGCTGGGCGTGTTCCTCTTCGCCCGCCAACGCCGTTTGGTCCTCCCGTTGATCCGGGACGGGTTGCGAACGAGCTATGCCGAGCTGGAGGCCTGGACCGGTCCTCCTGCCACGCGCCTTCCCGGGTAGACTTGAGGCTCGACCGAGGGGGAGTATCCCCCGGGCGTCGCCGTCATCCCGGCCATCGGCCCGGTGACGCCGGCCCGACCAGGGCTGGAGAGACCCTCGGTTCGATCGACTGACCGAGATCGAACCGAGGAGGACGGGTGGACGTACCGATCTGGGCGTGGGCCGGTTTCGTCGCGCTCATCTTGCTCCTGCTCGCGCTCGACCTGCTCGTGTTCCATCGCGAGGCACACGTAGTCGAGTTCCGCGAGGCCGCGTTGTACAGCGCGTTCTGGGTCGCCCTCGGCCTGGCCTTCGGACTGGTCGTGTTCCTGTGGTGGGGAACGGAGGCCGGAGGCGAATACCTGGCCGGCTACCTGATCGAGAAGTCACTCTCGGTCGACAACATCTTCGTCTTCGCCCTCCTGTTCTCCTACTTCGCCGTTCCCGCCAAGTACCAGCACCGCGTGCTCTTCTGGGGCATCCTCGGCGCCCTGGTGTTCCGAGCGGCCTTCATCGCCGCCGGCGCGGCGCTGCTGGAACGGTTCCACTGGACGATCTACCTGTTCGGGGCGTTCCTGGTGATCACCGGGATCCGGATGGCGTTGCACCGCACCGAGGAGATCCACCCGGAGCGGAACCCGATCCTGCTGCTGTTCCGACGCGTCGTGCGAATGACCACCGACTACCGTGGGCAGCGGTTCCTGGTTCGGGAAGCCGGTGCCCTGCTCGCCACGCCGCTCATGGCCGTGCTCCTCATCGTGGAGACCACCGACATCATCTTCGCGGTGGACTCGATCCCCGCGATCTTCGCGGTCACGCGCGAGCCGTTCCTGGTCTTCACGTCGAATGCGTTCGCCATCCTGGGACTGCGGGCTCTCTACTTCATGCTCGCCGGCATGATCCGGCGCTTCGTCTACCTGAAGCTCGGCCTCTCGGTCGTCCTGGTCTACGTCGGACTGAAGATGGCGCTGAGCGATCTCGTGCACGTGCCCATCTGGCTCTCGCTCTCGGTCATCGCGGTGGTGCTCGCCGCCTCGATCCTGGTCTCGCTGGCGCGGACCTCCGGCCGGCCGGGAGCCGCCGAGGACCTTCCGGCCGAGGGCGCGGATCGCCCGGCGGAACGACGATGACGACGCGGGCCCTGGTCGCCACCGACGGCGACCCTCCGGCGCGGGCGGCGATCACGCTCCTCGAACGCCTCGGGGACCGGGCCGAGCTCGAGCTGTCCGTGCTGTGCGTGGCGTCGTTCGACCTGGCGGTCGAGACCGGCGTCGACGTCGGCCGGTATTCACCCGAGGGGGCCCGGCGGCTCGCCGGCGACGTGGCCGGGCGGGGGGCGGCCCGGCTCCGCAAGGCCGGCTTCCACGCCGAGCCCGAGGCCGTGGAGGGCCACCCGACGGTCGAGATCCTCCGACGAATGGAGGACGGGAGATTCGATCTGGTCATCATGGGCGGCGGGAAGCGGACCTGGCTGGACCGGCTGTTGCTCGGCAGCGTCAGCACAGCCGTGTTGCAGTCTTCACCCCGGCCGGTCCTGGTGACGCGAGCGGTTCGCGACGAGGTCGCCCAGGCGCGCGTCCTCGTGGGGGCGGACGGTTCCGGCGACGCCGCGCGGGCCGCCGAGACCTTCGCCCGGCTCGCGGACCCGGCGCGCAGCTCGGTGGAGGTCCTCACGGCCGGCGCCAGCGACGAGGCCGGACACGGTGACCGACCCGCCGAGCTCCTCCGGGCGGCCGGCTGGGACCCCCAAACCTCGGTCGTGCAGGGGCACGCGGCCGAGGTGTTCCTCGGGCGGCTCGCGAGCTCGGACCCGGACCTGGTCGTGGCGGGAGCCCGCGGGGCAGGAACGCACCGGCCGACGGCGCTCGGCTCGGTCACCGACAAGCTGATCCGCGAGGCCCGGGCCACGCTGGTCGGCCGGTAGCGGGACCGCCCGTCGCGGCTACGATCGACCGGTGGACCCACGCGCGTTCCTCGCCGCCCTGGAGCGCGACGAGTCGTTCGTGCACCTGCGAGAGCTGCCTGCGCGGACGGTCGAACAGACGCCGTTTCCGCCCGACGTGCCGGACCTGGTCGTGGATCGCCTCGCGCTCCTCGGCGTGACCGGCCTGTACGAACACCAGCGAGCGGGCTACGAAGCGGTTCGGGCCGATCGCAACGTGGTGGTGGCGACCGGAACGGCCTCCGGCAAGACGCTCGTCTACAACCTGGCGTTCGCCTCGACCGCCGTGCAGGACCCCAAACGCACGGCCCTGTACCTGTTCCCGACCAAGGCGCTGGCCCGCGATCAGCTTCGGCAGGTCCGGGAGCTCAAGCTCCCGCAGGTCCGCGCGGCCGCCTACGACGGCGACACGCCGAGGGACGAACGGCCGCTCATCCGGCGCAACGCCAACCTCGTGCTCTCGAACCCGGACATGCTCCACGCCTCGATCCTGCCCGACCACGCCCGGTGGGCGGACTTCTTCCTCCGGCTGTCGCTGGTCGTGGTGGACGAGGCCCACGTGGCGCGCGGCGTGTTCGGGTCACACGTGGCGCACGTGTTGCGGCGGCTCCGCCGCCTGGTGGCCCACTACGGCGGGACCCCGCGGTTCGTGCTCGCCAGCGCGACGGTGGGCAACCCCGCCGAGCTCGCCGAGCGGCTGGTCGGCGAGCCGTTCGAGGCCGTCACCGAGGACCGCTCGCCGAGCGGGGAGAAGCTGTTCGCGCTGCTGAACCCGCCGGTGATCGACGAGGAGACCGGCGCACGGCGTAGCGCGCTCACCGAGGCCTCGCAGCTCGTCGCCCGCATGGCCGAGCAGGGGGTGAAGTCGATCGCGTTCACCCGGTCGCGGCGGGCCGCCGAGCTCCTGGCGGAGTTCGCCCGGCGCGAGCTCGACCACGACCTCCGGGACAGGGTGCGGTCCTACCGCGCCGGCTACCTGCCCGAGGACCGTCGCGAGCTCGAGCGCCGGCTGGCCGAGGACGAACTGATCGCGGTGGCGTCCACGAACGCCCTCGAGCTCGGCATCGACATCGGGTCGCTCGACGCCGCGGTGCTCGTGGGGTATCCGGGGACGAGGGCCTCCATGTGGCAGCAGGCCGGGCGGGCGGGCCGACGGACAGACGGATCCCTCGCCGTCCTGGTGGCGCAGGACGAGCCGCTCGACCAGTATCTGGTCACCCACCCCGCCGACCTGTTCGACAAGCCGCCGGAGGCCGCCGTGATCGATCCGTCGAACCCGTTCGTGCTGGAGCCCCACCTTGCGTGCGCGGCGCGGGAGCTCCCGCTGTCCGACGACGAGGCCGCGGAGTTCTGGCCCGGCTCGGAGGAGGCGCTCGACCGGCTGGCCGCGCGGGGCGAGCTCGCCCGGCGGCGGGACCGCTGGCACCATCGGGGCCGCGAGGCCCCGCACCGCCGCGTGAACCTGCGAAGCGCCGGTCGGACCATCGCCATCGTGATCGAGGAGACCGGCGAGCTCCTGGGGACCGTGGACGAGGCGCGTTCCCATTCGCAGGTCCATCCCGGCGCCGTCTACCTCCACCAAGGGGAGCAGTTCGTGGTTGGCGAGCTCGACCTGGCAGGCGGGGCCGCGCTGGTGTCCAGGAGCGACCCGGACTTCTACACGCAGGCCCGCGACACGACCGACATCCGGATCGAGGAGATCGCCGAGGAGGGGCTCACCGGCGGTGCCGTGCCGACGTTCCTCGGGTCGGTGCACGTGACCGACCAGGTCGTCGCCTACGCGCGCCGGCACGTCGCGACCGGCGAGATCCTCGACGTGACGCCGCTCGACCTCCCGCCCCAGACCCTCACCACCACGGCGGTGTGGTGGGCGATCCCACGGTCCACGATCGAGCGCGCCGCCGTCTCGGAGGCCGCCCTGCCGGGCGCCGCGCACGCCGCGGAGCACGCCGCCATCGGCCTGCTCCCGCTCGTCGCGACCTGCGACCGGTGGGACATCGGCGGCGTCTCGACCGCGTTCCATCCCGATACGGGTTCGTGCGCCATCTTCGTCTACGACGGGTATCCGGGCGGAGCCGGCATCTCCGAACGCGGGTTCCGCTCGGCGGAGCGATGGCTCGAGGCGACGCTCGAGACCGTCCGCACCTGCCCCTGCGCGCACGGGTGCCCCTCCTGCGTGCAGTCGCCCAAATGCGGCAACGGCAACGAGCCGCTCGACAAGGCGGGGGCCGTCGCGCTCCTGGCCGCGATGTTGGGGAGGTCGTGGGGATGAAAGAGCCCTACGTGGCGGTGGTCGGCCCGTCGGCGGGCACCCCGACCGAGCTCGCGCTGGGCGAGGCCGTGGGGCGACTGCTGGCGGAGGCCGGGGCCGTGCTGGTCTGCGGCGGCATGGGCGGCGTCATGGAGGCGGCGGCGGGCGGCGCGGCGAAGGCCGGCGGCAAGTCGGTGGGGATCCTGCCGACCGCCTCGCGCCTGGAGGGAAACCCCTATCTGACCGTCGCGGTCGCGACGGGGATGGGGGAGGCACGGAACGCCGTCGTCGTCCGCACGGCCGACGTGGTGATCGCGATCCACGGCGAGTTCGGCACGCTCTCGGAGATCGCGCTGGCGCTCAAGGTCGGCAAACCGGTGGTGGGGCTCGGCACCTGGGAGCTCACCAAAGCCGGCGAGGTCGCCGACGTCATCGTGCGCGCCAAGAACCCCGAGGAAGCGGTGGAGAAAGCCCTGGCCCTGGTCCCGATCGAGCGGTTCTGACGCCGAACCCTGCCGAACCGCCTCCGACCAAAGACTGAGGAGCCGTCGACGCACGGCCGATGCCCGCGTCCCCGCGATGGGGCACCCTGGAGTCCCCTACGGCATCGACGCTGTAGGTCGGCTGGTGGGAGGGATCGTGTATGAAGCTCGGCATCGCGCTCATGGCCGCCGGAACGATCGGCGTGGTCGGGCTCGTCTCCACGCTTGCGGCGGGGTCGTGGGACGGGACGTTCGGGATCGGGGCGCTGTCGCTGACGCCCCAGGCGGCGGCGTTCGCGGCCTCGGCCGTGGGGGTCTTCGCCACCGTCTCGTTCCTGTTCGGGCTCGACGGGGTCGTTCGGGCCGGACGGCGCCGGGCGCTGCGGGCCGCCCAGGACGAACGGGCCGAGGAGGCCGAACGGGACGCCCGAGCCAGGCTGCTGGCCATGCGGCTCGAGCAGCTTCAGCGCGAGGTCGAGGCCCTCGAGGTGCGACGTGCCGGGGAACTCGGTGAGCTCGACTCCTCGTTGGTCCTGATCGACGGCGACGACGGCGACGAACCCGTGGCGGTGGTCCTGCACGACGACCGAGAGCCGACGGTGCTCGGCCAGCGCCTGGCCAAGGCCCGCAGGTCGCCGTTGCCGGCCTGACCCTCACGAGGGTCCGAGGCCCGGCCGCCACTCGTACTCGAGCTCGTCCCGGATCGGGGTTCCGTCCGGGGCCAGCTCGGGGATCTCCGGTTTGATCTCCCGCGACCGCGCCACGGCCCCGTGGTGCACGGCCGCGAGCCGGAACCCCAACCGTTCGTAGAAGCGCTGCGCCACGACGTTGTCGTTCGTCGTGGCGAGCCAGAGTCGGGGGTGCCCGAGCGTCCGGACCGCTTCGACCAGTGCCCTCCCGATCCCGCGGCGCGATTCGAACGCGTCGATGGTGACGATCTCGCACCCGGCCTCGCCGACGTGGTACGTGAGCAGCCCCACCGGGGCGCCGTCCTCTTCGGCCACGAAGCCCGGCAAGCCGGCCGGCCGGTGCACCAGGCCGCGGGACACCACGACGTCCGAGCCCCATCGGCGCCGGATCTCGTCCTCGATCCACGGCGCCTCGTCCGTCCTGGCCGGGCGCACCGAAACCGTCACGGCGCGGCCGCTGCCCGGCCGAGGACCCGCCGGGCCATACGAGCCAGGGCGGCGCGCTCCGCGGCCGGGATGCCGGCGGCCACCAGCGCTCCCGCGTACACGAGCGACCCCACGGCGAATGAGACGACCAGGCCGAGCAGCCACTTCTCGGAGGGGAGCGCCGCGTGCGCCGCCGCCATGGCCACGCCGCCGAGAAGGGCCGGCGGCACGAGTCGGAGGTACCCCACGTCGAACGGCCAGATGCCGAGGAACCGCCGGACCAGCAGCAGCCGGGCCACCGCGCTGACCGTCAGGGTCACCGCCTGCGCCACGGCCGCGCCGCGCATCCCCAGCTCCTCGGGCCGGGCCAGCCACACCGCCAGCGCCACATCGAGCGCGAACGAACCGACGTAGACCACGAGGTCCCACCCGGTCCGGCCGGCCATGATCAGGATGAAGCCGACCGTGCCGACCATGACCGGCACGATCATCCCGACGATCAGGATGCGCAGCGCTGTTTCGCCCTCGACGAACTCGGCGCCGAAGATCCGGAGAACCGGCCCCGGCAACACGGCCAGCCCCAGCAGCACCGGGATCGTGGCCGCCAGCGTCCACCGGGTCACCTGTTTGTAGAGGCCGTCCAGGCGGTCGGTCTCGCCCCGATGGTGGAGGTCGGCGACGAACGGGCTGAACGTGAGCGAGACCGAGGTCAGGAACAGGAACAGCGACTGCCCCGCTCGCAAGACGGCCCCGTAGACGCCGGACTCAGCCGCCCCCTCGGCCCCCCGTCCGCTCCACAGGATCGACAGGACGAAGAAGTCCGTCCAGAAGATGAGCTGGCTGAACAACGTGGCCGGCGCGCGCAACGCCCCGAACCGAACCAGGGCCCCCGTGTGTTCCTCTGGGATGCCGTCGGCGTCCGCCTGGGCCGCCGCCGGGAACCGCGCCTGCTCCTTCTGCCACCCGAACCACGCGATGCCCAGCGCGAGGGCCCACGACGTCCCGAACGCCGCCGAGGCCACCCACGGCGTGGACGAGATCGCCGCCCACAACGCCAGGGTCAACACGATCCAGCCGATCGGCTGGGCGATCCACTGCGAATACAGCGTGAACCGCATGATCTTGAGCCCGCGGGTCGCGCCCAGATAGGTGAAGGCGAGCGCCGCGACCGGCACCGTGGCCGCGGCGGCGCGGAACGCGGGCTCGGCCACGCCGGGGTGGCCGCTGAAGGTGTCGGCCAGCCACGGCGACAGGACCAGCGCCGCCACCCCGAACGGGATCGAGACGGCCGCCGCGACGCCGGCCGAGCGCCGGACCAGTCCGCGCGATCGATCTGCGTTCCCCCGCCCGACCAGGATGGCCACCAGGCGGACGTTCGCCACGTCCATCCCGAACCGGGTGGCCGCGGCCGCGATGAAGGCGAACTGGGTCGCGAGGGTCACGATGCCGAAGCCCTCGCGCCCCAGCCGGTTGGTCATCACGACCTGGGCGGCGAACGTGGCCAGCGCCCCGATCGCCAGGCCCAGGACGTTCTGCCCGGTGTTGCCGAGGATTACCCGCTGGTCGCGGCCGCGATCGCCCGTCGGCGGCGAGGCCTCCAGGGCCTCGGTCTCCTCCGACAGGGTGGGTTCGTCCACGACGCGGCCCAGTATCGCCGAGCCGGGCCCAGTCGCCGCGGAGGCGGTAGCGTCCCCCCGATCGATCACCTGAGGAGGCGAGGCATGGAGGACGAGAAGTACGAGCGCGGACGGGCCAAGCTGGCGGAGATCCACGGGGAACGGTCGCTCGCCACGATCGAGTCGCTCGGCGACCTCGGACGGCTCATCGTCGAGGTGGCCTACGGCGACGTCTACACCCGTCCGGCGCTCTCGCTGCGGGAACGGCAGATCGCGACCGTGGCCTCCCTGGTGGCGACGGGCCGCTCGTCACAGCTCCCGGTTCATCTGCGATCGTCGCTCTCGGCCGGCCTGTCCGGGGACGAGCTGCGCGAGGTGATCATCCAGACCGCGCTCATCGCGGGGTTCCCGCCGGCGATGAACGCCATGTCCACCCTGAAGACGATCCTGAACGACCGCGAGGACTAACGGCCGCCCGGTCGCGAAGACCGCCGCCCGCCGCCAAGCTCGTCGCGGATCTCCTCGCCGAGCGCCCGGAACTCCGTCTGGAACTCGGTCTTCACGCCGTCGGCCTCGGCCTTCAGATCCGCCTTCAGCTCGTCCCGGACCTTCTTCAGCTCAGCGCTCACCAGCTTCAGGTCGATCTTGATCCCGCGGGTGAGCGACTTGGCCTCGCGCCTGGCGGCCTTCAGCCGCTCGGCCGCCGCCCGGACGGCGGCGCCGATCGACGAGCCCGCGGACGGCGAGACCAGCACGCGCAGCCGCTCCGCATAGGCGAGCTGGAGGTCGCTCGCCTCACGAAGGAACCGGGTGATCATTCGAAGCTGCTCGTTCGTGTAGCCCGACAGGCGCCGGACGCCCTCCTCGGCCAGCGGCCGGTACAGGCTCCACGCGGCCTCGCGCGCCTCCGGCGTGGCCTCCACCACCACGCGCCGGCGGTCATCTTCGTCGCGGACCCGCCGGACGAACCCGGCCTGCTCGAGGCGATCCAGAGACGCCGTCATCGCCCCCGCGGACACGGACGCGTGTCGGGCCAGGCGACCCGCGGTCATCGGCCCTCGAAGGACCAGCAGGCCGAGGCACCGTTGGTCCGTGGGGTTCAGCCCCAGCACCGCCGCCACCGCGTCGTCGACCGCGTCGGCGGCGTTCTGAAACTCGTAGATTTCCTGGCCGACCCGCTCGACGAGCTCGTCCCGTGGAGCCCGGTCCGGATTTTTCTTTGACATTAGAATCTTTCCGATTCTAAACTCTCCGACATTCGAAGCATACACCCTGCATGAGCAAGGAGAGGCAGATGGACCTCGCGATCGAGGCACAGGGCCTGGTGAAGACCTATCCCAGGGACGTGCGGGCGCTCGACGGGCTCGACCTGTCGGTCCGGACCGGGACCGTGTTCGGGATGCTCGGACCCAACGGCGCCGGCAAGTCCACCACCGTGAAGATCCTGACCACGTTGTCGCGTCCGGACGCCGGCCAGGCCCGCGTGGCCGGGTTCGACGTCCTTCGGCAGCCCGACGAGGTGCGCCGGGCCATCGGCGTCGTGGGCCAGCGGTCCGGGGTCGACCGCGACGCCACGGGGCGCGAGAACCTTCGGCTGCAGGGCCAGCTCTTCGGCATGCGGGGCAAGGACCTCGAGCGCCGGGCCACCGAGCTGCTGGAGCGGTTCGGCCTGGCCGAGGCGGGCGGCCGCATCGTAAAGACCTATTCGGGCGGCATGCAGCGTCGCCTGGACATCGCGCTCGGCCTCGTCCACGAACCCCAGGTGCTGTTCCTGGACGAACCCACGACGGGCCTGGACCCGGAGGTGCGGGCCGACATGTGGGCCGAGATCCGGCGGCTCACCGCCGAACACGGCATCACGATCTTCCTCACCACCCACTACCTGGAGGAGGCGGACGCCCTCACCGAACGGCTCGTGATCGTGGACCGCGGCAAGATCGTCGCCGCCGGTACCGCCGAGGAGCTCAAGGGTGAGCTGCGGGGCGACGCGATCCACGTCGAGCTCGCCGAACCCGAGCGCGACGGGGAGGTCACGCGGGCCCTGGAGACCCTGGGGGACGTGCGCGAGATCCAGGTGGACGGCCAGACGCTCCGCGCCCGGACCGACGACGGGGCGCGGGCGGTCCCCGTCGTGCTCCAGGCGCTCGAGGCCCACGGCGTCCGCGTCGCGAGCGTGACCGTGTCGCGCCCCTCGCTCGACGACGTGTACCTCCGGCACACCGGGCGCAGCTTCACCGAGGCCGAGTCGGCCGCCGCCGCGGAAGATCAGGAACGTCAGAAGCACCAGGAGGCCCGACGATGACCGCTTCTCTCCGCCACACCTGGTACATGTCGCAACGCCAGATGTTGATGTTGTTCCGCCAGCCGGTCTGGATCGCCATCACGCTCATCCAACCGGTCATCTGGATCCTGCTGTACGGGCAGGCCTGGAAGCAGGTCACCCAGCTCGGCGCCTTCGGAACGAACAACTACCTGACGTATCTGACTCCCGGCATCGTCGTGATGACGGCGTTGTTCTCGGGCGGATGGAGCGGGTTCGGCCTGATCGAGGACATCAACCACGGGGTCATGGACCGGTTCCTCGTCACGCCGGCGAGCCGCGGCTCGATCATCTTCGGCCGGATGGTGCAGCTGGCGATCATCGCGGCCATCCAGTCGGCCATCCTGCTGCTTATCGGCTTCCTCACCGGAGCCGACTACTCGACGGTGTTCGGCCTCATGGTCCTGATCCTCGCGGGGATCCTCCTCGGAGCGATCTTCGGCGCCTTGTCGAACGCGATGTCCGTCGTCGTCCGGAAGGAGGAGACCGTGATCGCGGCGGTGAACTTCATCATCCTGCCGCTGACGTTCCTGTCCACGGTGTTCCTTCCAGAAGAGCGGCTCGGGGCCGGGTGGATCCGGACGTTCGCGCGGTTCAACCCGGTGGACTGGGCGGTCGAGGCCGGACGCCGGGCGGTGTTCCCGGATCCCGACTGGGCGTTGATCTCCGGCAGGCTGGGGCTGCTCGCCGTGCTGGCCGTCGCCTGCAGCCTCCTGGCGACGCGAGCGTTCCGCGCCTATCAGCGCTCGGTTTGAGCGGGGCGAGGCCCGTCGGGGATGGGCGTCTCCGGTGGTGACGTGACGGACAGGTGGAGCAGGTCGCCGTCGCGGCGAAGGGCGAAGTCGAGGAACGGACAACACTCCCGCTCGGCCTGGATGAGGCGGCGGACGGCGCCCTCCACGTCCTCCTCCCACCGATAGGTCATCTCGACCCGGCCGGGCGACGCGTTCGAGCGGAGCAGGGCGTCCCGGGCGAGCGACCGCCAGTCGGCTCGGCGAGCCGCCAGGGCCTCGTCGTCGAGGGAGCAGGCCATCGGTTCGTCCATCACGTTCGTCTCCGCCGGCCAACGTGCCACTTCAAGTATGCTTGAAGTCAACCGACATGGCGGATCTCTTGACGATCGGCGAGGTGGCGGCGAGGGCCGGGCTTCGGACCTCGGCCCTGCGCTACTACGAGGAGGAGGGATTGGTCCGCCCGGCCTCCCGGGAGAGCGGGCGTCGGAGGTACGACCCCTCGGTGCTCCATCGCCTGGCCGTGATCGGCCTCTTCCAGGACGTGGGGTTCTCGATCCGCGAGATCAGGCGGTTGTTGAAACGCGGTGGCACCGCGTGGCGCCCGCACGCCGCCCGTAAGCTCCGGGAGCTCGACGATCGGATCGCGCGCACCGGCGAGGCGCGGGAGCTGC
Source organism: Actinomycetota bacterium (assembly GCA_036374435.1). GTDB lineage: Bacteria > Actinomycetota > UBA4738 > UBA4738 > HRBIN12 > CALGFI01. The sequence goes on along the minus strand of DASUTU010000041.1, from coordinate 1,812 downwards.
TCCTCACCGTCCTGGCGTGCGACTGCGACCGGCTCGAGGGGTGCGATCGGGTGCGCGGCGGACACCGGCGCCGGCCGCTGCCGGGCGGAGGACCGGCTCGGCCATCTCCTCGAACACGTCGAAGGCCCGCATGATGTGGTCGTGCAGTGCCCGCGCGGGTCTGAGGCACCACCGATCGCGACGCCGCGGCTCCCGGGTTCAACGAAGGCCGGGCACGGACTCCCGGCGGACCCGCCGGCGGTAGTCCCCGTACTCCGGGTAGCGCTCGAGGAGCCATCGCTCCTCGAGGCGCGACTTCAGCTCCGGGAAGACCCCGGTCACGGCCGTCGCCGCCGGCGCGTACGGGGTCAACGCCGGGCCGAGATGCCTCGAGCCGGGTCACCGGCAGGGCGAGCTGGCCGGCCACCCATCCCCCACCGCGGGCGGGTGCGCCCATCGGCCGGCTACCGCCGCCGCGGCCTCGGGCCGACCTCCGCCTCGCGCTCCTGCGACGCGTTCAGGACCGAAGTCCCGACCCCCGCCAGTCCGAGGGCGCCGTACCCCGGCCGACCGGCGTTCGCCAGCGCCAACGCCGCGAACCCGAACAGGAAGGACTCGATCATCACCCGCGTCTGGCCGGGCACCGGGACGATGGCCTTGGGCGAGACGAAGACGCCCCCCATGGCCGCGGCGAGCATCGGCGCGCCGATCCCGAGGACCCACCCCAGCGCCCCCTCGCCGCGATCGAACCCCCAGTAGGCGAGGCCGGCCAGCATCCCGAGCTCGCACACGAATCGCACGGCCAAGGTGGTGATGCGGGCGCCGCTCACGCTCGAACGCTATTCGAACCGCCGGGCGAGCGCCGTCGGAGCTCGCTCAGAGCTCGTGCCAGATGCGCGTCTCCCACTCGAGGCCCTCGGTGCCGGCCTCGCGATTGAAGTCCTCGCCGAACTGGTCGGTGGCCGCCATCATCGCGTCGTGTGAGTCCCATTCGCTGAAGGTGGTCACCTCGTTCGGGTCCGACTCGGACCAGTAGGCCCGGTGATTCCGGCCGCCGAGCTCCTCCATCACCGGGAGGTACTTCTCCTGGGTCGCCTTGAAGCGTTCGACATCCGAAACGCGAACGCGGAACTGAACGAGCACCATCGATCCGGCCCTCCTCTCCCGCTTCCCACGCAGCACGGCATCCTGGACGAACCCCACCGTGCCCGCAACCGACCCTGGCGAGCGCGATGGACCGCGTCAGGTGGCGGCGGGCTCGCGTTCGACCACCCGCCGCCGCGACGACAACGCCCCGACGTAGACGCCGATCAACACGAGCGGCGCGCCGAGCAGCAGCGACGACGAGACGGCCTCGTCGAGCAAGAGGCCCCCCAGGGTGATGGAGACCAGCGGGAAGAGCACGAACTGGTACGACGCGGCCGACGCGGACCAGTGCTGCACCACGAACACGAACAACACGAACAGCGGAGGGGACGACAGCACCATCCACCCGATGGCCGCCCACACGCCACCGGACACGGGGAGCTCCCGGACCTCGCCGGCGAGCGCCGACGTGACGAGCAGCAGCAGCGAGCCCACGACCATGCCGACGGCGTTCAGCACGAGGGGATGCACCAGCCGGATCCGGCGCGCCAGGATGGCCGACTGGCCCGCACTCGCCGCCGCGCCGACCACGGCGAGCAGCGAGAGGAGCGGAAAGGAACCACCTCCTGCCCGGGACGACGAGATCACCCCGATCCCGGCGATGGCCAGACAGGCTCCGACCAGGCCTCGGACGCGGAACCGCTCGATCCGCTGGAGCAGCGCGAGCAGGAACGTGAGCAGCGGGAC
>DASUTU010000040.1:0-3293 GCA_036374435.1 Actinomycetota bacterium | reverse complement strand
ACCCGCACCCCCTCATCGTCCGCTCCACCGGTCGCGTCGCCGATCAGGACGACACGGGCGCCGGCGCGGCGCAGCCTGCTCGCGATCTCCCGGGATCCGGTGAGGCGCTCGTCCACCACCGCGACGTCCACACGAGCGGCGTAAGTCTCGACCTCCGCTGCGCACGATGCCGCCCCGATCGGCAGAAGCGCCGGGTAGCGTCCGAGGGTCGCCGCCAGCGCCTCGGCCGCGATCGGCTCTCGGTGTACCACCAGCACGGCTCGGACGCTCATGATGGGCTCCCGACGATCTCGTACCGGAGGTGCGGGGATCGCAGTCCGTCGGCGAGCTCGGTCAGATGGCCGTCGCGCGCGAACCGCTCGAGGTCCGCGAGGGCCCGGTGCAGCGTCGGCCGATCCGGCGCCGGCGGCGTCGAGACCACGATGCCGAGCCTGCCGGTCGGTGCAGGGTGCTCCTCGTCGTCGACGAGCTCTTCGCGGAGCCGCTCCCCCGGCCGCGCTCCGGTGAACACGATCGCGACGTCTCGTTCGGGGACCCGACCGGAGAGGTGGATGAGCTTCCGCGCGAGGTCCAGCATGCCGACCGGCTCCCCCATCTCCAGCGTGAACACCTCGCCACCGATCGACAGCGTCGCCGCCTCCAGGACCAGCGTCACGGCCTCCTCGACGCTCATGAAGTACCGGATCATTCCGGGATCGGTCACGGTGACGGGACCGCCGGCGCGGATCTGCCGCAGGAACGTCGGGATGACGCTCCCCCGGCTGCCGAGCACGTTGCCGAACCGAACCGCACAGAAGGCCGTTCCCCGGCCCTCGAGGCTGCGGACGATCTCCTCGGCGACGCGCTTCGAGCCGCCCATCACGCTGACCGGCCGGACCGCCTTGTCGGTCGAGATGAGGACGAAGCGCTCGACGCCCGCCGCCACCGACGCATCGGCGATATTCGCGGTACCCAGCACGTTCGTGAACAGCGCCTCCTGTGGATGCGTCTCGAGCAGCGGAACGTGTTTGTGCGCGGCGGCGTGGAACACGACGTGGGGACGATGCTCGAGGACGAGGTCCACCACCCGCGCGCGGTCGCGGATGTCCGCCAGGACAGGCATGACCGCGGAATCAGCCCCCACGTCCAGGAGCACGTCGTGGAGGTGGGTCTCGTCGTTGTCCAACAGGAGCAGCGCGGCCGGCTCGAACGCCGCGACCTGGCGCGCGATCTCGGAGCCGATGGATCCCCCGGCCCCGGTGATGAGCACCCGCTTGCCCCGGAACAGCGCCCTCACGGCCTGCAGGTCCGAGTGCACCTGCTGCCGCCCCAGGAGATCCTCGATCCGAAGGTCGCGCAGATCACGGGCCGTGACTCGGCCGTGGACGATCTCGCGAACGGACGGGAGCACACGCAAGGAGACGCCGGCCGCCTCGCAGAGCTCCGCGACGTCGCGGACCACGTCGCTCGTCGCGCTCGGCACCGTGAGGAGGATCTCGTCGATCTCGTAGCGGACGACGAGGTCCGGGACCCGGTCTCGACCCCCCAGCACCGGCACCCCGTGGAGCGCGAGCCCGCGCTTGCGGGGGTCGTCGTCGACGAAGCCGATCGGCTTCAGCCCGAGCGAAGGGGTGCGGAGGATGTCTCGGAGGACCATCGCTCCCGCGTCCCCCGCCCCCAGCAGCAGCACGCGCCTGGTACCGATACCGCCCCCCTCGGTATCGACGGTGCGACGGCGAAACGCGAACAGCCGGCTCTGGAACCGCACTGCGCCGCATGCCATCAGCGTCAGGCCGGCCCCCAGGATGGCTACGGACAACGGGATCGGTCGACCGAGCCAGACGGTCCCGATCAAGACAAGGGCCAACGAGCTGCCGCCCGCCAGGACCAGCCGTCTCGCCTCCTGAACGCTCGCGTAGCGCCACATCTGCCCGTACAGGCCGAACAGGTAGTTGCAGAGCAGGTGCACCAGGACGACGCCGGGCATGAATCGCCAGAACCGACCCCACATCGACGACGGGACGTCGCCGTCCAGTCGAAGCACCAGCAGCACCAGGTAGGCCACCACCACGAGGAGGGCGTCCAGGAGAGCGAGCGGGACGTCGCGCCGCACGTGCCCGACGATCCGTCCGGGAAGACTGGGCGCCACCTCGACGATCTCTTTCTCGAGCCGCCCGTTCATCGCCACGCTCTCATCTGCGAAGGAGAAAGCACTCTAGGGACGGCGGCTGCGCGTCTCATGGGCGCCAAGGCCTATCTTCCGTACGGCCGTTCGTTGACATGTCGTCGGAGATGCGGGTCAGCGCGTCCAGCATGTCCTGCGTCGAGCCCCACCACCCTCGGTAGCAGTCGGCCCGCGCGACGAGCTTCGCAAGGCCCTTCACCCCTTGGCCTCCTATGAGTGAGAGGTTTCGCACCGACGATGACAGCGTCACCAGGGTCTCGGCTCGGGAACCGGGCACAAGGCCGGGCTCCGACAAGACGCCGTAGCTGAGTACCGCGTCAACCGGCGCCTCCGCGTCCACGAACGCGCGCGGATCGGCGAGATCCGGCGTGAACGCCGCCGCGAGCCGATCGAACACGTCGCCTGGGAGCTCGAGCGCCGACGGCATCGGGATCACGTGACCGGTCTCGGGATCCACGGCTACCGCCATCGCCCCAGGGGGGAGCAGGTCGGCGCGCTGCATTCGGCGGGCGGCCCGGGCCAACCCGGGGACCATGACCGGCGGGACCAGGACGGTGCCGCCCGGCGTCGTCACGGTCGCTGCCCCCAGGAAGATCGCATCGTCGCGCCGGGGGAACAGGATCGACTCGATCTCCAGGAGAAACGCCCGCGCCACGGCATGGACGTCGAGGGAGCGAACCACGTCCAACGTCCCGCGGTACAGGATGTTGAAGCGCCTTCCGACGCGATCGGCGCCGCGCGACCCGTCCTCAACCACCACCGCCCAATACGCGTGGTCGTCCTCGTCGGGTGGTCCGTCGACGCGATACGCAGACAAGGTGTCGTCGACCCAGTCCCCGAACGCGTGCGACGTGGTCCGCACGCCGAAGCGATTTCCCCCGATCTCGAACCAACTGCACACCACCCACCCGAGGTGGTCGAGCTTCTCCATTCAGGTGCTCCTGGGCCGCTTCTCTCGCACCTGCTCGCGATCGTCGTGGTTGTGGTTCTCACGCGTGCCTCCGACCGCGCGGTCGGCGGTCATCGGCCCGGCCGGCCGTTCGAGCTCGCGCTCGGCTCGAGGAGCTTGGCTTTGCGAAAGCTCCGAATGAGCACCCGGATCTGGTGCTCGACCTCGCCGGCCGGCACG
>DASUTU010000039.1:0-14079 GCA_036374435.1 Actinomycetota bacterium | reverse complement strand
GCGGATGCGGAGCGCGGCCCGGACCTCCTTCGCCCTCATCGTCGTGGCCGCCTTCGCGATGGCCACGGCGCGCTACTGGTAACGAACCCGGAGGACCGTCACATGTCGCAGGTTGCACTTCGGCCGGTGGAAGTTGGGGATATCGACGCGATCTTCGAGCAGATGCGCGACCCGGAGTCAGTATGCATGGCGGCATTCACACCTGAAGACCCGAACGATCGAAGCGCCTTCGACGCCCATATGGCGAAGATCATGTCCTCCTCTGAGAACACGCTTCGGGCCATCACCCGCGATTCTCGGCTCGTCGGCACCATCGGGAGCTACGTCTCGGAGGGATCGACCGAGGTCACCTACTGGATGGATCGCACTTGCTGGGGGCAAGGGATCGCAACGCGGGCGCTCAGACTGCTCCTCGAGGAGATCTCGGTTCGGCCGATCCGAGCCCGTGCTGCGAGCGACAACGCTGGGTCGTTACGAGTCCTTCAGAAGGCGGGCTTCCACCCGATCGGTACCGAAGTGTCCTTTGCCCCCGGACGGGCTGCCGAGATCGAGGAGACCATTCTCGAGCTCCCTTGAACACCTAGACGGCCAAGTCTCCCAAAGAGGCGCGCCGCTGCAACCGGGTGCCCTGCCGCCACGTCCTCGCTGAGGACCTCACCCGACATGGCCTCCACTCCCACCAGAGCAACTCCGCGACGCACCACTAGCCTGGGACCGGAGCGTCCGGTCGGAAGCGAGGTGACGTCGGCGTGCGGGTGATGGCGATCGTCGGATGGCTGGGGATCGTGGGAGCGCTGCTGGTGTGGCAGGGCATCGGGCTGGTCCGAGGCCCGGAGTGGCCGACCATGTCAGACCTGTTCCGCTCGTTCATGACGCTGCCGCTGGGGCGGGTGTTCCTGTTCGGCCTGTGGCTCTGGCTCGGCTGGCACCTGTTCCTGTGGCGATGGACCTTCTTCTTGCGGAGCTGAGGTGCTTCGCCAGGCGCTGCCCCCGCTGATCGCCGCCTCTGTGGTGTTCGTGGCGATGGTGGCCATCGCGGCTCGCCGTCCGGTGCGGCGGCCCCGGCTCCTCGCCAGGCCTCCCGAACGCGCCTCGGGCCGAGAGGTCCTCGGCACGCTCGCCGGCGGTTACGTCTGTTTCCTCGCCGTCGTGATCGTGTTCCACACGTGGATCGGCGGCGAGGAGGACGCCCTCCGCGGCGCCCTCTGGGGCGGCGCGTTCCTGTCGGCGGTGGCCGTGGGCCTCGCCGCGGTTCGTTCGGTTGCGGCCCGTTCTTTCGCGGATGGCCGGCCCTCCAAGCGGCCCCGGGACGGCGGCGAATGACGCCGCCGAGCCTCCAGGCGCCGCCGAGCCTCCAGGCGCCGCCGAGTCTCCAAGCGCCGCCGGCCTTCGAGACGCCGTCGGCCTTCGAGCGGCGAGAACAGCGGGGGAACCCCTCTCATCCCACGGCTCCCAGGTAGAGACGGACCAGCAGGGCGCCGACGGCCAGGCCCACCGCCGACGTCACGGCCACGCCCGCGGCGACCCACACGAGCATCTTCGCGATCGTGAGCGGAAGGGGCGGGCGCTCCTCCGGGCGTTCGGAGCGCAGGAAGTCCCAGAACGAGACGAGATCGCCGACGAGCAACTGCAGGCGGGTCGCCGGCCGCCCCAGCGCGAACTCCTGCCCCAACCCCTCCGTGGGCGGCGGCGGGAAGCGGTCGAGATCGTGGGCCACGGCCATCACGCGATGTGTTCCCTCCCCCGCCCGCCCGGAAACCAGGGCCGGCGGCCCCGGCTCAGGCCTCGGACAGGAGCGCGATGGAGGCCGTGAACCCGTGCAGGAAGTTCTTGCCCCCGACGGGACCGATCTCGCCGGCGCAGTTGAAGCCCGCCAGCGGCACCTCGCCGAGGCGCTCGGCGACGAGGGCGGCGTCGTGGTTCGGGACGGAGAACAGCCGCGTCCCGCGCCCGTTGCACGTGAACAACAGCGCCCCCTCGGCAGCCTCGTCCTCGCGTTCGAGCAACGCGCGCAGGTCCTCGTCCGCCGTGTCCGCGTCCCGGACGTGGAACTGGATCGTCTGGCCGACCTCGATCACGTCCCCCACCGCGATCGCGCCGGTCTCCTGGTCGAGCCCCACCAGCCCCCGAACCAGGAAGTCGCCGCGGCCCGGGTCGGCGGTGTATTCGTCGATGAGGCGGCCGACGTGCAGGCCCCGACCCATGAGCTCACGATCGTGCGCCGAGCTCGCCGCCACCACCTCCTGGAGACGTTCGAGCGGGGTTCGGCCGCCGAGCTCGAACACCACGTTGCCTTCGGCCCGCGTGACGATGAACGGCTTGCCGATGGGCCGGCACCCCTGCGACACGAGCGGCCGCAGGTAGATCCCGGGGATTCGAACGCCGACCGCGCCCTCGTCGAGAACACGGTCGTCGAGGAACAGGCGCGTCTCGCCCGGAGCCGCTCCGCCGCTCGCCATCCCGCCCATCACGATCGCGCCGGGGACGCGCTCGTTCAGGTACGCGAGCAGGGGGTCCGCCGGGAACGTGAACGGGTCGGCGATCAGCAGATGGGGGTCCGAGCCGCCCTCCTCGAACCGGTAGCCGCCGAACACGCCCGCCTCGGACGTGCGCACGAACTCCATGTGGAACGTCTCGACGGGCTCGGGCAACGCCGCGACCCACACCGCGACCGCCGGGCCGCGCTCGACCTCGCGGTCGCCGGCCACCACCGTCTCGGCGACGCACCCGATGACGCGCTTCGGACCACGCTCGACGCGGAGCGCCTCCGAGACCACCTCGGCGAGCGGGGCGTGGTACCGGGACGCCGTGAGCACGGCCAGGGAGGGATCGGCGTCCCCGAGCCCCGACCGCGCCTCCCGCACGGCCTCGGCCACGGCCGCCCTCGGGTCGGGGTCGAGCGACAGACCCGCGCCGGCCTTCATCCTTCGAACCTACACGGACCGGCGCGCTCCCGGATCCGAAGGCTCGGGCGCCGTTCACGGGTGGGCGAAGGGCCGCGCCCGTTCCCGCTACCGTGTCCGCATGCCGTTCGGCCGGTACACGATCTTCGGCGACGACGAAGAGCCCGTCGGGACCGAGGAGTTCCGCTCGGCGCCGGGCCCGATGGGGTGGCGGTACTACTCGGAGATCGAGACGAACGACCCGACGCCGCATCGCGAGACGTTCGACGTGGCGGTGGACGCCGCGTGGCGCGTCGCCACCCTCCGCATGGCCACCGGCGACCACGAGATCCTGCTCCGGCCCGGGGCCGGCGGGTCGGCGCTCACGGGCCTGCGCGACGGGGAGCGGGTCGAGCTCCCCTACGGCCTCGAGCTGCACGTGGACGCGTTCACGCCGGCCACGAACGCGATCACGGTTCGCCGGCTGACGGGGGCGGCCGAGATCGACGTGCTCTACCTCGCGCCGGTGACGCTCGAGCCCTCCCGCGTGCGCCAGCGGTACGAGCCGCTGGGCGACGAACGCGTCCAGACGCCGGTGGGGGCGTTCGACGCGGCGCGGTGGCGGTTCACCGCGCTCGACACCGGGTGGACGGCGGACCTGTGGGTGGCGGCCGACCTGGTGGTGCGCTACGAGCGTTTGTTCGAGCTGGCCTGGCTCGACCCCGGCGCCTCCGGACCTCGACCGGTCGCCTGACTCTTCGAGGTCTTCGCCGTCGTCTTCTCCGGGGTCGATCGCCCGGTCGATCGGGTCCGCGGCGCCTTCGTTTCTGTGCGTGTGGCGCCGGCCGCCTTCGGTCTGGCGCGGGCCTTGCGCCGGCGGGGTGCCGCGTCCGGCTCGGGTTCGGCCCAGCGGTCCTCCCAGAGCACGGCCAGGACCAGGCCGAGCGGCCCCACCGGCGCGAGCCCGGGCGCCAGGCTCCGGAGCCGCCGGGAGATGGCCGCGAGGGCCCGGCCTCGCAGCACCAGAACGTCCTCGAGCAGCTCCCAGGTCTCCAGGGCCCGGTCGAGCTCATCGGCCCCCTCGGTCTCGCCGATCCCGAACCACCGGGCCCGCGCGAACGACGTGAGCTCGGGGTCGAGGTCGGGAACGAGGTCGGGGGCGAGCGGGAACAACGCCTTCGAGATCCGGGCCACGCCGTAGTCCGCGACCCAGGCCGACGACAGCAGGCGTTCGATCCAGACCCGGCGCTCGGGGCTGCCGGGCGGCGACGACCACGGCGCCGAGGCGACGACGGAGGCGGCGATCTCCGCCGTCTCACGCAGGAACCGCTCGACCATCTCGAGCTCCCACGCCGCACCAAGATGGTTGGCTCGCCAGAGCTGCGCGGGCGTGGCGGCACGCGAGGAGCCCCACACGTCTCCCCGGAAGAACTCGCGATGCCGCGAGGTCGTCAGGTACCCGAAGTACACGGTCTCGGGCTCGGCCACCCGCCGGATGCCGATCCGGATCGCGGGCCGGTCGGGCGCGGGGCCCGACGGCCCGGCGGCCGGTGCGGGCGCGCCCCGGGGAGTCGCGGGTTCGGCCGGCGCGAGGGCGGCCGGCTCAGGTCGCAGCAGAGGCCCCTCCGCCGGCTCCCGATCCGGCCGGGGCTCAGGGTCCGGCTCGGCCTGCTCCACCACCAGCTCCGTCACGGTGGCGAGCTCGGGTTCGGGCTCGCTCTCCGTCTCCGGCTGCTCGACGTGCTGCGCGAGCAGGGCGTACCAGCTGTGCTCGTACGCCTCGGTATCGGCGGGGTCGTGCGGCGTCGGCGTGGGCCGGCGGCCCCGCCGGCGGTCTCGGCTCTTCCCGATCGGCGTGGCGGTCCTCACGCGTCGCAGGGTCGACTCGACGGCCGAGCCGCCCCTGTAGCCATCGGCGCCCGCCGCGCCGGCCTGAAACCGGCCCCGAGGACCGATCTCTACCGGGCCGGACGATCCGGGCCGGGGACCCCGGGCCCCCGCGGATAGGCCGCGCCTGCGGCCTCTTCCAGCACTTCGGCCGCCTGGAGGACGTCGTCGCCGAGGTAGACGCCCGGGACGTCGCGACGCGCGGCTGAGGCGACGAAGGCGTCGCCCGCGTAGAACGCCCGGACGCCGGGCAGGGCCTCGACGGCGGCGAGCGATTCGCGCGCCGCGCGCCGGGTGACGCTACGTTGCGCCGTCACGACGGCCCCCACCGCTCGAACGGCCCGGACGGCCCCGGCCAGGGCGGCCGCCGGCGTCAACGCGCCCAACACGCGGCAGGGCCACCCGCGCCGGGCGAGGACGACGGCGAACGCCTCGATCCCGATCGTGTGGTGGTCCTTGGGGCCGCAGGCGAGGACGATGGGATCGGGACGGAACGAGGGCGGCGCCATCGTCAGCTGACGCGCGAGCCACGCCCGCGTGGACGCGGTCGCGAGGTGCTCCTGCTCCACGTCGCACGTGCCGGCCTTCCAGCGCGTCCCGATCTCCCGCATGGCGCGGAACACCACGTCGCGGATCGTCGCCTCGACCCCGAGCCGCTCGGCCGAACGGTCGAGTGCCGAACGGATCGCGTCGGGGTCCAGCCGCATGGCCGAGTCGAGCACCACCTCGAGCAGCTCCCCGTCGCCGGCCGGCGACGGCCCGCTCGTCAGGCGCGCCACCGCCTCCCGGGCGGAATGCCCTCGCGAGATCAGGTCCCGCAGGTCGCGGAGCTGTTCCATCTCCGTCGTCGTGTAGCGACGGTGACGCCCCCCGGTCCGGGACGGCGACGGGAAGCCGTATCGCCGTTCCCAGGACCGGATCGTCGGCACGGGAATGCCGAGCGCCTTCGACACGCTGGCGATCGGCATCCCGTGTTCCGCTGCCCGAGGTTCCGGTCCCCGCCTCATGCGCCGAGCGTACTCGGTCGGTGCCCGCAAATCCATGCGCGATGCATAGGTTTATGCATTGGTCTGGCCCTCTGGCCCGAGTAGCGTGCCTCGGACGGTAGAGCGGGATCGGCTCGCTCCCCGGGCGAAGGAGGCAGGCATGAAGAAGCGACTCATGGGAGTCGGCATCGGGGCGGCGCTCGCCGTCTCGACGCTCGGCGTCGGGACGGCCTCGGCCGCCGACGCCTCGCTGAACGTCGTTCACGGCATCCCCGGCGTGAACGTCGAGGTGTGTGTGAACGGCTCCGTGGCGATCCCCGGGTTCGCGCCCGGCGACGTCGTGACCGGCGTGGCGCTGCCCGCCGGCTCTCACGACGTGAAGATCGTCGGCGAGGCAGGTACGTGCGAGGACCCCGCGATCCTCGAGGCCACCGGCATCGAGCTCGCGAGCGGCAAGAACTACACGGCGGTCGCCCACCTGACGGAGGACGGCACGCCGACCCTCGGGCTGTTCACGAACCAGATCCGGCCGCCGGCCAAGGGCATCGCGCGCCTGACGATCCGGCACACGGCGGCGGCCCCGCCGGTCGACGTCTGGGCGAACGGCCGCGTGCTCCTCGAGGACGTTCCGAACGGCGCCTCGGCGACGTTGCAGGTCCGGCGCGGCGTCTACGCGGCGTGGGTCTCGCTGCCGAACGACTACGCCCCGGTCATCGGGCCCGCCGTGCTCAAGCTGAAGAAGGGCGTCGCGTACCAGGTCTACGCCTGGGGCAGCGCCGCCGCCGGGTACGACCTCGCGGTCGTTGCCGTCCCGGTCGGCTCGCGATAACCCACAGGAGAATCGGCCCGCCGGATCCGCCGGCGGGCCGATTCCCGCTCACTCGCGGGCCTCGAGGGAGGAGGGAACGCATGGACATCGCGATCAGCGGTTCGAGCGGCCTGATCGGTCGGGCGCTGGCCTCGGCCCTCGCGCGCGACGGCCATCGCGTCGTGCGGCTGGTCCGGCCCGCGACCGAAGACGCCGGCGGAGACACCGTCGCGTGGGACCCTCGGAACGGGACGATCGATCGACCGGGTCTCGAGGGCGTGGACGCCATCGTGAACCTGGCCGGCGCGGGCGTCGGTGCCGGACGGTGGAACGCCGAACGCAAGCGTGAGCTCTTCCGGTCGCGCGTGCGCGGGACGCAGCTGCTGGCTCGGACGCTCCCGACGCTGCAGGCGCCCCCGGAGGTGTTCGTGAACGGCTCGGCCGTCGGCTACTACGGTCACCGCGGCGACCGGGAGCTCACCGAATCCGACGGTCCCGGGAGCGGATACCTCGCCGAGGTCGCGACGGCCTGGGAGGAGGCCGCCGCTCCGGCGCGCGAGGCCGGCATCCGCACCGTGCTCCTGCGGAGTGCGCACGTGCTCGCTCCTCACGGCGGCTTCTTGCCGTATCTCCTCATGCCGTTTCGATTCGGGTTGGGTGCCCGGTTGGGCGGCGGCCGGCAGTGGTTCCCCTGGATCACGCTCGAGGACGAGGTGGACGCGATCCGCTTCGCCCTCGAGGAGCGATCCGTGCGCGGCCCCGTGAATGCGGCGGCCCCCGAGCCGGTGACGAACCGCGACTTCACCACCACGCTGGCCCGCGTCCTCCGCCGGCCCGCCCCGTGGTGGGCGCCGGCTCCGGTCCTGCGCGCGCTCGTCGGCGCCGAGCGTGCGGACCAGGTCCTCCTGTCGAGCGCGAAGGTGGTACCCGGGACGCTCCTGCGGTCCGGCTTCACCTTCACCGATCCGCAGCTCGAGCCGGCGCTTCGACGTCTGCTCGGCAGGGTGTCCGAGCCCGTGCCGAGCCCCGTGGGGTAACGGCGCCCACCGAGGCCGCACGGCGGGACGTCGTCGCCGCGGGCGATGATGGCGGCGTGGCCGAGCGCAACCGGATGACGCCGTTCGGAGAGATCGTCGCGATCGAGCAACGCGGGATGTTCCTCGGCAACCGGGGCAACATCCACCGGGACCGGACCATCGTGCGCCCCTGGCAGGTCCGCCGCTGGATCACCTGCGCGCTCGCGTACCAAGGCTGGCGGGCGCCGAGGTGGGAGCCGGGCCGGTGGACCCCGCTGTTCGTCTGGGACGAGGCGGTGGCCTTGGCGGCCGGCCACCGTCCGTGCGCGCTGTGCCGGCGGGCCGACTACGCGGCCTGGCTCGACGCCTGGGTTCGCGCGTTCGGGGTCCGGCCAGGAGCCGGCGAGATGGACCGGCGCCTGCACGACGACCGGGTCGAGGACCGGCGTCAGCGCCGTCACCCGGCGGCCTGGCGGGACCTGCCGGCGGGTACCTTCGTCGCGCTCGGCGAGGCCCCGGCGCTCGTGCTCGACGATCGCCTCGTGCCGTGGTCGCCGGCAGGCTACGGCGAGGCGCTCGATCGACCCTTCCGCGGGGACGCCGCCGTCCTCACGCCGCGCTCGACGGTGGCCGTCCTCGGCTCCGGCTACCGGCCGGTGATCCATCCGTCGGCCGGCTCGAGCGGATGAGCGAACTCTCACCGGCCTCACACGTTCGTTTCACGGTCTCCGGGAACCCTGGAAGCAGGACGGGTCGACCGTCCGGACCGAAGGCGGAGGAGGCCAACGATGAAGAGGGCGCTGGCGGTATCGATGATGACGACGCTGCTCCTGACCCTGGGGCCGCCGGCGACGGCCGACGAGGTCGTCTGTCGAGGTGAGATCGGCCGCCGTACGGTCGACAACGTGAAGGTGCCGCAAGGGGCGTCGTGCACCCTGCAGGGAACGCGGGTCGAGGGGAACGTCACGGTCAACCGGAACGCGATCCTGATCGCCATCGACGTGCGGGTGGACGGCAACGTGCAGGGCGAGAACGCGAAGAACGTCGTGGTTCGGGCCGGATCGGTCGTGGGCGGCGACGTCCAGGTCGTTCAGGGCAAACGCGCTCGCGTGATCGGCTCCCGGGTCGGGGGCGACATCCTCTACGACGAGCAGGACGGCCGCGTGGTCGTCAAGCGGACGAAGGTCGGCGGCAACGTGCAGGCGTTCCAGAACACGGGCGGCGTCGTGATCAAGAACAACGTGATCGACGGCAACCTCCAGTGCAAGGCGAACGACCCCCGGCCGACCGGCGGCGGGAACCGGGTCGAGGGCAGCAAGGAAGACCAGTGCTCGCGCCTCTGAGCTGCGCTCGGGCCTGACCCCTCCTGGGCCTGTGGGCCGCCCCTGCGGGGCGGCCCACCGGCCTTTATCAGGATGTTCGAGGGCGTTCGCTCAGGCGCCGCCCTCCTCCAGGGTGACCTCGATCGGCGCGAACCCCTCGCCGGTCGTGTCCACGCCGAGCTCCTCCAGGTTCGCCAGGGCCTCGGTCACGATGTCGTTGGTCCAGGCGCCCTCGTCCGGCGGCTGGGTCAACACCGTCGCGCCTTCCAGGTTCGGCGTGTTCTGCGCGATCTCGACCGTCCGGTCCCAGGCGGCTTCGTCGATCACGCCGACGCCGTCGGGCGCCGGCCAGATGAGCTTGTTGATCTCGTTCATCTGCCAGAGCTGGTGGCTGTCCCCGAGCTGCGACCCCTTGGCCACGACGATCTCGCGGCACGCCTCGCCGTTGTCGCGGCAGAACGCCCAGCCCTGGAGGCTGGCCGTGACGAACCGAACGGCGATGTCCCGATAGGCGTCGTCGGACTCCAACCGTTCGGCGTCGGCCCAGATGGCGTCCTGGAGCATGCCGACGCCTTCCTCCTCGTACGACACCACGCTGAGGTCCCCGGGCTGGTACAGCTCGCCGGTATCGGGGTTCACGGCCTCGAGCACCTGCGCGTATTCGTTGTAGGTCATGGCCTCGGCGGCGTCGATGTCGCCCTGGAGCAGGCCGACCATGTCGAACTGCTGCTGCACGAGCTCGACGTCGGCTGCCGGGTCCAGGCCGACCTGCGCGAGCGCCGCGAAGATCTCGTACTCGTTGCCGAACCCCCAGTTGCCGATCCGCTTGCCGGCGAAGTCCTCGGGCGAGGTGATCCCCGCCTCGACGAACGAGACCTGCAGCGTCCCCGAGCGCTGGAACACCTGGGCGATGTCGACGATGTTCGCGCCGGCCTCGCGGCTGGCCAGCGCCTTCGGGACCCACGCCAGGGCGAAGTCCACGGCGCCGTCGGCGAGTTGCGTCTGCGGCACGATGTCGACGCCGCCCTCCACGATCGTGACCTCGAGGCACTGGTCGGCGTAGAACCCTTCGTCCTGGGCCGCGAAGTACCCGGCGAACTGGGCCTGGATGACCCACTGGAGCTGGAGGCTGACCTCGTCGACCGATTCACAGTCGCCGGCGTCCGCGCCTCCGTCCCCGTCGTCCCCGTCGTCGCCGCACGCCGCCGCCACCAGCGAGATCGCCAGCACGGCGGCCGCCACCGTCCACAGCCGCTTCCCCTTCATGCGCCTTCCCCCTCCCCCGGGTCCCCGTCCCGGTCCGTTGCCCCGGTACCCCGGCCAGATCGCGCATCATGCCCCATCCCGGCCTCGGCTGCCCACACCCCCGGGCGTGGCCACGCGTTCGAGCGCCACAGCCGACAGGAAGAACACCAGCCCGAGCAGGCATGCCCCCAGCACATAGGCCCACGCCGCCGCGTTCTGCGAGATCGCGATGTTCGCCACGATCCGGTTCCCCAGGCCGTTCTGCGATCCGCCGAAGTATTCGGAGACGAACGCCGTGATCACCGCGGCCGGCGCGGCGATCTTGAGGGCCGTGAACAGGAAGGGCACGGCGTTGGGCACGCGCACCTTCCGCAGGATCGCGATCTTGCTCGCCGCGTACGAACGCATCAGCTCGAGATGCGTCTGGTCGACCTCGCGCAGCCCGCGCGTCACGTTCACCAGGACGATGAACTGCACGACGATCGACACCATCAGCCGCCGCGGCACCTCGCTGGTGATCGAGAACATGTTGTTGAGCACGGCGACCAACACGAAGATCGGGACGGCGTTGAGCGCTACCGCGAGCGGCATGACGAGCTCGTTCACCACCCGGAAGCGGCCGAGGACGAAGCTCAGCGCGACGCCGACGACCGTGCCGGCCACGAGCCCGACGAGCGCGTTCGTGCCCGAGACGCTCGTGGCGTCCCAGATCAGCCGGAGGTTCTCGCCGAACCGGGCCCAGATCGCCGACGGCGGCGGCAGGAAATACGGCTTCAGGTCGAACACCTTGACCGAGGCCTCCCATAGCGCCAGGAACGCCACGCCGAACACGATCGGCGGTATCACCACCCGGAGCACGCCTCGCGAGCTCACTCGGCCTCCACGGCGGGCTCCAGATCGGACGGCTCGATGCCTCGAAGCGCCTCGCGGACGTCGGTGACCTTCCGGAAGAACGCCGGGGCCTCGCGCGTCTCGACGCCGCGCCGGGGCCCCAGGTCCACGTCCACGATCCCGGTGATCCGGCCGGGCCGGGGCGACATCACCACGACCCGCGTGGACAGGTAGACCGCCTCGGGGATCGAGTGCGTCACGAACACGACCGTCGTGGCGGTCTCGCCGCAGATCCGCAGCAGCTCGTCCTGCATGTGCTCACGGGTCATCTCGTCGAGGGCGCCGAACGGCTCGTCCATCAACAGGAGCGGCGGGTGGGCCGCGAGGGCCCGAGCGATGGCGACACGCTGCTGCATTCCCCCGGAGAGCTGCCACGGATAGTGCCCGGCGAACTCCGGGAGCTTCACCAGGTCGAGCATCTCGAGAGCCCGCATGCGCCGTTTGTCCTTGTCCCACCCCTTCAGCTCGAGCGACAGCTCCACGTTTCGAGCCACCGTCCGCCACTCGAAGAGCCCGGCCTGCTGGAAGGCCATGCCGTAGTCCTGGTCGAGCCGGGCCCGGCGGGCCGGCTTGCCGTTCACGCGCACCTCGCCGGTGGTGGGTTCGAGCAGGTTGGCGATCAGGCGGAGCTGCGTGGACTTGCCGCAGCCCGACGGCCCGATCAGCGACACGAACTCGCCGGGCTCGACCACGAGGTCGACGTCGACGAGCGCGGGGACCTCGTTGGGTCGCCCGACGTTGAAGACCTTCGAGACGCCCTGGATCTCGACGGCGCTGGTCACTCGACCGCCTCCCTGGGGCGGTGGCGCATCAACACGGCGTCGAGCCCGACCACCATGCCGGTCATCACCAGGCCGAGCGCCGCCGCGCCGAACACGGCCGTGTACACCTTCGCCGGGTCGCTGGTGGCGGCGCGGGCGTATTCGATGATCAGCCGGCCGATCCCGCCCGCGAGGCCGGTGGAGATCTCGGCCACCACCACGCCGATCACCGACGCCGTCGCGGCCAGCCGGAGGGCCGGGACGAGGTAGGGCACGGCCGCCGGGAACCGCAGCTTGAGAAGCGTCTGTCGCCACGAAGCCGCGTAGGACTCCATCAGCTCGAGCGAGGCCGCCGGGACCGAGGTCAGGCCCTTCAACGTCCCCACCGCCACCGGGAAGAACGCCAGGAACGCGCCGAGGACCGCCGCCGAGAGCCACCGCGGCCACTCGAAGCCGCCGATCTGGAGCCGGCCGCCCCAGCTCACGACGAGGGGGGCGAGCGCGATCAGCGGCACGGTCTGCGAGATCACGAGGTAGGGCAGGAGCCCGCGCTCGACCACCCGGAACCGCGCCATCACCACGGCCAGCGCCAGGCCGACCACGGCCCCGAGCACGAAGCCGGCGAAGGCGATCCGGAACGTGAACCACGCCCCGCGGACGACCACCCACAGGATCGTCCCGCCGGCGCCCCGGCGCTCGGGCTCGGCGAACCGCAGGAGCATGTCCCAGACGTGCGGCATGGCCCGGTCCTCGGCCCGCGGGAGGAGGCGGAGCCCGAACACGGTGCCGCCGTCCTGCGGCCCCAGCCACTTGTAGAGCTCCCAGCCAACGGCGACGAGCAGCAGCGCCAGGCCGAACATCGCGGCGGGACGGACGGCCCGGCGCAGGGAACGAGGGGGACGGCGTGCCACGACCTGCGGATGCTAGCGGCCGCCCAGGTCAGCCGTCGAGGTCCTCGATCCTCGCGGTCGACGGCGGGCGCTCCGCTCGGAGGCGGGCGGCCGTTCGCTCCGCCTCGCGCATGACGCGCAGCACGTTCCGACCGGCGACCTTCGCAAGGTCCTCGTCCGCGTACCCTCGCGACGAGAGCTCGGCGAACAGGGCGGGGTAGGCCGACACGTCGTCGAGGCCCTCGGGCATCCACACGGAGCCGTCGAAGTCGCCGCCCACGCCGACGTGGTCGATCCCGGCGACGTCCCGGACGTGGTCGACGTGGTCGGCGACGTCACCCACGGTCGCCGGCGGGTCCGGGTGCCGCTCGAACCACACCTTCATCGCCTCCCCGACGGCGGATGGATCGTCGGGATGCTCCTCGCGCAGCCGGCCCGCCTCGGCCCACGCGGCGGCGTAGGCGGCCTCGCCGGCGCGCGTGAGGAACGAGGGAACGAAGGTCACCATGACGACGCCGCCGGTCCGTCCGACGACCTCGAGGACGTCGTCCGGCACGTTCCGAGAGACATCGCACAGCGCCCGGGTCGACGAATGGGAGAAGATCACGGGCGCCGCGCTCACGTCGATCGCCTGCCACATGGTGTCCTCCGACGTGTGGCTGAGGTCGACGAGGACGCCGGAGCGGTTCAGCTCGCGAACGACCTCCTCCCCGAACCGGGTCAGCCCGCCGTGCGAGCGATGACCGGTCGCCGAGTCCGCCCACGGCGTGTCGTCGTTGTGCGTGAGCGTCAGGTAGCCGGCTCCGAGCTGGGCCAGCGCCCGGAGCGCACCGAGCGACGAGCCGATCGACTGGCCGCCTTCGACCCCGATCATCGAGGCCACCTTCCCCTCGGCCGCCGCCTGCTCGACGTGGTCGGCCGTGCGCACGAGCTCGAGCCGGTCGGGATGCCGCCGGACGAGCTCGAACAACGCGTCGATCTGCTCGAGCGTCGCCGTGACGGCCTCGTGGCCGGGAAGATCCGAGGGCACGTACACGGACCAGAACTGGCCCCGGACGCCGCCGGCCTCGAGGCGGGCCGGGTCGGTCCGGCACTCCTCGGGCGGCGTCCCCGACCGGAGCTCCCACAACAGGTCGTTGTGACCGTCGATCAGCGGGGCGGCGCGGAGCAGGGAGCGGAGGTGGTCGAGGGAGGCGTCGGCGCTCACACCGGGGAATCTACGCCAGCGCCGGGACGACACTAGGGTGGGTGGAGATGGAGGAGGTCTACGACAGCCCGGTCGGCTGGGTGAACCGGCACGTCCGCGGCTACGTGGAGTCGGGCGGCCGGAAGGGACACCGATGGAGCGGGGTCCACACCCTCCTGCTCACCACGCGAGGCCGCAAGACCGG
>DASUTU010000038.1:0-17927 GCA_036374435.1 Actinomycetota bacterium | reverse complement strand
CTTTCCAGCCTTCTTGCGGACGTATTCGTTCTCGTACCGGATGCCCTTGCCCTTGTACGGCTCGGGTTTGCGGATCTTCCGGATGTTCGCCGCGACCTCGCCGACCTGTTGCTTGTCGTTGCCCCGCACGACGATCGACGTGGCGGTCGGCGTCTCGAACTCGATGCCCTCCGGTGCCGGGACGACGACGGGGTGCGAATACCCGACCTGGACCTCGAGGTCGTTGCCCTTCATCGCGGCGCGGTAGCCGACGCCCACGATGGCCAAGCGCTTCTCGTACCCCTTCGTCACGCCCTCGACCATGTTGGCGATCAGGGTGCGGGTGAGCCCGTGCAGGCTCCGGTGGATCCCCTCGTCGCTGGGGCGCTCCACCCGAACGGAGCCGTCCTCCACGACGACCCGCATCTCCGCGTGGAGGCGCTGGCTCAGCGACCCTCGGGGCCCCTTCACCGTGACCACCGAGTCATCGCCCAGCTGCACGTCCACGCCGCCGGGGATCTCGATGGGTTGTCTGCCGATCCTGCTCATCTCTTCCCTCTCGGACTCCGCGGCTACCAGACGTAGGCCAGGACCTCGCCGCCGATACCCTTGCGGGCGGCGTCCCGGTCCGTCATCACACCGTGCGAGGTGGACACCAGCGCGATCCCGAGCCCGCCGAGCACCCGGGGCAGGCCGTCGCGCCTGGCATAGACGCGGCGCCCCGGCTTGCTCACGCGCTTCAGGCCCGTGATCGTGCGCTCCCGCTTCGGGCCGTATTTCAAGGTCACCCGAAGGACGCGTTCGATCCCTTCACCCTCGGCCGCGTAGCCGACGATGAAGCCCTCGGCCGCCAGGATCTTCAGGATGCCCTCGTTCATCTTCGACGCCGGCACGAGGAGGTCGTCCTTGTACGCGAGGTTGGCGTTGCGGATCCTCGTCAGGAGGTCCGCGATCGGGTCGGTGACGTGGGTGGCGAGCTTCACCATGAGGCCTTGGTCACCCCCGGAAGCTCTCCCGCGTGCGCGAGCTCGCGGAAGCAGACGCGGCACAGGAGGAACTTCCGGTACACGGCCCGCGACCGCCCGCACCGGGCGCACCGCGTGTACTCGCGCACCTTGAACTTGGCCTGCCGCTGCTGCTTGTTGATGAGCGTCTTCTTCGCCATCCCGTCTCTCCAGGTCAGGATGCGGCCGCCGTCACCACCGGGATGCCCTCGAACGGGAACCCCAGGGCGACGAGCAGCGCGCGACCCACGTCGTCCGTCTTCGCCGTCGTCACGACCGTGACGTCCATCCCCCGGACCTTGACCACCTTGTCGTAGTCGATCTCCGGGAAGATCAGCTGCTCGGTCAGCCCGAGCGTGAAGTTGCCGTGGCCGTCGAACGCGTTCGGGTTCAACCCGCGGAAGTCCCGGATCCGGGGGATCGCGATCGAGACCAGCCGATCCACGAACTCCCACATCCGATCGCCCCGAAGGGTGACCTTGGCGCCGATCGCCATCCCCTCGCGCAGCTTGAACCCCGCGATGGACTTTCGGGCCTTGGTCACGACCGGCTTCTGCCCGGTGATGACCGTGAGGTCGTCGACGGCCGCCTCCAGCATACGACCGTCCTTGATGGCGTCACCGACGCCCATGTTCACCACGACCCGGTCGAGACGAGGCACCTGCATCGGGTTGGGTAGCCCGAGCTCGCGCTGGAGCCTGGGCATCACGTCCTGGCGGTACCGGACCTTGAGGCGCGGCACGTAGCGCTGCTCGCTCACAGGTCCTCTCCACACTTGCGGCAGATGCGCATCTTCGTCCCATCGGCCTCGACGCGATGCCCGATCCGGGTCGGCTTGCCGCAGGACTTGCACACCACCTGGACGTTCGAGATGTCGATGAACAGCTCCGTGTCGATGATGCCGCCCTGCTGGAGCTGGGAGCCGCTGGCCGATCGCTTCCCGGTGGTCCGCTGGTGTTTCTTCGCCATGGCGGCGCCCTCGACCAGGACTCGGCCCTCGCGGGGCAGGAGGCGGATCACCCGCCCGGTGTGCCCGCGGCTCTTGCCGCTCATCACCCGTACGTTGTCGTCCCGTTTGATGTCGACGCCCGGCATCACAGCACCTCCGGAGCGAGCGAGATGATCTTCATGAACCGCTTCTCCCGTAGCTCCCGCGCGACGGGGCCGAAGATGCGGGTCCCCCGCGGGTTTCGCTGCTCGTTGATCAAGACGACCGCGTTGTCGTCGAACTTGATGTAGGACCCGTCGGGTCGCCTCCGCTCCTTGGCGGTGCGGACGACGACGGCCCGGACGACCTCGCCCTTCTTGACGCCGGCGCCCGGCAGCGCGTCCTTGACGGAGCCGACGATGACGTCGCCGACCTTCGCGTACCGCTTGTGACTGCCGCCGAGGACGCGGATGCACAGGACCTCCTTGGCCCCCGTATTGTCCGCCACCCGGCAGCGCGTCTCCTGCTGGATCACCCGCGTTCCCTCACTTCGCCCGTTCGACGATCTCGACGACGCGCCAGCGTTTGGTCCGCGAGAGCGGGCGGGCCTCCATCACCCGCACCGTGTCGCCCAGGTGTGCCTCATTGCTCTCGTCGTGCGCCGCAAGCTTGTGCGAGCGCGCCACGGTCTTCTTGTAGAGGGGATGGCGGACCTTGCGGTCGACGCGCACGAGGACCGTCTTGTCCATCTTGTCGGACACCACGACCCCGGTGCGAACCTTCCGCCGGCCGCGCACCGTCTCCACACGCTCGACGTCGCTCACGAGATCTCCTCTTCCACCGTCTGTTGCTCCTCGAGCTCGGCCTGCAGGTCACGCTCACGGAGGATCGTGAGGATGCGCGCCACGTCCCGGCGCACCTCCTTGATCCGCATCGGGTTGTCCAGCTGCCCCGTCGCGAGCTGGAAGCGCAGGTTGAACAGCTCCTCTTTCGAGGACTCCAGCCGTTCGAACAGCTCCTCGCTGCCGAGGTCTCGAAGCTCGCGAACCCTGGTCACTACTCCTCCGCTCCCGCCCTGGCGATGAACTTGGTCTTGATCGGCAGCTTGTGGGCGGCGCGCATCATGGCCTCGCGCGCCAGCGTCTCGGGAACGCCCGACAGCTCGAACATGACCCGCCCGGGCTTGACGACGGCCACCCAGCCCTCGGGGTTGCCTTTGCCCGAGCCCATCCGGGTCTCGGCCGGCTTCTTCGTGTACGGCTTGTCGGGGAAGATGTTGATCCACACCTTCCCGCCGCGGCGGATGTGCCGCGTGATCGCCACTCGCGCCGACTCGATCTGGCGGTTCGTGATCCAGGCGGGCTCGAGCGCCACCAGGCCGAAGTCTCCGTACTGGACCTCGGTGCCACCTTTGGCGCGGCCGCGCCGCCGGCCCCGGTGCACCTTGCGGTGTTTGACCTTCTTCGGGGCGAGCATTACTTGGCCTCCTCCTCGCCGACCGCAGGGGTGGCTTCGGCGGCAGGCTCCGCCTCGGCCCGTGCCGTCGCCTCCGGTTCGGGTTCGGGAGCCGGTTCCGGTTCTGGCGCCGACTCCTGTTCGGGCGCCGGTTCCGGTTCCGGAGCCGGTGCTGGTTCTGGCGCCGATTCCGGTTCCGGTGCCGGTGCCGGTTCTGGCGCCGATTCCGGTTCGGTGAGCTCGGCGGCCTCCCGCTCGTCGGTGATGAGGGCGCCGGTGGACGCGCCGCCGCCGCTCGTGACCTGCGCGAGGGCGCGGGCGCGAAGCCGTTCGGTCTCCTGCTCGGCTTGCGGGATCTCGTCGCCGTGGTAGACCCACACCTTCACGCCGATCTGCCCGAACGTGGTCTTGGCCTCGGCGGTCCCGAAGTCGATCTTGGCCCGAAGCGTGTGCAGCGGCACTCGGCCTTCGCGATACCACTCGCGGCGCGACATCTCGGTGCCGCCCAGGCGGCCGCCGCACTGAACGCGTACGCCGATCGCGCCGGACCGCATGGCGGTTTGGACGGCGCGACGCATGGCCCGGCGGAAGCTCACTCGCCCGGCGAGCTGCTCCGCCACGCCCTGCGCGAGCAGCGTGGCATCGGTCTCCGGCCGCGCCTCCGAGGCCGCCGAGTTCATGTCCTCGACCTTGACGTCGACGCGCTTCTTGGTGACCCGCTCGATGTCCTTGCGGATCCGGTCGACCTCGGCCCCCTTGCGGCCGATCACGATGCCGGGCCGGGCCGTGCGGATGTAGACCCAGATCTGATCGCCCTTGCGCTCGATGTCGATGCTCGAGATGCCGGCGCGGGACAGCCGGGAGCGGATGTGTTTGCGGATCCAGACGTCCTCGTGGAGCTGGGACGCGTAGTCGCGCCCGGCGTACCAGTTGGACTTCCAGGGGTAGATGACCCCCAGCCGGAACCCGTAGGGATTGACCTTGTGACCCACGCTCTCGTCCCTCTCCGCCTACTCGATCTCTTCCAACGACCTGACCACCAACGTGATGTGCGACGTCCGCTTGAACACCTTCGTCGCCCGGCCGTACGCCCGTGGGCGCCACCGCTTCAGCGTCGGCCCCTCGTCCACCCACGCCCGCTCGATCACTAGGTTCTGCGGGGCCACGCCGGGCTGCTGCTCCGCGTTCGCCACGGCCGAGTTCAACGCCTTCTCGATCGTCTTGGCGGCACCGAGAGGGCTGAACCGCAGGATCCGGCGGGCATCGTCGACCTGCCGCCCACGGATGAGGTCCACCGCTCGTCGCGCCTTCGACGGCGTGATCCGGACGTACCGAACGGTGGCCTTCGCTTCCATCGTCTCATCTACCTCGCCGTGCTCGAGCGCTCGGACCGCGCGTGCGACCGGAACGTCCGGGTCGGCGCGAACTCACCCAGCTTGTGTCCGACCATCGACTCCGAGATGTACACGGGAACGTGTTTGCGGCCGTCGTGCACCGCGATGGTGTGCCCCACCATCTCGGGCACGATGGTCGACCGGCGCGACCACGTCCGGATGACCTTCTTGTCGCCACGCCGGTTCATCTCGGCCACCTTGACCATCAGGTGCTCGTCGACGAACGGTCCCTTCTTGACGCTCCGCGGCATCGCTCAGCCACGCCCCTTCCCGCGGCGCCGGACGATCAGCTTGTTCGACGCCTTGTTCTTCTTCCTGGTCCGACCCTCTTTCTTGCCCCACGGACTGGTGGGGTGGCGGCCGCCCGAGCTCTTTCCCTCGCCCCCACCGAGCGGGTGGTCGACGGGGTTCATCGCCACGCCACGGACGGACGGACGCTTGCGCTTCCACCGGCTGCGGCCCGCCTTGCCGAGCTGGATCAGCTCGTGCTCGGGATTGCCGACCTCTCCGACCGTTGCCTTGCAAGTGGCGAGCACCATGCGCATCTCGCCGGAGGGCAGCCGGAGCGTGGCGTAGCCACCCTCCTTCGCCATCACCTGGATGCTCGCGCCGGCCGAGCGGGCCATACGCGCCCCGGCGCCGGGCTGGAGCTCGACGGCGTGCACGGTCGTCCCGACCGGAATGTTCCGCAGCGGGAGCGCATTCCCCGGCCGGATGTCGGCGCCTTCGCCGGACATGAGCCGGTCACCCACACCCAGGCCGCTCGGCGCCAGGATGTACCGCTTCTCCCCGTCCGCGTAGTGCAGCAGGGCGATGCGCGCGGAGCGATTCGGGTCGTATTCGAGGTGCGCCACCTTCGCGGGCACCCCGTCCTTGTTCCGCTTGAAGTCGATCCGGCGATACCGCCGCTTGTTGCCGCCCCCCTGGTGACGGGCGGTGATGCGGCCCGAGGCGTTCCGCCCGGCGCGATTGCGGCCCTTGTCGAGCAGCGACTTCTCGGGCGTGGCCCGCGTGATCTCGTCGAAGGAGGACACGCTGCCGCCCCGGCGGCCCGGCGTGGTCGGCTTGTACTTGCGAACGGCCATCGTCCTACTTCCCCGTCTCGAAGATCTCGATACGATCGCCCTCGGCGAGCGTCACGATGGCGCGCTTCTCGTCGGGCCGCTTGCCCTTGGTCCAACGCCGGCGCTTCACCTTGCCTCGCCGGTTCAGCGTACGCACGGAGGTCACCTGGACGTTCCAGATCTGCTGGACGGCCTCCTTGATCTCGGTCTTGTTGGCGCGCGTGTCCACGAGGAACGTGTACGTGTTCTGGTCGAGCCCGGCGTAGGACTTCTCGCTCACGACGGGGCGGATGATGACGTCCCGAGCGGTCTTCACTCGGCCTCACCCCTCGGTGCGGAACCCGAACGCTCGATCGTACCCTCGAGCACGTCGAGCGCCCCCTGCGTGAGGACGACCCTGTGCGCCGCGACGACCTCGTACACGCCGAGACCCTTCGCGTAGGAGATGCGGATGCCGGCGAGGTTGCGGAAGCTCTTCTCGACCGCCCCGGTGTCGCTGGGGGCGGGCAGGACGAGCAGGATCTTGCCCGTCAGCTCGAGGGCGTCGAGGACCTCCACGGCCTGCTTCGTCTTGGGCTCGGCGAAGTCGAGGTCCTCCAGGACCACGAGCTTGCCGCTGCCCAGCGCGTCGGTCAGCGCCGAACGGAGGGCGCCGCGACGCATCTTCTTGTTCACCCGCATGTCGTGGTCGCGCGGCCGCGGTCCGTGCACGATCCCGCCGCCGGTCCACTGCGGCGAGCGGGTCGAACCCTGCCGGGCTCGGCCGGTGCCCTTCTGGCGCCACGGCTTGCGGCCGCCCCCGGACACCTCGCCGCGGGTCTTGGTGGAGTGGGTGCCGCGCCGAAGCGAGGCCATGCCGGCCAGCACCACCTGGTGCATCAGGGGCACGCTGACCTTGGCCTGGAACACGTCGGCCGACAGGTCGCGCGAGCCGACCTTCTTCCCCGCCGCGGAGAGCACGTCGACCGTGGGCATCACCGGCTCCCCTTCGCCGCGGGGGTCTTCACGGCCGAGCGCACCATGACCAGCCCGCCGTTGGGGCCGGGCACGGCGCCCTTGAGCAGCAACAGGTTGCGCTCGGGGTCCGCCTGCACCACCTCGAGGTTCAGCACGGTGACGCGTTCGTTGCCCATCTGGCCGGCCATCGGCATCCCCTTGAACACGCGAGAGGGCGTGGCGCAGGCGCCGATGGCGCCGGGGGCCCGGTGTTTGCGTTCGGTCCCGTGGCTGCTGCTCAGGCCACCGAACCCATGGCGCTTCATCACCCCGGCGAACCCATGGCCCTTCGACACGCCAACGACGTCGGCCCGGTCGCCCGCCGCGAACACGTCTACCTTGATCTCCTGTCCGGGGGAGTAGCTCTCGGCGTCGTCCGTGCGAAGCTCGACCACGTACCGGCCGGGCTCGGCGCCCGACTTCTCGAAATGGCCCTTCATCGGCTTGGTCAGACCGTTGCGACGGACGTCGCCGAACGCCAGCTGGACCGCCCGGTACCCGTCGGTCTCCTCGGTCTTGACCTGCGCGACCACGCACGGCCCCGCCTGGATGACGGTGACCGGCACGGCGCGCGTGTCGTCGAAGATCTGGGTCATTCCCAGCTTCGTCCCGAGGATGCCTTTGATCTCTGCCATGGCTACAACTTGATCTCGATGTCGACGCCGGCCGACAGGTTCAGGCGCTGGAGCTCCTGCACCGTCTTCGACGTGGCGTCGACGATGTCGATGAGCCGTTTGTGCGTGAGCATCTGGAAGTGCTCGCGGCTGTCCTTGTACTTGTGCGGCGAGCGGATGACGGTGTAGATCGATCGCTCCGTGGGAAGCGGAACCGGCCCCACGACCTTCGCCCCGGTGCGCGTGACGTGCTCGACGATCTCGCGAGCCGCGACGTCGAGCATCCGGTGGTCGTACGCCCGAAGCTTGATGCGGATCCTCGGTCCGGCCACGGCGTCCTCTTCCCTGCCTCTCCGCTCTCGCTACTTGATGATGTTGGTGACGCGCCCGGCGCCCACGGTCCGCCCGCCCTCGCGGATGGCGAAGCGCAGGCCCTCTTCCATGGCGATGGGGGCGATCAGGTTGACGGTCATCTCGACGTTGTCGCCGGGCATGACCATCTCCACCCCTTCGGGCAGGTTGGCCGTGCCGGTGACGTCGGTGGTGCGGAAGTAGAACTGGGGGCGGTACCCGTTGAAGAACGGGGTGTGGCGGCCCCCCTCGTCTTTGGACAACACGTAGACCTGGGCGGCGAAGTCGGTGTGGGGGGTGATGGAGCCGGGCTTGGAGAGCACCTGGCCCCGCTCCACCTCGTCTTTGTCGATGCCGCGCAGCAGGACCCCCACGTTGTCGCCGGCCTGGACCTCGTCCAGGAGCTTGCGGAACATCTCCAGGTCGGTGGCGGTGGTCTTGCGGGTGTCGTGGATGCCGACGATCTCGACCTCCTCCATCTTCTTGAGCACCCCGCGCTCCACCCGGCCGGTGACCACGGTGCCGCGCCCGGTGATGGAGAACACGTCCTCGATGCTCATCAGGAACGGGCGGTCCACGTCCCTGGTCGGCTCGGGGATGTAGGTGTCAACGGCGGTGAGCAGCTCGTTGACCTGGGCCTCGGCCTCGGCGTCGCCCTCCAGGGCCTTGAGCGCGGAGATGCGGATCACCGGGACGTCATCGCCGGGGAACTCGTAGGAGGACAGCAGCTCCCGGACCTCCAGCTCCACCAGGTCCAGCAGCTCGGGGTCATCGACCATGTCCACCTTGTTCAGCGCCACCACGATGTAGGGGACGTTGACCTGGCGGGCCAACAGGACGTGTTCGCGGGTCTGGGGCATGGGGCCGTCGGCGGCCGAGACCACCAAGATGGCCCCGTCCATCTGGGCGGCGCCGGTGATCATGTTCTTGATGTAGTCGGCGTGCCCGGGGCAGTCCACGTGGGCGTAGTGGCGGGCGTCGGTCTGGTACTCCACGTGGGCGATGGCGATGGTGATGCCCCGCTCCCGCTCCTCCGGCGCCTTGTCGATCTGGTCGAACGGCGTGAAGTCGGCCAGGCCTTTGGCCGCCTGGACCTTGGTGATGGCGGCGGTCAGCGTGGTCTTGCCGTGGTCGATGTGACCGATCGTGCCGATGTTCACGTGGGGCTTGGTCCGCTCGAACTTCTGCTTGGCCATGTCGGTCTGGCTCCTCCTCTGTGGCCTACTCGCCTCGTACTCGGGCCACGATCTCCTTGGAGATGGCGGCCGGCACCTCGGCGTACGCCTGCAGCTGCATCGGGGTGTGTGACGCTCGACCCTGGGTCCGCGAACGAAGATCCGTGGCATAACCGAACAGCTCGGCGAGCGGCACCAGCACCCGGACCGCCTTCAGGCCGCTCCGGTCGTCGATCCGCTCGATCCGGCCCCGGCGCGCCGTGAGGTCGCCCATCACGTCTCCCAGGAAGTCCTCGGGCGTGACGACCTCGAACTCCATGACCGGCTCCAGGAGCACCGGGTCGGCCTTCCTGCTGGCTTCCTTCAGCGCCATCGAGCCGGCGATCTTGAACGCCATCTCGCTCGAGTCGACCTCGTGGTACGAGCCGTCGACGAGCGTCGCCCGGACGTCCACCAGTGGGTAGCCGGCGAGCACCCCCGACTCCATCGACTCCTGGATGCCGTGGTCCACGGACGGGATGTACTCGCGCGGGACCGATCCCCCCGTGATCTTGTTCACGAACTCGTAGCCACCGCCGGGCCCCGTGGGTTCGAGGTCGATCACCACGTGTCCGTACTGGCCCCGGCCACCGGTCTGGCGGACGAAGCGCGTCTGGACCTTGTGCACGGGTCTGCGGATCGTCTCCCGGTAGGCGACCTGCGGCTTGCCGACGTTCGCGTCGACGCTGAACTCGCGGCGCAGACGGTCCACGATGATGTCCAGGTGAAGCTCGCCCATCCCCGAGATCACCGTCTGGCCCGTCTCGTCGTCGTATTTCACGACGAAGGTCGGGTCCTCGTCGGCGAGCTTGCCGAGCCCCGTCCCGAGCTTGTCCTGGTCAGCCTTGGTCTTGGGCTCGACGGCAACCGAGATCACCGGCGTCGGGAAGCTGATCGACTCGAGGATGACCGGGTTGGCCGGCTCGGCCAGCGTGTCGCCGGTGATCGAGTGTTTGAGGCCGACCACGGCCACGATGTCTCCGGTGAAGGCTGCCTCTTTGTCCTCGCGGTGGTTGGCGTGCATCTGGAGGATCCGGCCGACCCGCTCCTTGCGTTCCTTCGTGGTGTTCTCCACGTGGGAGCCGGCACGGAGGACGCCGGAGTAGACGCGCACGTACGTCAGGCGACCCACGTACGAGTCAGACATGATCTTGAACACGAGGCCGCTGAACGGCTCCGTGTCCTCGGCGCGGCGCTCGGCCGCCTCGCCGTTGGGGAGGTGGCCCTCGACCGCCGGCACGTCGCTCGGCGCCGGCAGGTAGTTCACGATCGCGTCGAGGAGCGGCTGGATCGCCTTGTTCTTGAACGCCGATCCGCACAGAACCGGGACGGCCTCGCCGGCCAGCGTGGCCCTGCGGATGGCGCGGCGGAGCTCCTCGACCGTGGGTTCGTCCTCGTGGACGAACTTGTCCATCAGGGCCTCGTCGTGGTCGGCCAGCTTCTCGAACAGGTCGTGGCGTGCCTGCCGGGCGGCCTCCTCGAGGTCGGCGGGGATCTCCGTCGTCTCCCACTCCTCGCCCATCTCGTTGACCCAGTGGAGCGCCTTCATCTCGACCAGGTCGATCACGCCCTGGAAGTCACTCTCGGTGCCCCAGGGCAGCTGGACCACGAGGGGCGCGGCGTGCAGGCGCTCGACCATCATGTCGACCGTGCGCCCGAAGTCCGCCCCGGTCCGGTCCATCTTGTTCACGAAGCAGATCCGGGGGACGCGGTATCTGTCGGCCTGGCGCCACACGGTCTCGGTCTGCGGCTCGACGCCGGCGACCGCGTCGAACACGGCGATAGCGCCGTCGAGCACCCGGAGCGACCGCTCCACCTCCACGGTGAAGTCCACATGGCCGGGCGTGTCGATGATGTTGATCCAGTGGTCTTTCCAGACGCACGTGGTCGCCGCAGAGGTGATGGTGATGCCGCGCTCTCGTTCCTGGACCATCCAGTCCATCAGCGCGGTCCCCTCGTGCACCTCGCCGATCTTGTAGGCCTTGCCGGTGTAGTAGAGGATCCGCTCGGTCGTGGTGGTCTTCCCCGCGTCGATGTGGGCCATGATCCCGATGTTCCGGGTCCTGCCCAGCGGGTACTCGCGGATGACCAGGCCCTTGCCGGGCCTGGATCCCTTCTCCACCTTCTCGGCTGCCTTCGCCACGTTCATCTTCTCCGCGGGGAGCGCCATCACCGGCCCCCCTCATGGAACGCCGGGCCCCGGAGGGACCCGGCCACGGTCTGCTCGTCGATCACCATCGGTAGTGCGCGAACGCGCGGTTCGCCTCGGCCATCTTGTGCATGTCCTCGCGCCGCTTGACCGAGACGCCCTGTCCGTTAGCGGCATCCATGATCTCGCCGACGAGGCGCTCGGCCATCGAATGCTCCTTGCGGGCCCGGGCGTTGTTCACCAGCCAGCGCAGCGCGAGCGTCGTCCCCCGCGCGGGGCGAACCTCGACCGGGACCTGGTAGTTCGCGCCGCCGACACGCCGGGACCGCACCTCGAGCAGCGGCCGGACGTTCTCGACCGCCTTCTTCAGGGTGATCACCGGGTCGTTGGCGGTCCGTTCGCTGATGACCTCGAGGGCCTTGTACACGGTGCGCTCGGAGAGCGTCTTCTTGCCGTTCAGCAGCACCTTGTTGATGAGCTGCGTCACCAGCACGTTCTGGTAGACGGGATCCGCTGGCGTCTCCCGATGCGCGGCCGGGCCTTTGCGAGGCACCGTCTACTCGCCGCCCTTCTTGGCTCCGTACAGGGAACGGGCCTTCTTACGATCCCGTACACCGGCCGTGTCGAGCGTGCCGCGAACGATCTTGTAGCGAACGCCCGGCAGGTCGCGGACCCGGCCGGCCCGCACGAGCACGATGGAGTGCTCCTGCAGGTTGTGGCCGACCCCCGGGATGTAGGCCGTCACCTCGACCTGGGAGGTCAGACGAACCCTCGCCACCTTGCGCAGCGCGGAGTTGGGCTTCTTCGGGGTAGTCGTATAGACGCGCGTGCAGACGCCCCGTCGCTGCGGGGACCCCTTGAGGGCGGGAGCCTTGGTCTTGTCTTTCGGCCGCTTCCGGCCGGACCGCACGAGTTGTTGGATCGTGGGCATGGTCCTCTCGTCTGCACTCTCGACTTGTCAACCGAACCGGGGGCCCGACATCGATGAAGCCGGACCGCGGGCCCGGCTTCCAGGTGAACCGCTGTGGGCGCAGGTTGACCCTCGACGTCCCCCTGGAAGCACGCTGAATGTCGAGCCCGCCCGCCGAGCCCGACGCAAACAATGAGGCTACTAGGCACGCGTCGTGCGTGTCAACGCGCCCTGATAGCCTCCCGAGCCATGCCCGGGACGCTCGACCTCGCCGGCCTGGCCGCCGCGGCCCAACGGGCGGCCCTCGCCGGCGGCCGGATCGTCCTCGAGGGCGCGGGCGAGGTCGCCGCCGAGCGCAAGGGAGCCGGCGACTACGTCACCGAGGTCGACCGTGCGAGCGAGCGGACCATCGCGGTGATGCTCACCGAGGCAACCCCGGAGGTCCCCGTCGTGGGCGAAGAGGCCGGAGGCGATCCTGGCGACCGCTGGTGGGTGGTCGACCCTCTCGACGGGACCACGAATTTCCTGCGCCGGTTCCCCGCCGTGGCCGTCTCGGTGGCCCTGGTCGAGCTCGGCCGGCCGGTGGTCGGGGCGGTCCACGGCCCGTTCCTCGGCCAGACCTACGTCGGAGCTCGGGGGTTCGGTGCGTACGCGGTCCACGACGGCGCCGGACGAGAACGACTCTCGGTGTCGACTCGTCCGGCCGAGGACGCGGTGGTGGGCACGGGATTCCCGTTCCGGCGGAAGGACCTGCTCCCGCGATACCTGGGGGTGATGGAGCCGGCCCTCGAGCGGTTCGAGGACCTCCGGCGGCCCGGGGCCGCGGCCCTGGACCTGGCCTGGGTGGCGGCCGGGGTGTTCGAGGGATTCTTCGAGCTGGCCCTCAACGCCTGGGACGTGGCAGCCGGGGCCCTGCTGGTCGAGGAGGCCGGGGGCGTCGTGACCGACTGGGAGGGGAGCGACGGCTTCCTGAGCGGTGACATCCTGGCCGGTTCCCCGGCCGTGCACGCCGAGCTCCTGGCGCTCGCGAGACGCGACCGCTGAGAAACGATGGAGCGGTGCGAGCGAACGCTCGCACCGCTCCGACCACCGTGGTGGCTCGGCCGACCGAGCCGGTTACTCCTCGGGGGCGAACGACCCCCCGAGCATGCGCTCGGCCTCCTCCCGGCTGATCCCCGCAAGGACGGGTTCGCCGGTGCCCTCGCCGGCCTCGGCCGCCTGTTCCGCCAGCTCGCGCTGCCGGGCCAGCCAGTACTCCGGGATCGCCTCGGGCTTGACCCGCACCTGGACGTTCCGGTAGCGGCTCATGCCGGTGCCCGCCGGGATCAACTTGCCGATGATCACGTTCTCCTTCAGGCCCAGCAGGCCGTCCGAGCGGGCCCCGATCGCGGCCTCGGTCAGGACCCTCGTGGTCTCCTGGAAGGAGGCCGCCGAGAGCCACGAATCCGTGGCCAGCGACGCCTTCGTGATCCCGAGGAGCTGCGGCCGAGCCGTCGCCGGCTGGCCGCCGTTCTCGACGGTCTGGCGGTTCTGGTTCTCGAACCGTCGCCGGTCCACCAGGTCCCCCGGGAGGAACTCGGTGTCGCCCGGCTCGATGATCTGCACCTTCCGCAGCATCTGGCGAACGATCAGCTCGATGTGTTTGTCGTGGATCGTCACGCCCTGGCTCCGGTACACCTGCTGGACCTCCTCCACCAGGTGGTGCTGGAGCGCCTGGACGCCCTCGATCCGCAGCTTCTCGTGGGGGTTCACGGACCCCTCGGTCAGCTGCTGACCGACCTCGACCGCGTCGCCGTCGCCGACCAGGAGCCGGGCCCGCAGACCCACCTTGTACTGGACCTGGTCGCCGTCCTCGGAGGTCACCGTGAGGCGACGCTCCTTCTTCTCCTCGTCGTCTTCGATCTGCACCGTGCCCGGGAGCTCCGTGATGAGCGCCTCACCCTTGGGCCGACGGGCTTCGAACAGCTCGACGACCCGGGGCAGGCCGTGCGTGATGTCTTCACCCGCGACCCCACCGGTGTGGAACGTCCGCATCGTGAGCTGAGTGCCCGGCTCCCCGATCGACTGAGCGGCCACGATCCCGACCGACTCACCGATGTCCACCAGTCGCCCGGTCGCGAGCGACCAGCCGTAACACAGCCGGCAGACCCCGTATTCGGCCTCACAGGTGGTCGCCGAGCGGACCCGCACCACGTCGACGCCGGCCTCGACGAGCCTGTCGCCGAGCTTGTCGTCGATCTCCTCCCCGCGCGAGGCGATCTTCTTCCGGTCGGACCCTTTCACGTCTTCGGCCAACACCCGTCCGAACAGCGACGTGTCGAGGTGGGCGTTCGGCTCGCCAGTCCCCTTGGGGGTCTCGTACGTGACCGGTACGGGGACGGAGCGGTCCGTCCCGCAGTCCTCCTCGCGGACGATCAGCTCCTGCGAGACGTCCACCAGGCGCCGGGTGAGGTAGCCGGAGTCCGCCGTCCGGAGCGCGGTGTCGGCCAGGCCCTTTCGCGCACCGTGCGTCGAGATGAAGTACTCGAGCACCGACAGGCCCTCGCGGAAGTTGGACTTGATCGGACGCGGGATGATCTCGCCCTTCGGGTTGGCCACCAGGCCGCGCATCCCGGCGATCTGCCGGATCTGCATGATGTTCCCCCGGGCTCCCGAGTTCGCCATCATGTAGATCGGGTTGGTCTTCCCGAACTGCGCCTCCATGGCGTCCTTGACGTCGTCGGTGGCCTGGGTCCAGATCTCGATGAGCTCCTGCCGGCGCTCGTCGTCGGTGATGATCCCCTTGCGGTACTGGGATTCGATCTTCGAGGCCCGGCCCTCGTAGCTGTCGAGGATGGTCGCCTTGTCGGGCGGCGTGATGACGTCCTCGATCCCGAGGGTGACTCCCGCACGCGTCGCGTAGTGGAAGCCCATGTCCTTCAGGCCGTCGAGGATCTCCTCCACCTGGCTTCGGTCGTAGCGGTGCACGCACGAGTCGACGAGCCGGCCGATCTCACCCTTCATGAGCGGCCGGTTCACGTACTCCTCGGTGTCCGGGAAGCACTGGTTGAACAGGATCCGGCCGATCGTGGTCTCGATAACCGGAACCCTGGTCAGGCCGTTCCCCCCGTCGACCTCGACGGTCTCCGGCAGCATGTCCGGCGGCAGCGCCTTGCCCGGCATCCGCACCTTCACCACCGAGTGCAGGCCGACGAGCTTGTGGTCCAGCGCCATGAGCGCCTCGT
The DNA here is from genome assembly GCA_036374435.1 of Actinomycetota bacterium. Classification (GTDB taxonomy): domain Bacteria; phylum Actinomycetota; class UBA4738; order UBA4738; family HRBIN12; genus CALGFI01. Next base: position 2,645 of record DASUTU010000038.1, on the reverse strand, counting down.
CCACGGAGGAGAACCGCGGTACGGACTCGTCGGACTCGGGCGGCTCCGGCTCGAGCGTCAGGTAGTAGATGCCGAGGACCATGTCCTGGGTCGGCACGGCGATGGGCCGGCCGTGTGCCGGCGACAGGATGTTGTTGGTCGACAACATCAAGACCCGGGCCTCGGCCTGGGCCTCGGCCGACAGCGGCACGTGGACCGCCATCTGGTCGCCGTCGAAGTCCGCGTTGAACGCCGTGCAAACCAGCGGGTGGATCTGGATGGCCTTGCCCTCGACCAGCACCGGCTCGAACGCCTGGATCCCCAGGCGGTGGAGCGTCGGCGCGCGGTTCAGGAGCACCGGGTGCTCCTTGATGACCTCCTCGAGCACGTCCCACACCTGCGGCCGGGCGCGCTCGACCATGCGCTTGGCACTCTTGATGTTCTGCGCCAGCGCCTGGTCCACCAGCCGCTTCATGACGAACGGCTTGAACAGCTCGAGTGCCATCTGCTTGGGCAGCCCACACTGGTGCAGGCGGAGCTCCGGGCCGACCACGATGACCGAGCGGCCCGAGTAGTCCACGCGCTTGCCGAGCAGGTTCTGCCGGAACCGCCCCTGCTTGCCCTTCAACATGTCGGACAACGACTTCAGCGGGCGGTTGCCCGGACCGGTGACCGGTCGGCCGCGCCGGCCGTTGTCGAACAGCGCGTCGACGGCCTCCTGGAGCATCCGCTTCTCGTTGTTCACGATGATCTCGGGCGCCTGGAGGTCGAGCAGCCGCTTCAGTCGGTTGTTCCGGTTGATCACGCGTCGGTACAGGTCGTTCAGGTCCGACGTCGCGAACCGCCCGCCGTCGAGCTGGACCATCGGGCGCAGGTCCGGCGGGATGACCGGGACGGCGTCCAGCACCATGCCCATGGGCGAGTTGCGGCCCTCGACGAAGTTCGTGACGACCTTGAGCCGCTTGATCGCCTTGAGGCGGCGGGTTCCCTTGCCGGTCGCGATCTGCTCGCGGAGGTTCTCGGCCTCTTCCTCGAGCTTGAGGTCCTGCAGCAGCCGCTTGATGGCCTCGGCGCCCATGCCGCCGTCGAAGTAGTCGCCGAACCGCTCTCGCAAGGACCGGTACACGGCGTCGTCGGCCACGAGCTGCTTCACGCGCAGGTTCTTGAACGCGGCGAGGGTCTCGTCGAGATGGTCGGTGTCGCGCTTGGTCATCTCGGTGATCCGCTCGATGTCGCGCTGGGCCTCCCGGCGGGCCGCCGAGAGCTGGGCGCTCTTGGCCCCCTCCGCCTCGAGCTCCTTGAGCCGGTCCTCGAGCTCGCCCAGGCGCTTCTTGATGTCGTCGTCGCGCTCGGCCTCGAGCTCGCGCTTCTCCTCGTCGATCTGCGTCTCGATCTCGGGCAGCTCCTTGTGTCGCCGGTCCTCGTCGACCCGGGTGATGACGTAGGCCGCGAAGTAGATGATCCGCTCGAGGTCCTTCGGGGCGATGTCCAGGAGGTAGCCGAGGCGGCTCGGAACGCCCTTGAAGTACCAGATGTGGGTGACCGGGGCCGCCAGCTCGATGTGGCCCATGCGGTCACGCCGCACCTTGCTGCGCGTGATCTCGACCCCGCAGCGCTCGCAGATGATGCCCTTGAACCGGACGCGCTTGTACTTGCCGCAGTGGCACTCCCAGTCCCGCGTCGGTCCGAAGATCCGCTCGCAGAACAGGCCGTCCTTCTCGGGCTTCAGCGTCCGGTAGTTGATCGTCTCCGGCTTCTTGACCTCGCCGTTGGACCACGCGCGGATCTGGTCCGCGGTCGCCAGGCCGATCCGGATCTCGTCGAAGTAGTTCACGTCAAGCACGTAGAGGGCCTCCTCGCCGATCTCGCCCCTGCACCTTGTTCAACGCTTCCGTGTTCCCGCTCCACTAGTCGTAGTCCGCCCCCGCCGGCTCCCGGCGGGACAGATCGATCCCGAGCTCCTCGGCCGCGCGGAACACGTCCTCGTCGGTCTCCTTGAGCTCGATCTCCTCGCCCTCGGCCGAGCGCACCTCGACGTTCAGATAGAGCGACTGCATCTCCTTGATGAGGACCTTGAAGGACTCGGGGATCCCGGGCTCCGGGATGTTCTCGCCCTTCACGATCGCCTCGTACACCTTCACGCGGCCGAGCACGTCGTCGGACTTGATCGTCAGTAGCTCCTGCAGGCAGTAGGCGGCGCCGTACGCCTCCAGGGCCCAGACCTCCATCTCTCCGAACCGCTGGCCCCCGAACTGCGCCTTACCACCGAGGGGCTGTTGCGTGATCATCGAGTACGGGCCGGTCGAGCGGGCGTGGATCTTGTCGTCCACCATGTGGCTGAGCTTCAGCACGTACATGTAGCCCACGGTGATCGGGTTGTCGTACGGCTCGCCGCTGCGGCCGTCGTACAGGGTGGCCTTGCCCTCCGGGTCGGAGAGCGGGTACTCGGTCTTGCGGCCGGCGACGGTCTTCAGCGCGGCGAGGATCTCGTCCTCCCGGGCGCCGTCGAACACCGGCGTCGACACGAACGTCGGCTCGGCATCGCGCCACGCGCCGGGGGACGAGTCCATGTCGGAGCCGTTCTCCCAGTGCTGCTTGGCGACCCAGCCCAGGTGCGTCTCCAGCACCTGCCCGAGGTTCATCCGGGACGGGACGCCGAGCGGGTT
>DASUTU010000037.1:0-3675 GCA_036374435.1 Actinomycetota bacterium | reverse complement strand
GTCCGCGTTCAGCCGCACCCAGGTTGCGCGTTCTCGGCCGCGGGTCGCTCGAGCGGATCCGGGAGGCCGCCGAGGGAGGGGCCGGTTTTCGGGCCGACCGGGGCGAGCGGTCGGCTCCCGACGACCTCACGCCGTGAACGTGTTGGGCGCGATGACGGGGACCGGGCAGTTCACCGTGAAGATCTCACCGCCGGTGTCGGGGGTGCCGGGAAACTCGTCGAGCTCGCCGGCATCGCGGGCATCGTGGATCTCCGCCTCGGTCGCCAGCACTCGGGCGTCGGCGCTCTCCTTCCACACGTAGGTCATGTGGTCCCAGTACGGGCTCCACGCCGGGTCGCCGGCAGTCGAGTCGAACACGGAGGGCTGTCCGCCCATCGGGCCCGACCCTTCGACCCCCGGCATGAACACGTTGACTCGGCCCGTGGCCCCTGCCTCCGGCGCCGTGGCCAGGCCGGGCGACCCGCTGATGGCCATCCCCTCGGCCATCGGCGGCGCCGACGTGTCACAGACGATGTAGCGCGAGCCGGGGAAACACTCGTGCAGCTTGAACAGCACCGAGCCGCCGGCGGTATCGGGCGCCTCGATGAGCTGCCCGCCGCCCAGGTACTCCACGAGCTCGGAGTCGACGGGCATCCCCCCACCCGCCCACTGGACGACCGGCATGTTGGCGATCACGTCGTTCGAGGCGATCGTGAGGTCGCCGGCGTCGGCCGCGGCCAGGACGTCGCTCGCCGACTCGAGCAGCGTTGGCGAGCCCGACCAGGTGACCTCGTTGATCCTCCAGGCCGGGCTGTAGTCGTCGTGACCCGGCTCGCCGGAGAGCACGGCCGGCTGTCCATCGGCGCCGTTGGCGAACAGGTAGGCCTCGCCCGCCGCTCCAGCGACGGACAGGCCTGCGATCTTCGGCACGTAGACGAGGCCTTCGTCGCGCGCGTAGGTCTCATCGGACGCGTCGGTCCGGATGAACCAGGCCTCGCCGCCGTCGACGACCGCCGGATGCAACCGCAGCCGCACCCATCCGAACGCGCCCTGCCAATCCGGCGAGGTGAGCGCGAAGTCCAGCACGTCTGCGACGATCGCGGTGCCGGCTACCTCTTGCGGAGAGGCGGACGGCGACGCCGCGCCCGCGGCGCCCGGGCCGTCCCCGTCGTCGCCCCCGCACACGGCCAGGATCGCGGGGAGCGAGGTGGCGGCGAGCCCCAGCCCAGTTCCTCTCCGTCCCGCCAGCGCGAGGAATCCGCGTCGCGAATACCGTTCCGTGGCCACCGGGCATCACCGTCCTTGGAGTCACGGCCCCTCTCACACGGACGCCGGCGCGGGCGCGCGATTCCCCGGAGTCTCGTTCACGACGTGGCTGGGGAGCCTCGCCGCCTGACGTCGCCTCGGAATCGCCGCGACCACCTGCGCGTCTTCATCGGTGAGGAGCCCTATGGACCAGTTCGATCTCACGACGTGGTGGGCGCCGTTCCTCGCATTCGCGGCCGGCGTCGTCGCGTTCGCGTCCCCGTGCGTGTTGCCGCTGGTTCCCGGCTACCTCAGCTTCGTGACGGCCGCGGGAGACCGGGCCGGATCTTCGGCGGACCGGCGCGCTCTCGGGAACGCCGTCCCGATCCTCCTGTTCGTCGCGGGGTTCTCGGCCGTGTTCACGTCGCTCGGTGCGTTCGCGGGAACGCTGGTCCCGGTGGTTCGTTCGACTGCCGGTCAACGAGTCGCCGGGCTCGTGGTCCTTGCCGTCGGCGTGTTCTTGGTCCTGTATGCCTTCCGGGTCGGCTCCGCGTCGTTGTTCGCCGAACGCCGTCCGCTCCTGGACCGCGTGCGACCCGGCGGAGCGACGGCGTTCCCGCTCGGGATGGCGTTCGCCGCGGGGTGGACCCCGTGCATCGGCCCCGTGCTGGCCGGTGCGCTCGCGCTCGCGGCGGCGCAGTCGGATCCGCTGCGTGGCGCGCTCCTGTTGTTCTCCTTCTCCATGGGGCTGGGGGTTCCGTTCGTCCTCATCGGCCTGGGGATCGGAGGCCTGATGCGGCGCCTGGCGTTCCTCCAGCGGCACTACCGACTGATCGCCGGGGCCTCCGGATCGGTGCTGATCGCGATCGGCATGTTGCTCGTGACGGGGTTGTGGGTGCGCGTGCTTGCGCCGTTGCTCCGCCTGGTGAACTCGTTCGAGCCGCCGATCTGACCTGGCTCTCGTCCCATCGGCGTTGGGAATCGCTTCTCGGCTCGGCGCGTCCTTGTGAATGATGGCCCACCACCGGGCGAAGGACGAGGCGAAACGGGAGCGGCGGGCCGCCGCGAGGGCTGAGCGTGGGCGCCGAGCTCGCCGGTCGCGGGCGGCCCGCCGGATGTGGGGGACCGCCCTCGCCCTCGCGGTGGGCGTCGCCGCCGGCCTGCTCGGCCTGGCCCTGGTCGGAGACCTCCGGCCCTCGGGGGTGTCGTTCGCCGGCAACCTGCGGGCGGGGGGAACGCTGGAGGAGCTGCGGCTGCCGGAGCTGGAGGGGGACGGCGTCGTCGACTACGACTCGTATTCGGACCGGCCCCTCGTGATCAACTTCTTCGCGTCCTGGTGCCCGAACTGCATCGCGGAGATGCCGGACTTCGAGCGGGTGCACGTGGCGCTCGGCGGCGACGTGGCGTTCCTCGGAATCTCTCAGAGCGACCCGCGCAACGCGAGCATCGACTTGGCGCACCAGACCGGGATCACCTACGACACGGCGATCGACGAGCGCGGCGAGTTCTTCCGAGCGGTCGGCGGCGTGGGCATGCCGACGACGATCTTCGTTCGTCCGGGCGGCGAGATCGCCGACGTGTGGGTCGGCGGCCTCAACGGCGCGGCCCTGCAGGATCTGATCGAGGAGCACTTCGGCATCGTCACCTGATGGGCCCTCGAGGGGTTCAAGGCGAACCTTCGCCTCACGGCCGCCCGAAGATGCGCGTCTCCGGGTGGAAGGCGGCCCAGTCGAACCAGAAGCTGTCGATCCAGAGCTCGGGCAGGAGCTCCTCTCCCTGCAGCGGACCGGAGACGGCCCGGCCGAGGATGCTCCACGTGCTCCCGGTCTCCCGGTCGACGATCCCGCCTTCCCCGACCTCGAAGGTCAGTTCGCGCCCGTCGATCTCCGGCCGGTACGCCGCGATTGCCCCGACGTCGCGGCCGGACACGATCCGCTGCGTGTCCAGGGCCGAGGTGGTCCCGGCCTTCCAGAACACGACCACCGGATCGCCGGCGACCGATTCGGTGACCACCGCCCATCCGTTCTCGGCGTCGGCCGAGACGGCTTCGTACGGGAACGCCACGACGTCGCCGGCTCGGGCGATCCCGAGCACCCGTGAGGTGGCCGGCAGGCGTTCGTCGAGCTCGCCGGAGAACAGGAAGGGACGTTCGGACGTATCGAACCCGACGTAGGGGTTCTCGCCGTACGGGCGTTCATGGCCGGTCTGGCGCGAGAGCACGAGCCCGTCGGGATGTCCGGCCAGCCAGTCGCCGAAGGACAAGATCCGTGCCGGCACGAACGCCAGCTGCTCTCCGGTCAGCTCGCCGACGATGGCCTGGCCCGTGGCCTGGGCCCAATACGTCTCGGTCTGCCGGTCGTACATCACGAGGTTCGAGTTGAGGAGCTTGCCCGAGGTGCCGAAGTCCAGGAGCTCACCGTCGATCGTGGGGCGCTCGAACGCGATCCCGGT
>DASUTU010000036.1:0-7514 GCA_036374435.1 Actinomycetota bacterium | reverse complement strand
GGTCGGACAAGGTGCCCCGCAACGCCCCGTGCCCCTGCGGGAGCGGCAAGAAATACAAGAAGTGCCACGGCGCGGTCGCCTGACGACGCTCGTGAGGAGGACACGCCGACGCGGCGGCCGGACGGCCGCCGCGTCGTGATCTCGGCTGGGGTTCAGGGCAGCAGGTTGTGGCGATAAGCCGGTTCCTCGACCTTGGGCTGCGCCGAGCGCTGGCCGAACGAGGATCCCTCGTCCGCGGGCCGCCCGATCGCCCCGTGGAGCTGTCCTTCGCTGTACGCGCGGGGCAGCGCCTCCAGCGTCGAGGTGGCGACGGCGCCCCCGCGGAACTCGGATGGCGTGTTCGCCAGCGTCCCGCCGAACGTCGGCTGGTACGCCACGCCGCCTCGCATCTCGGTCGGGGTGTTCGCGGCTGTCCCGGCGCTCACGCGGACCGAGTCGTCCCGGATCGAACCGACGATCACGGTGGCGACGATCGCGACGGCCAGCCCGAACGCCACCAGGGGCCACACGACCTGCCACGTCCCGCTTCGCTGCGGCAGGGTCCCGATCTGGCTGCTCATCGTGACCTCCCTTCCTCACGGCCGCCGATCGGCGGCGTCGAGGCGACGGTACGCTCGGCCGCCGTTCGCCTCGGTGTCCGGGCGCACCGGCGCGCCGTGACGTCGGTCACACGCCGGCGGGTACCATGGGCGTCCGATGAACGACCACACCGAGCGCCTCGCCGACCTGGCCGAACGCATCTCGGCGGCGAAGGAGTTCCTTTGACGTCGAGGGCAAACGCGCGCGAGCCGCGGAGCTCCAGGAGCAGTCCGCGGAGCCGTCCCTGTGGGACGACCCCGACCGCGCCCGGGAGCTGACCACCCGCCTGTCCAGGCTCCAGGCCGAGGTCGAACGGTACGACGGGCTGGCTCGCCGGCTCGCGGACGCCCGGGCCATGGACGAGCTCCTTCGGGAGGAGGACGACGCCGAGCTGGCCCTCGAGCTCGGGCGGGCGCTCGACGAGCTCTCGACCGACGTGGAACGGATGGAGCTCGCCACGCTGCTGGGGGGAGAGTTCGATTCGAACGACGCCGTGGCGACGCTGCACGCCGGGGCCGGCGGCACCGAGTCCCAGGACTGGGCCGAGATGCTCCTGCGGATGTACCTGCGATGGGCGGAGCGGGAGAAGCTCGACGTCGAGGTCGACGAGATGCTCTACGGCGAAGAGGCCGGGATCAAGAGCGCCACGTTCATCGTGCACGGCACGAACGCGTACGGGCTGCTCTCGGCCGAACGCGGCGTGCACCGGCTGGTCCGGATCAGCCCGTTCGACGCCCAGAAGCGCCGCCACACCTCGTTCGCGAACCTCGACGTGATTCCCCTGCTGGAGGAGTCCACGGAGGACGACGTCGACATCGACCCCGAGGACCTTCGGATCGACGTGTACCGCTCGTCGGGGCCGGGCGGGCAGTCGGTGAACACGACGGACTCGGCGGTGCGGATCACGCACCTGCCCACGGGGCTCGTGGCGGCGTGCCAGAACGAACGTTCGCAGCTGCAGAACCGAGCGGTGGCGATGCGCATCCTCAAGGCCCGGCTGTTCGAGCGCATGCGCGAGGAGCAGCAGGAGCGGCTGGAGAACCTGCGGGGCCAACGCAAGGGCATCGACTTCGGATCGCAGATCCGCTCGTACGTCCTCGCGCCGTACCGGATGGTGAAGGACCACCGGACGGGGATCGAGATCGGCGACGTGGACCGCGTGCTCGACGGCGATCTCGAGGAGCTGGTCGTGGCCGAGCTCAGGCGCCGGGCCGAGGCGAACGGCGGCTGAGCCGGCGGAACGAGGCGATCAGCGCGATCGCGAACCCCGTCCACACCACCGCCGACCCGGCCAAGCCGCGACCGATGGCCGGCTCCCCGTAGACCAGCCGGACCTCGTGGTCGCCTTCGGGGACCGGCACGGCCTGCAGGAACGAGTCGGCCCGGAGCAGCCGCGCCGGCTCCCCGTCCACCGTCGCGCTCCAGCCGCGTTCCCACGTGTTGCGGACCAGCACGATCGACGGGCCGTTCGCGGTCACGTCGACCACCACCTCCTCCGGCCTCAGCTCGCGATAGCGGGCCGACCCTGCTGGGGTCGCGGGGCGCGGCTCGATACCCGGACCCCCCTCCAGGACCGCGAACGCGGCGGGGTCGAAGTCGGGACGCAGCGCCGCCTCGAGCGCGAGCGCGCCGTCGTCCACGACCCGCCAGTCGGGCACGACCGAGACCCGCGGTTGCGCCGCGTCGAGCTCGAGGAGCCGGTATCCCGCCTCCGAGGCGACCACCTCACCCTCGATGCCCGGCGGGAACTGCGCCTGGCCTTCGTGCACGATCAGGTACCGGATCCCGAGCAGCCGCACGTCCTGGACCGACGGCTCCTGGATCACCGAGGCGTTGTAGAAGACCGGGAGCTCGTTCGTGGCCCGGATGTACGACCAGTACCGCGGGACCTGGATCGGCGAATACCCGAGCGCATCCTCGAGATCGAGCAGGATGGCCCGGCCCAGCAGTAAGGCCGGCCGGTCCGACTCCTCCTGGGAGAACAGGTACCCCTTGTTGAAATACGCGGCCGGCGGGATCCACGCGAGGTACCGGCCGCCGTCGCGCCGCGCGAGCTCGCGCGCGATCGGACCGGGCTCGAGGTACCGGTCCAGGTCCACCTCGGGCCACCGCAGCGCTCCGTGCAGCAGCGCGGGGCGGTTGCCGGACTCGAGTCCGAGGTACAACGTCCCGCCGCGGTACGCGGAGGACCACAAGGCGCCGCCCAGCAGCTCGACGGCCAATACCGCCACCAGCGCGACGGGTGCCCAGCGACGTCCTCGGGTCAGGAACCACACCACCGCCGCCACGGCCGCGGCGCCGATTGCGAAGACCAGCAGCCGCTGGGGCCGGGCCCCGGCTAGGAGCGGAAACACCAGGAACACCCCGACCCCGGTCGCCAGCCACTGGAGGGCGCGGCGGAACGGCGGCGGCCGGTCGAGCAGGGACTGGATCCCCACCGCGCCGAGCGCGGGGACCACGACGAACGCCACGTACCGAAGCCGTCCGGGGTTGTGCAGGTAGACGTCGCCGAACGGGAGCGCCTGCACCGCGGTTCGGAACCATCCCGCGCCGACCAACGCGGTGAGCGTCAGCAGGTAGCAGGCCGTGCCAACGAGGGCGAGCGCGACCACCAACGGCCGCCGGGCGCGGTCTCGGAACGCGAACGCAACGGCCACCAGGATGGCCGCGCCCAGGTAGGCGCCCGGGGTCGAGGCGAGCGCGAGCGGCCAGGCGGACCAGATCCCGTGTTCGGGGATGGGCCGGGCCTCGATCCCGGCGATCCCGGCCACCGTGCCCTCGAGCGCGCCGTAGCCGGCCCGCAGGCTCGACCGCTGGAGCAACACGAACCGCGGGACGAAGATGGCCAGATTTGCGAGCGGGAGGAACACGAGGAACGCGGCGGCGAACGCCGAGGCCGTTCGGGCCCGCAGGACGCCGGCCCGCGTCGAGGCGACCGCCCGGGCGACGACGTACGCGGTGACGAGCGCCGTGCACAGGACGAGCCCGTGGGACAGGTGCGCCGTGGCGACCTGGCCCCACGCCAGGGCCGACAGTGCCAGCCAGGAGAGCCGCCGCCACCCCGAGGACGAGAAGAAGCCTGAGGCGCCGACGAGCGCGAACGGCGTCCAGGCCAGCGTTCCGGCGAACGGCATCGAGACGGCGATGCTCGAGGCCGCGACGGCCATCGCCAGCGACAACCCGCCGGCGGTGGCGGCGATTCGCCCGAGCCCCTCCTTGCGCAGGAACCACCACAGGCCGAGCCCGGCCAGGATCGGGTGCAGGACGAGCAGGGCGCGCAGGCCGCCCCCGCAGCCGACCCCCCAGGACAGCACCATCGTGGGCAGCGACAGCCATCCCGACTGGGTATCGGCGGCGAACGGCGTCCCGGCCATCTCGAAGGGGTTCCACAGCGGCACCCGCCCGTCGCGCAGGGCGTCCCCGAGCAGACAGGACCGGGGGAGCCAGAACGTCAGCAGGTCGGGGTGCTGGTTGGTCAACCTGGGCAGGAACGTGAACCCGCGGAGGGCGACCAGCACCGAGCCGACGATGAGGGCGGGCCCGGAGATCGCGACGAGCGCCCGGCGCAGGCGCGACGGGGGCTCGGGGCCCGGAGCCGCCTGGGGCACGGGAGCGGCCCTGGTCGCGGTCTCCATCGGATCTCCAGGCTATCCGGTCGTGCTTCGTTCCTGCGGTCCAGGGGGTCTGCTAGACTCCGCCGCGGCCAACCCCCCCAAACCTTCCCCAGAAGCGAACCGATGATCAGTCTTCAGCACGTCACGAAGGTCTACCGGAACGGGACGACCGCGCTCGCCGACGTCACGGTCGAGGTCGAGAAGGGTGAATTCGTCTTCATCGTCGGCGCCTCGGGTTCGGGCAAGTCCACGTTCATCCGGCTGCTCCTGATGGAGGAGGCCGCCACCAAAGGCGACATCCACGTCGCCGGGAAGAACCTGGCCAAGATCTCGGCCTGGAAGGTCCCGCACCTGCGCCGGAACATCGGCACGGTGTTCCAGGACTTCAAGCTGCTCCAAGACAAGACGGTGTTCGATAACGTCGGGTTCGCGCTCGAGGTCATCGGCAGGCAGAAGCACATCATCGATCAGCGCGTGCCGGAGATCCTCGACCTGGTGGGGCTGGGCGAGAAGCTCAACAACTACCCGGACGAGCTCTCGGGTGGCGAGCAGCAGCGGGTGTCGATCGCGCGCGCCTGCGTGAACCGCCCGCTGGTGCTCCTGGCCGACGAGCCCACCGGGAACCTCGACCCGAGCACGTCGGTCGAGATCATGCGGCTGCTGGACAAGGTCAACCGGATCGGGACCACCGTCGTCATGGCCACCCACGACCAAGCCATCGTCGACGCGATGCGCCGGCGCGTGATCGAGCTCGACGACGGCCGGGTGGTCCGAGACCAGGCCCGCGGGGTCTACACGTAGTGGCCCGCCTCGAGTATTTCTTCCGCGAGACCACCTCCGGCCTGCGCCGGAACGGGCTGGTCGCGTTCGCGGCGATCAGCACGACGTTCATCGCGCTATTGCTGTTCGGCCTGGCGCTGCTGATCAGCCGCCAGGTGAATCTCATGATCCAGGAGACCACCGGAGACATCGAGGTCGCGGTCTACCTGTCCGATCCGGTCAACCTCGACAACGTGGACTCGCTCACGCAGACGCTGACGGACCTTGCCATCGTGGACGACGTCCAGTTCGAGACCAAGGAAGAGGCCTGCGCCCGGTTCAAACAGCTCTTCGCGGACCAGCCGGCGCTCGTTGAAAACGTGGACTGCAATGCGCTGCCGGCCTCACTCCGGGTCAAGCTCGCCGATCCCGAGCAGTTCGAGCAGGTCGCGGCCGTCCTCCAGGGCCAGCCCGGGATCGACCAGATCGTCGACCAGCGAGACTTCCTCACCCGTCTGTTCGCCGTCGCGCGGACCTTCCGCCTGGGCGTGCTCCTGATCGCGGCGGTGATGCTCGTCTCCGCGGCCGTGTTGATCGCGAACACCGTCCGCATGGGCCTGTTCGCCCGGCGCAAGGAGATCGGGATCATGAAGCTGGTCGGCGCGACGAACTGGCGGATCCGGATCCCGTTCCTCGTCGAAGGCGTGTTCGAGAGCCTGATCGGAGCCGGGACGGCGATCCTGTTCCTGTTCGGGCTCAAGGTGGCCTTCATCAACCCGCTCTACGAAAGCATCCTGTTCATCCCGTGGGTGCAGAACGGGGACGTGATCGCCGTCATCCCGTGGCTGCTCGTCGCCGGCGTCGTGGTGGCGTTGCTGGCCGGCCTGGTCGGGATGCGGCGGTTCCTCGACGTCTAGGTCGGGCCCGATGAGCCCCGCCAAGAGCACGCCCGATCAGCGGATCGTCGTCTCGAACCGGCGGGCCCGGCACGACTACGAGATCCTGGAGCGGGTCGAGGCCGGGATCGTTCTCACCGGCGCCGAGGTGAAGTCCCTGCGCGGCGGCCGCGGCTCGCTCGCCGAGGCCTTCGCCCGGGTCCGGGACGGCGAGGTCTGGCTCGAGGGCATGCACATCCCGCCGTACGAGCAGGCGGGCAAGGCTCCGCACGACCCGACCCGGCCGCGCAAGCTCCTCCTTCGCCGGAAGGAGATCGAGCGGCTGATCGGCAAGACGGCCCAGCGCGGCCTGGCCCTCGTGCCCCTTCGCGTGTATCTCTCGCACGGGCTGGTCAAGGTGGAGCTCGCGCTCGGCCGCGGCAAACGGCAGTTCGAGAAGCGCCAGGCCATCGCGAAGCGCGAGCACGAACGCGAGATGCAGCGCGCAGCCGGGCGCCGGAGGTAACGACGGTGGAGATCCGCGAACGGTCGCGTTCTACCGAGCCGTCTCGGGCGGTTGCGGCCGCCCGTATACTGGCTGCACAACCGCATATGGGGGTGCACTGGCTTCGACTCGAGCGATGAACCGCTCGGGGGAAGCGGGCCGAGGTCCCCGGATGCCTCGAAAAAAGCCGGGACAAACACAAGCGCCGATTCTGAATTCGCGCTCGCTGCCTAAGTAATTAGGTAGCCGTCCGCCCGGGTCCGCCTGCGGCTCGGGGTCGGGCGTCGTGAGCAGGCTCACGGAGACGGCTCCGCCCGGGGGCCGCCACCGGACACCTCACCCGGGCTGGCCGACAGGTCCTCCGCCGGTGGGAGCCTGGAGGCGAGATCTCCCCGCCGGCTGCGCCCGGAGAAGCCCCGAACGGTCGCCCGAGGACAGGGGTTCGATTCCCCTCACCTCCACAACCGCATTGTGCGACTGACGGTGTTCGTTCACACCGGGCTCGTCGTCTTCTCCCTCAGCCTCTCATACGGGGTTTGGCCCGCGAGGCCCCCATGAGGCCGGTGGAGGTTGTAGAAATCCTCCCAGTCCTGGAGTCGGTCGTTGAACAGCTCCGTGTCGTCGATCACCACCCCCTCCGGCATCCGGTAGAACTCCTCTTGGTCGATCCGGTGTGAGCGCTCGACCTTTCCGTTGAGCCTCGGGGTCGCTGGCTTGATGTAGACGTGCCCGATCCCCTTGTCCAAGACGTGGTAGTGGAACTGGGACCCGAACTCCGGCCCGTTGTCCGTCTGGATCACCTCGGCGGCGAACGGGAGCTTCTCCACCACGTAGTCCACGAACCGGATCGCGGTGGTCTGGTTGAGCCGGTCGTAGATTCGAGGGACCCGGATCCGGGTGCAGTCGTCGATCGCCGTGAACTGGCAGTGCTTCTTCCGGGAGCCCTTCAGCGGAGCCACGAACTTGACGTCGATCTGCAGCGGTGCCCAGGCTGGGGCTTCTCGTAGCGCTTCCAGCTGTCGATGTGGCGGCGGTAGCGCTGGGAGGCCGGCAGGCGGTTCATCTCCAGGCGCTTGAGGATCCGCCACACGCCGGAGGTGCTCACCTCCAAGATCGTGGTAGCGCTTCAGGTACATCGAGATCTTCGCCGGTCCGAAGTGGTAGGTCTTGCGCAGGTGAACG
>DASUTU010000035.1:0-22093 GCA_036374435.1 Actinomycetota bacterium | reverse complement strand
GACTCGGCCAGTCGTTTGAGGACCGCGATCGTCACGCCTCCCGCCGTTTCGGTGAACACACCTTCGGTCTCGGCCAGCAGGCGGATCCCGTCCACGACCTCGGCCTCCGTGCAGGCGTCGATCACCCCGCCGCTCTGGTTGGCGATTCGGATCGCGTAGTACCCGTCGGCGGGGTTCCCTATGGCGAGGGAACGGGCGATCGTGTCGGCCTTCACCGGCCGGACGTCCTCGGTGCCGGCCCGGAACGCCCGGGCCACCGGCGCGCAGCCCTCGGCCTGGGCACCCGAGACCCGGTACGGCCGGTCCTCGACCGCGGCGATCGCCACCAGCTCCTGGAACGCGCGGTGGACCTTCGTCAGGAGAGCCCCCGAGGCGATCGGGACCACCACGTGGTCGGGCAGCCGCCATCCGAGCTGCTCGGCCGTTTCGAAGCCGAGCGTCTTCGACCCCTGCGTGTAGAACGGCCGCATGTTCACGTTCACGAACGCCCACGGCAACGCGTCGGCCACCTCGCTGCACAAGCGGTTGACGTCGTCGTAGCTGCCCTTGACCGCGACGACCTTCGCCCCGTACGTCTCGGTGGCGAGCAGCTTGGCCACCTCGAGGTCGTCGGGGCAGAACACGTACGCCGGCATCCCCGCCTTTGCCGCGTGCGCCGCCGTGGCGTTGGCCAGGTTGCCCGTCGACGCGCAGCTGATGGCCTCGAACCCGAACGCCCGCGCCACGGTGATCGCGACCGACACGACGCGGTCCTTGAACGAGTTCGACGGGTTGCCCGAATCGTCCTTGATCCACAGGTGCTCGATCCCGAGCCGCTCACCGAGCCGCTCGGCCCGGCGGAGCGGCGTGAACCCGGTCCCGAGATCGATCCGCTCCACCCCCGGCCCGCCGGGGAGCAGGAGCTCGTACCGCCACAACGAGTCGGGTCCCGCCTCGACGTGTTTGCGGAACTCCACGCCGTCCACCGCCGGCAGGTCGTACCAGGGCTCGAGGGGCCCGAAACACTCCTCGCAGATCGTGCGGGGCTCGGCGGGGTAGCGCGCTCCGCATTCGCGGCACTCGAGCGACTGGGGGTTCACCAGGCGCGTCACCAGGTCACGGCTCCCCTGGACGCCGAGCCGACCAGGCGGGCGTATTTGGCCAGCGCGCCGCTCGCGTACCGCGGCGCCGGCGGGACCCACGCGGCCCGCCGCCGCTCGAGCTCGCCTTCGTCCACCACGAGGTCGATCCGGCGGTTCGCGGCGTCGATCACGATCTGGTCGCCCTCGCGCACCAGCGAGATCGGGCCGCCGACCACGGCCTCGGGGGCGATGTGGCCCACGCTGTACCCCTTGGTGGCGCCGCTGAACCGACCGTCCGTGATGAGCGCCACCTCGGCCCCCAGGCCGGCGCCGGCCACCGCGGCGGTGACCGCCAGCATCTCGGGCATCCCGGGAGACCCCTTCGGCCCCTCGTAGCGGATCACCATGACGTCGCCCGCGGAGATCCGGCCGGCCGTGAGGGCGTCGAACGCCTCCTGCTCCGAGTCGAACGTCCGCGCCCGCCCGCGGAACTCCAGCGAGGCCGCGCCGGCGATCTTCATCACGGAGCCTTCGGGGGCGAGCGAGCCGTACAGAATGGCGGTGCCGCCCTCGGGATGGATCGGATCGGACCCCGGGTGCACCACGGTCCCGTCCGGCGCGGGGACGTCCATGGCCGCCAGGTTGTCCGCCACGCTCTTTCCCGTGACGGTCACCGCGTCCCCCCGAAGGAGGCCGAGATCGAGCAGCTCCTTCATCACCACCGGCACGCCGCCGACCCGGTCCAGGTCGCTCATGACGAACCGGCCGGCGGGCCGAACGTCCACGAGGTGCGGCACCCGCCGCGAGATGCGGTCGAAGTCGTCCAGCTCGAGCTCGACCTGTGCCTCGTGGGCGATCGCCATGAGGTGAAGCACCGCGTTGGTGGATCCGGCGAGCGACATGACGACCGCGATGGCGTTGAAGAAGGCGTCTTTGGTCATGATGTCGCGGGGACGAGGCCCCGACTCGAGCAGCGCCGTCACGGCGAGGCCGGACTCGCGCGCCAGGACCTCGCGCCGGTAGTCGACCGCCGGCGGTGAGGCCGCGCCGGGAAGCGACATCCCGAGCGCCTCGGCCGCCGCGGCCATGGTGTTCGCCGTGTACATGCCGGCGCACGACCCGGTGGTCGGGCAGGCGGCGCGTTCGATGGCCAGGAGCTCCTCGTCGGTGATGGAGCCGCGCGCGTGCGCCCCCACGGCCTCGAACGCGTCCTGGATGGTCACGTCGCGCCCTCGATACGACCCCGGGAGGATGGTGCCTCCGTACAGGTAGACCGCCGGCAGGTTCAGGCGCGCCATGGCCATCAACATCCCCGGCTCGGACTTGTCGCATCCCGCGATGCCCACGAGCGCGTCCATGCGCTCGGCGTGCATGACGAGCTCGACCGAGTCGGCGATCACGTCCCGGGAGATCAACGAGGCCTTCATGCCCTCGTGGCCCATGGCGATCCCGTCGCTGACCGCGATCGTGGTGAACTCGATCGGGACGGCGTCGCCCTGCCGCGCGCCCTCCTTGGCCAGGGCGGCCAGCTTGTCCAGGTGGTAGTTGCACGGCGTGACCTCGTTCCAGCTCGACGCCACGCCGATCTGGGGTTTGCCGAAGTCGTCCTCGCCGAACCCGACGGCTCGCAGCATGGCGCGGGCGGCGGCGCGTTCGGGCCCCTCCGTGACCTGCCAGCTCCGCGGTCGCTTCGGGTCCGAGCCCATCGGGTGTCCTCCTGAACGTTGGGCCAGAATGGGCTGGCACGATACCGCACCGGAGTCCGGGGGGCTCAAGGAGGCAGCGCGATCCGCGCGAGCGTAGCCCCCCGGGGAAGAGAGAGAGGGGCGACCAGTGGCCACACCAGACGCGCCGCGCCCGGCCCGGCGCTCGTGGTGGCTGGAGGAGGCGCTCGCGCAAGAGGAGTTCGCCGGCCCGCCGGCGCCATCCCTCGAGGCCGACACGACGGCGGACGTCGTGATCCTCGGCGGCGGGTACACGGGGATGTGGACGGCGTGGTTCCTCAAGGAGCGCGAGCCGGGCCTCGACATCGTCCTCCTCGAGCAGGACATCTGCGGCGGGGGCCCCAGCGGCCGCAACGGCGGGTTCTGCGACGGCTGGTGGGACCACGTCCAGGACGTCGTCGCCGCGTACGGGGAGGCGGACGCGATGGAGCTCCTCATGATGGCCGGCCGGTCCCCCACCGAGATCGGCGCGTGGTGCGAACGCCACGGTGTGGACGCCTGGGTCCGCCATGGAGGCGACCTCGCCGTCGCGACGAGCCCCGCTCAGGAGGACGACTGGACCGGGCTCCTCGAGACGGGCGCGCGGCTCGGGGTGCAGGACGAGTTCGTCCCGCTCACCCGCGAGGAGGTCCGAGCTCGGTGCGACTCGCCGGTGTTCGGCTCCGGCTTGCTCATCCCCGACGCCGCGAACCTCCAGCCGGCGAGGCTCGCGCGCGGGCTCCGTCGACTGCTCGTCGGGCTCGGCGTTCGGATCCACGAACGCACGCCGGTCACCCGGGTCCGGGCCTCGTCACCCGTGGAGGTCCGCACGCACGGAGGAACTGTCCTGGCCGGCCAGGCCGTGGTGGCGCTCGGCGCGTGGGCGACGTGGTGGCGGGCGCACAAACCCTTCACCACGGTCCGGGGTTCGTACATGGTGATCACCGAGCCGGCCCCCGAACGCCTCGAGGAGATGGGGTGGACGGGCGGCGAACAGATCCGGGACCTGCGGTCCTCGATCCATTACGCCCGCACCACCCCCGACGGGCGGATCGCGCTCGGCCTCGGCGGGCTGCAGCCGGACCTGGCCCGCCGCATCGACCACCGCTACGACTACGTTCCGAGGTACGCGGCCCGCGTCGCGCGCGACCTGGTCCGCCTGTTCCCGGCGTTCGCCGACGTGCCCGTCGAGGCCGCCTGGGGTGGTCCGATCAACGTGTCGGGCCTGACCATGCCGTACTTCGGGACGACCGGCCGGCACCACAACGTCCATCACGGCCTGGGGTTCACCGGCAACGGCGTGGGCCCGTCGTATCTCGGCGGCAAGGTCCTCGCGGCGCTCGCCCTGCACGCCGAGGACGGGTTCACCCGCCTGGCCGTGGTGACCCGGCGCCCGAAGCGCTTCCCACCCGAACCCATCCGCTCGCCGGGCGTGTTCGTGGTCAACGCGGCCATCCGCCGCACGGACGACCTCGCAGACGCCGGACGGCGCGTCGACCCGTTCACGCGGTTCGTGGCGCGGCTCCCTCGCCGGCTCGGCTACCACCTGGGGCCGCGATGACCGGCGAGCTGCCGCGGGCGGCCGATCGGAGCTGGTGGCTCGAGGAGGCGCTGACCGACCCCGACCTCGGCGGCGAGCCGGCGCCGGCGCTCGACCGCGACACCACCGCCGACGTCGTGGTGGTCGGGGGCGGCTACACAGGCCTGTGGACCGCGTGGTTCCTGAAGGAGCGCGAGCCCGACCTGGACGTGATCCTGCTCGAGCAGGACATCTGCGGCGGCGGCCCGAGCGGCCGCAACGGCGGGTTCGTGAACGCCTTCTACGACGAGACCGAACTCCTGGTGGACCGCTGGGGCGATTCGGGCGCGAGGACCGCCGCTCTGGCCGCCCGCTCGATCGACGAGATCGGCGCGTGGTGCACGCAGCAGTACGTGGACGCCTGGTTCACGAGAAGTGGGAACCTCGCCGTGTCCACCTCGGCGGCCCAGGACGCCGCGGTCGAGGAGGCGCTCGACACCGCGGCGCGTTACGGCTTCGACGACGCCTACCGGCCGCTCGACGCCGGCGAGGTCCGCGAACGCTTCGACTCCCCCGTGGCCCGGCGCGGGATCGACGTGACCCACGCCGCCACGGTGCAGCCCGCGAGGCTGGCGCGGGGGATCCGGCGGGCCCTGCTGGAACGCGGCGTCCGGATCCACGAGCGCACCCCGGTCCGTCGGTTCGCCGCCCGGCCGAACGTGGCGGCCGACACGCCCGGCGGGGTGGTCCGGGCCGGCCGGGCGATCCTCGGCCTGAACGCGTGGGCCGTGGGGTGGCGCCGGTTCCGCCGCACGATCATGGTCCGCGGCACGTACATCGTGATGACCGCCCCCGCGCCCGACCGTCTCGAGCGCTTGCGATGGACCGGCGGCGAGGGCGTCTACGACTTCCTGACCGCCGTGCACTACCTCCGGACGACCCCGGACGGCCGGATCGCGTTCGGGGGCGCGGGGATCCGCGTGGCGCCCCAGCGGATCACCTCGAGATACCGCTACGACGACCGTTCGGTGGCCGGGCTGGTCGAGGACTTCCGGCGGTGGTTCCCCACCTTCCGCGATATCCCGCTCGAGGCGGCCTGGGGCGGGCCGGTGGACGTCTCCGGCTGGCACCTTCCGTTCTTCGGGACCCTCCCGGGGGGCCGGGCGCACTACGGGCTCGGCTTCACCGGCAACGGCGTGGGCCCCTGCCACCTCGCGGGCAAGATCCTCGCGGGTCTGGCGCTCGACGCAGAGGACGAGGCCACGACGCTCCCGCTGGTGGACGTGGAGCCGAAGCGGTTCCCACCGGAGCCGCTCTTCACCCCGGGCGAACGCCTGGTCAGCCACGCCATCCTGCGGAAGGAACGCCTGGAGCAGGCGGGACGGCGCCCCGATCCGCTGACCAACACGCTCGCGCACCTGCCCCGGCGACTCGGATACAACCTGGGCCCGTAGCGGCCCGCCCGCCGGCCGACCCAGGGGCGAGGGGCCCTTCGATCCATGGGAGCATGCCGCCGATGGGCCAGACTTTCGGCGAGATGGGCGACGTCATCGGCGTCGAACGCCTGACGAAGCGCTACGGTCGGGCTCGCGGGGTCGAGGACCTGACCTTCTCGGTGGCGCCCGGCGAAGTCTTCGGGTACCTCGGCCCGAACGGCGCCGGCAAGACCACCACGATCCGAACGCTCCTGGACTTCATCCGGCCGACGAGCGGACGGGCGAGCGTCCTGGGGCTCGACTCGCACCTGGACTCGGTCAAGATCCACGGTCGGGTCGGGTACCTTCCCGGCGAGTTCGGCCTGTACGACCATCTGTCGGGCGCCGAATACCTCACCTACCTCGGATCGCTCCGCGGCGGCCTGGAGGAGCCGCGGGTCCGGTCGCTGGCCGAGCGGTTCCAGCTCGACCTGTCGGTGCGGATCTCGTCGCTGTCGCACGGGAACCGCCAGAAGCTCGGGCTGGTCCAGGCGTTCATGCACCGGCCCGAGCTGTTGATCCTGGACGAGCCGACTCAGGGCCTGGACCCGCTGATGCAGCACGAGTTCTACGCGTTGTTGACCGAGGTCCGGGGCGAGGGGCGCACGGTGTTCCTCTCCTCCCATGTGATGCCGGAGGTCGAGCGGGTCTGCGACCGCGTGGCGATCATCCGGGAGGGCTGCCTGGTGACGGTCGAGGACATCGGCGACCTCCGCGCCAAGGAGGTCCGCATGCTCGAGGTGCACCTGGCCGACGGCGCGCCTCACGACGGGCTCGAGCACGTGCCGGGCGTGCGCGAGGTGGCCTCGGCCGGCGACGTGGTGCGGATCACCGTGGTCGGCCCGATGGACGCGGTGATCAAGAAGCTGGCGACCCGAGAGGTAATCGACCTGGTGAGTCACGAGCCGAGCCTCGAGGACATCTTCCTCACGTTCTACGGGAGCGACGATGGCGAATGAGACGTTCGGCTCGCCGATGCTCGGCCGGATCTGGACGAAGACCATCCGCGACCATCGACGAGGCCTCCTGTGGTGGTCGGTGGCCCTCGTGGCAACGGCGTTCATGTACGCGGGGTTCTACCCGAGCATTCGCGAGAACACCGAGGTCCTCACCGACTACATCGAAACCCTCCCGGAGTTCCTCAAGAACACGTTCCTGTCCGAAAGCGGCGACTTCACGTCGCCGGCCGGCTACCTCAATACCGAGCTGTTCAGCTTCTTCGCCCCGCTGCTCCTGTTGATCTACGCGATCGGCGCCGGCGCTCGGGCGACGGCCGGGGAGGAGGAGCGACGGACGCTCGACATCCTCCTGGCGACGCCGACGCCGAGGCGCCGGGCCGTGTTGGAGAAGTTCGGTGCTCTCGTCATCGGCACGGCGCTTCTCGCTGCCGCGTTGTGGGTCTCGATCGCCGCGCTCGGGCCCCCGTTCGAACTCACGCCGGACCTGACGAACCTGGCCGCCGCGGTCGTGAGCTGCGTGCTGCTGGCCGTCTCGATGGGCGCTCTCGCGCTGGCCGTGGGGGCATCGACCGGCCGCCGCACGCTCGCCGCCGGCGTCACCGGCGGCGTGGCCGCGTTGTCGTACGTCCTGGACGTCCTCGCCCCGTCCGTCGAATCTCTTCGATGGCTCCAGACGGTGAGCGTCTTCCACTACTACGCGGGGAACGAACCACTCACGAACGGGCTGGACCCGTTGCACGTCCTCGTGCTGGTCGGGGTCTCGGCGGCGTTGCTCGTCGCCGCGCTGGTCGGATTCGAGCGTCGAGACCTGGCCGCCTAACGGCCGCCGGGGCCGTGCTCGTCGATCCGGCCCGCGTCGAACGGGCGGCGCCGAACGACGTCGCGCCGGAGCACCCCACGCTGCGGGCGCGTGTCGGGAACGGAGGCGTCTTCACCCGGGAGATAGCCGGCATACCCGCGAACGTTCGGGTCGTCGCGGAGCAAGGTGTCGACGTCCTGCTCGTCGAGGTCGACGATCCGTACCCACGTCGGTCCCCGGTCCTCGGCCCACTCCGGGTCGGTGGTCTGTGCGATCGCGACGGCGATCTCGTTCGGCTCCTCTCCCGGCAGGTCCGTCTCGGGTTCGGCCGCCCGCTCGGGCTCGACGCCCACGCCCCACACCACCCATCGATCCATGACCTCGGGCATACCTGGCACCTTCCCCGGACCGGCGTCGGCAAACCCCGGATGGACGGGTAGCCCGGACGCCCTCTCCGCGGGCTAGGCGCCGTGGCCTGCCGAGATCCCGTCGAGGCCGTGGTCTGCCGAGAGCCCGTCGAGCGAGAACGGCTCGCAGCCAGGCGCCGTGCCCGTCCACGGGCGCACGCGCTCCCACGCCGCGCCGAACTCGAGCACCAGGTCATCCCGCCAGCGAGGCCCGGTGATCTCCAGACCGAACGGCAGTCCGTTCGACGACGTCCCGGCGGGCACCGACAGGGACGGGTGGCCGCTCAGGTTGAACTCGCCGGTGTTGTAGCCCTCTCCCGCGGCGACCCGGTCGGTTCCCGGCAGCGTCCCGTCGGCCAGCCAGCCCTCGTAGCCGTGCGTCGGGCAGACCAGCACCGCGTCCTCCCCGAGGAGCCGGTCCAGGTCCGCCGTGTAGCCGAACCGGCGGTGACGAGCGGTCAGGTACTCCTCGAGCGTGTACCCGAGCGCGTGCTCCATCTCGCGCCGGAACGGGTCGCTGAACTCGTCCAGGTGCCTGCGTACCCACGTCCGGCCCAGGAAGTGGAGCTCCTCGACCGTCACCGTGACGTACCAGTCGTCCCGGCTCATGCCCGAGGTGGCGCCGGTCGTCGGGAACAGCTCCGCCGGCGTGAGCTCCTCGACGGGTAGACCGAGCTCGGCGTCGATCGCGTCGAGCGCCGCCCGGAACGGCCGGTCGACCTCCGGCGGGATCGGTCCGTAGTCGCGCGTCCTGGCGACCGCGATCACCCGGCTCGTCATGCCGCCGCGGGACTCCCACCGGGGCGCCGCCGACGGATCGCCCTCGACCGGGCCCCGCATCACCTCGAGCAGCAGCCGCGCGTCCGCCACGGTCCGCGCGAGCGGTCCCTGCGTCGAGGTCTCGAGCCACGAGGGGATCGGCCGGCGGCCGATCAGCCCCGCGGTCGGCTTCAGCCCCACCAGCCCGCAGAACGCCGCCGGCGTCCGGATCGAGCCGCCGCCGTCGGTTCCGGTGGCGATCGGCGCCATCCCGGCCGCCAACGCCGCGCCCGATCCGCCCGACGAGCCGCCCGGCGACCACTCGAGTCCCCAGGGGTTCCGCGTGGGCCCGTGAAGGTCGTTGTCGGTCCATCCCTGGAAGGCGAACTCGGGGATGTTCGTCCGGCCGACGATCACGGCACCGGCCTCGACCATCCGCTCGACCGTGATCTCGTGCGCGCCGGCCGGCGGCCGGTCGAGCATCGTTCGGGACCCGAACGTGGTCACCATCCCGGCCACGTCGGTGTTGTCCTTCACCAGGAGCGGCAGCCCGGCCAGCGGCCCCTCGGCGCCGCGCTCGTCGAGGGCGCGGGCCTCCCGGAGCGCGCGTTCGGCCCGCAGCTCGGTGACGGCGTTCAGCGCCGGGTTCAATCGCTCGATGCGCTCGAGCGCCGCCGTGACGAGCTCGACCGCCGAGACGCGACGCGAACGGACCGCCGCCGCGAGCTCGGCGAGCATCAGCGCGCGGCCGCCGGGCTGCGCCTACCGGCCAAGGTTCCTGATCCGGTCGACGAACTCGCCGCGTTTGTGGTCGCGCAACACGACCGTCGCGGCGTTCCGGCCGGGCACCCCCATGACGCCGCCCCCGGGATGGGTTCCGGACCCGCACAGGTACATCCCGGCCACCGGCGACCGGTAGTCGCCGTAGTTGGGGATCGGGCGGAAGCTGAACATCTGGTCCGGCGCGAGCTCGCCCTGCATGATGTTCCCGCCGATCAGCCCGAACCGTTCCTCGATGTCCTTCGGTGCGAGGACCTCGAGGTGCTCGATCGCGTCCCGGAGCTTCGGCGCCGAGGCCCCGATCGCCGCGAGGGCCCGGCGCGCGAACTCGTCGCGGCCGCCGTCGTCCCACGAGCCCTCGCGCAGCTCGTACGGCCCGTACTGCGCGAACCCCAGCATGAGGTGTTTGCCCTTCGGGGCGAGGCCCTCGGGTTCGTGCGCCGTCGGGAACACCACTTCGAGATAGGGCTCCTCCGACATCCGGCCGTATTTCGCGTCGTCCCAGGCGCGCTCGAGGTATTCGATCGACGGCGACACCGCGACGAGCCCCGTGTGCAGCGTCTCCGGTCCCTCCCACGCCGGGAACTCGGGGAGGTCCGAGAGCGCCACGTTGATCTTCACGGAGCCCGAGCGTGTCCGGTACCGCTTCACGTCGCGGACCACGTCGCCCGGCAGGCGCTCCTCCCCGATCAGCGACAGGTACGTCGTCACCGGATGGGCGCCGGACACGACGCGTTGCGAGCGGATCAACGTTCCGTCGGCGAGCGCGACCCCCACCGCCCGGCCGCTGGCGTTGATCGCGATGCGCTCCACCTCCGCGCCGGTCCGCAGCTCGGCCCCGGCGGCCTCCGCCGAACGCGCCATCGCCGACACAACGCCGCCCATCCCGCCGTGGACCCATCCCCACGCTCCTGGATGGCCGCCGACCTCGCCGATCCAGTGGTGCATGAGGACGTACGCGCTTCCCGGCGTCATCGGTCCGCACCAGCCGCCGATGATGGCCTGCGTGGCGAGCGCGCCCTTGACGCGGTCGTCCTCGAACCACTCGTCGAGGAAGTCCGCCGCGCTCATCGTGAACAGGCGCACGGCCTCGTGGACGTCGCGGCCGCTCCACTTGCGGAAGCGGCCGGCGGTCGCCGCCCACTTCGGCAGTTCGCGCAGGTTGAGGTTCGGAGGGATCACGAACAAGAGGTCCTTGAGCAACCGCGCGACCCGGTCGAAGTAGCGGTCGAACGCCACGTACCGTTCGGCGTCTGCCCGGTTCAGCTTGCCGATGTTCTCCGCGTCGCGCGCGACGTCGCCCCAGAGCGTGAGCGACGTCCCGTCGCCGAACGGCACGAAGTAGTCGGGCGACACGATCGAGACCTCGTACCCGAACCGCTTCAGGTCGAGCTCGCGGACGATCCTCGGCGGCATCAGCGAGACCACGTACGACGCGCTCGAGACGCGATAGCCGGGCCACGGCTCTTCGGTCGCCGCAGCGCCGCCGAGGAGATCCCGCTTCTCGAGGACGAGCACATCCAGCCCGCCCTTCGCAAGGTAGGCTGCGCAGGCGAGGCCGTTGTGGCCTCCTCCAACGATGATCACGTCCCGCTCGAACGCGCCCACGGGAGGCCGAGGTTACCGGGCGCGCGAGCACGCCCGCAAACGTCGGCTCGCCCAGGAGCGCCAACGGCTTTGGTGATCGATGCGCTACGGCGCCGAGCGCTGATCAACGCCGGCATCGCCGCGGGGGTGACGCTGGCGATCGGGTTCGGCATCGTGGCCGGGATGACGGCCGGCGGGGACACCGCATCCCCGCCGCCTGTGACGCCGACCCCGTCCCCCACCCCGTCGCCGCCGCCGGCCTGCACCCCGGCGTTCGACGTCGCGCAGTCCGCCGACCCCGGTGAGGCGTCGAACTGGTTGAACGACGTCGTTGCGCTTTCCTCCGCCGAGGCGTGGGCGGTGGGGGCGTCCGGCGCCCCAGAGGTTCCCACCGCGGTCCTCATCGAACGCTGGGACGGCATCGCGTGGACCGCCGAGGAGGGCCCGAACCCCGGATCGCAGTTCAACGAGCTCCGCGCCGTCGACGCCTCCGGGCCGAACGACGTCTGGGCCGTCGGGAGGACGGCGAGCGGGTTCGGCGACCTGCCACTCGTCGTGCACTTCGACGGGACGGACTGGCTCGAGGTGGCCCCGCCCGACGAGATCGCCGGGGTGCTGAACGGCGTCGCCGCGATCTCCCCGAGCGACGTGTGGGCGGTCGGCTCGGTCGGGGACCCCGCCGCGCTGCTCGAGGAGTCCCTGATCCTGCACTGGGACGGCACCACGTGGTCGGAGGTCGATCCCGGCGGGGCGGTGGGCCAGGCCCGCAGCGCGCTCCTGGACGTCGTGGCGGTGGGAACCGACGATCTGTGGGCCGCCGGCTACCGGCGGAACCAACCGCTGCTGATCCGCTACCTCGGAGAGTGGTCCCGGCTGGACGTCAGCAGCCGCGGGCCGGCCAACGCGATCGCGCCGCTGTCCGCGA
This sequence comes from Actinomycetota bacterium, assembly GCA_036374435.1. Classification (GTDB taxonomy): domain Bacteria; phylum Actinomycetota; class UBA4738; order UBA4738; family HRBIN12; genus CALGFI01. The sequence continues at coordinate 10,119 of DASUTU010000035.1, read as the reverse complement.
CCGACGCCTGGGCCGTCGGGGAGCCGCTGCTGCGATTCGACGGGACCGAATGGACCGAGACGGTCGCGATCCGGGCAGACGAGCAGCTGTTCGGCGTGGCCCCCGTGAGCGCCGAGGACGTCTGGGCGGTGGGGCTCCGCGCCGTGCAGGACGGCGATCGGACCCGGTCGATCGTGTTGCGATTCGACGGCGAGGGCTGGACGAACGTGGAGGGCGTCTCGCTCCCGGGCTCCGACGCGCTGCGGGGCATCACCGCGTTGCCGGACGGGACGATCCTCGCGGTCGGTTACCAGGACATCCGCGCCGGCCGTCGGACGGCCGCAATCCTCGGATCGACCTGCCCACCGGCGGGCTGATCGGTGGACCTCGAGCTCTCGCCGGCCGACCGGAGGCTGACGGAGCGCGCTCGAGCGTTCACGGACCAGGTACTGCTCCCCCTCGAGGACGAGTGCGAGGAGAACGACGGCCTCTCCCCAGAGAGCCACGCCGCCGCCAAACGGGCGGTGCTCGAACGCGGCTTCAACGCGATCAACCACTCGGTCGCGGACGGCGGCCAGGGGCTCGACCCGTTCCAGCAGATTCTGGTCGAGGAGCAGTGGGGACGGGCCACCGGCGCCCTGTGGGACCTGCCGTGGCGCCCCTCGATCCCGCTCGCCTCGGCCACGGTGGAGCAGAAGGAACGGTACCTCCGGCCGGCGACCCGAGGCGAACGCCGGGACGCGTACGCGATCACCGAGGCGGGCGCCGGCTCGGACCCCACGATGGTGAAGACCTCGGCGGTGCGCGATGGCGACGGATGGGTGCTGAACGGCGAGAAGTGGCACGTCACCTCGGGTGACGTGGCCGACTTCTTCCTCGTGCACGCGCACGTGGACGGCGACCCGGCCAACGCGACGGTGTTCCTCGTGGACAAAGACGCGCCCGGCGTCGAGCTCGTCCGGACGCCGAAGTACATGCACACGTTCGTGTTCGAACACCCGATCTTCGCCTTTCGCGACGTGCGGCTCGGCGCCGGCGCGGTGCTCGGCGACGTCGGGCAGGGGCTCGAGCTCACCAAAGAATGGTTCGTCGAGGAACGGCTGATGATCGGCGCGCGCACCGTGGGCGCGGCGACCCGGGCGCTCGAGCTCTCGCTCGAGTTCGCCACCGGCCGAACGCAGTTCGGACGCCCCATCGTCGATTTCCAGGCCGTCGAGTTCCCCCTGGCAGGCATGGCCGCCGAGCTCCTGGCGGCCAAGTCCATGCTCTACCGGGTCGGGTGGGAGGCGGCTCGAGGCGGCATCGATCGGAAGCGGCTCCACGCCCTGGCGTCCGCGGTGAAGCTCGTCTGCTCCGAGACGGCGGGGCGCGTGGTGGACCGCGGCGTGCAGATCCACGGCGGCCGCGGGTACATGCGCGAGCAACCCATCGAACGACTGTGGCGTGAGCTCCGGGTGGACCGGATCTGGGAGGGAACCTCGGAGATCCAGCGGAGCGTCGTCGGAAACGAGCTGCGCAAACGCGGCCCCGAGACGTTCACGGGATGGCCGGGCACGGGGCGGGCCATCGAGGGGTCGAACGCGCCGGGCGGCGGCGTTCGTGGACCTGATACAACCTAGGCCCGATCAGAGCGCTCAAGAAGCGAAGCGGTAGCGCCACAGACATCCGCGGGGGGCGTATGTCGGAGACGTTGTTCGATGACACCTCGGCCGGGCGGCCCAGGCTTCCGCCGTCGACCGAGGCCCAACCGGCCCGAGCCAAGGTCGGCGTCGTTCTCGCGGCCGGCCGGTCCGAACGGCTGAACGACGTGACGGGTGGGGGATCGAAGGCCCTGGTGCGCGTGGGGGGCCGCTCGCTGGTCGAACGCGCCGTGCGCGGCCTGCTCGCGGAAGGCGTCGAACGCGTGATCGTGGTGGTCGGGTACCAGGCCGGGCCCGTCGCGGCGGTCGTGGACCGGCTGGCGCCGGGCCACGTGAAGGCCGCCCTGGCCGAGGACTGGGAGCTCGGCAACGGCGCCTCGCTCGCCGCCGCCGAACCGTACGTGGCCGGCGAGGACCTGTTCCTGCTCGTGACCACCGATCACGTCTTCGGCGAGGGCGCCCTCTCGGCGTTGACGCAAAGCGCCGAGACCGGCCGCCCGGGCGTCCTCGTGGACCACGAGCCCGATCCGGAGGCGTGGGCCGAGGGGACCCGGGTGCAGCTCCGGGAGGAGCGCGTGGTGGCCTTCTCCAAAGAGCTCGAGGACCCCGCGATCGACTGCGGAGCCTTCCTGCTGACCCCCGAGGTATTCGAGGCGCAGCGGCGGGCCGCCGCCCGCGGCGACGCCTCGCTGGCCGGCGCTGTGACCGAGCTCGCGCGGTCGGTCCCCCTGGCCGCGGTCCCGCTTCCCCGATCGGCATGGTGGCAGGACGTCGACACCCCGGGGGACCTCCGGCGGGTCTCGCGGCTGCTGCGTCGTTCGTTGACCAAAGACGGGGACGGCCCGGTCTCTCGCTACCTGAACCGCCCGATCTCGACGCGCCTGTCGATGGGGCTGGCGCACCTCCCGATCCACCCGGACGTCGTCTCGTTCGTCGCGTTCGGGATGGCGGTGGCGGCGGGCGTGAGCCTCGGCGTCGGGGTGGCCGTGCTCGGGGCGGTGCTCGTCCACCTCTCGTCGGTGCTGGACGGGGTGGACGGAGAGATCGCGAGGTTGCAGGTCCGAGCCAGTCGCTCGGGGGCGCTGCTCGACGGCGTCCTGGACCGGATCGCCGACGCCGCGGTGTTGGCCGGCCTCGGCGTGTGGGCCATCGAGACCACCGAGCGCCCGGCCCTGATCATGGGGCTCGCCGTCGCCGCCACCGCCGGCTCCATGCTCTCGATGGCCTCCAAGGACCGCATCGCCGCGCTGCGGATCCCTCCCCCACCCGAACGTCGGATCGGCTTCCTGCTGGGCGGACGGGACGCCCGCCTGCTGTTGATCGCGATCGCCGCGCTGCTCGGGCGGCCCGAGCTCGGCCTGTGGTCGGTCGCGGTGACCGCCGGGGTCAGCCTGGTGGTCCGGCTCGTGCTCACCCGCGCGGCCTTACGCGCCTGGACCCCCGAGGCCGGAGGACGGCGGCGGCCGTGACGCCCGTTCGTGGCGCGCCGGAGCGGGGAAGGCCCACCTCATGAGCGACCTCCACGTGGGGGTGGACATCGGCGGGACGAAGATCCAGGCCGCCGCCCTGCTCGAGGGGTCGGTGGCCGGCTCCCACCGCACCTCGACCCCGACCACCGGGGTGAAGGACCTCGTCCGCGCCATCGCCGGCGCCGTGGACAAGGTGCTGGCCGAGGCCGGCTCCGGCATCGGCGACGTGGCCGGCATCGGGATCGGGGTCCCGGGTGCGGTCGACGTCGCGGCCGGCACCGTCGCGACCGCCAACAACGTCCCCGGCCTGGAGCCCGCCGAGCCCACGCCGCTCGCCGAGCTCGTGTCCCGGGCCACCGGCGCGCCCGTGCGACTGGAGAACGATGCCCACGTGGCCACTCTCGGCGAGTGGACGCGGGGCGCCGCTCGCCCGTATCGCGACTTCCTCGCCGTCTGGGTCGGGACCGGCGTCGGCGGCGGCCTGGTGCTCGACGGAAAGCTGCACGAGGGGCAGGGCGCCGCGGGTGAGATCGGCCACATGGTGGTCAAGCCCGGCGGGCGCATGTGCTCGGACGGGCGCCGAGGCCATCTCGAGGCCTACGCGGGGCGCGGCCGGATGGAGGCCCGAGCCCGCAACCTGGTGAAGGAGGGCCGGAAGACCGTCCTGTTCGATCTGATGAAGAAGAAGCGGCGGCCCCGGCTGACCTCGGGGGTGATCGCGGACGCCCTCGAGCGCGAGGACAAGCTGGCCCTCGAGCTGATCGACGACGCCGTGTGGGCGCTCGGCATCGCGATCGCCTCCGTGCAGAACCTGCTGGCGCTCGAGGCCGTCGTGGTCGGCGGCGGGCTGGGCGACCGTCTCGGCCGGCCCTTCATCGAACGCATCGCCGCCGAGATGCACCCGCACCTGTTCGTGCCGGACCGGCCGCCCGCGGTGATCGGAACCGAGTTCGGCGACCTGTCGGGGGCCGTCGGCGCCGCCGTGCTGGTCGGGAGCTGACCTCGACTACGTATCGGCCAGGCAGCCCGCGACCTCCTCGGGCAGCCCGGGGATGGTGAGCCCCGCGCCGCCCTCGACGAAGTCATAGGGCCGGCCGGCCCACGTGCCGGGGAGACCTTCGTAGCTCAACGACTCGAGATCCTCGCTCTCGTACTGGAACCCGATCCAATCGGGTGACGTGAACCCGTTCGTGTCGTAAGGGGCCACCGCGGCGAGACCCCGTCCGAACCGGCGCGCCTCGACCAGGAACCGCCCCTGAAAGGACAGGTCGTCCGGCGCGTACAGCTTCACGTACCAGCGCTGGACGACCTGCAGGTAGCCCTGCTCCGACGGCGGCGACTCCGGTCCCTCGAAGTAGCGGATGTCGACCACCTCGAGCGGAACCTCGATGCCCGTGGTCCTTCTGATGATCCCGAGCGGCTGCCGGAACCTGGGCGAGTCCTCGGGCGGTCGCACCCACCCGTTCACGCAACTGAGTGTGGCTTCCCCCCGGCCCGGCGGCGGTTCGTCCGGGAGCGCGGGCGGCGTGGGCGTGGCTCCTCCGTCGGGGCTCTCCACCGGCGAGATCGGGGGCGCCTCGGACCGAGCGTCATCCGGGAGGTCGTCCCCGTCCGTGCAGCCCGCGAGCGCCGTTGCGATCAACAGTGCGAGCGTGATGGAGAACGTGCGCGTTCGCATGGGTCTCCGGTGGAAGCGGGCCTCGAAACGATACATCCTTGGTAGGGTCCTCAGCCGTGGAGCGCCCGCACCCCGACGAGCCGCGCTCGCGCGACCCGGACCCGCGGTACGAGCGCCCCGAGCACGATCGCCTCCCGCCGCTGTCGCGGCGGTCGTTCCTGCGGACGTCCGGCCTGGCGCTCGCCGGCGCCACGTTGTACGCGTGCACCGGCGGGGGTCGGGCGGCGCCGGTCGTATCGAGGACCCCGACCGCCTCCGCGGTCGCGACGGACACCCGGTGGCCGGTCAAACGCGTCGTGTACGTGATGCTCGAGAACCGCAGCTACGACAACCTGTTCGGCCGGTTCCCCGGCGGCACCGGCGCGACCACCGGCGTGAAGTTCGGCCAGGAGGTTCCGCTGTTGCCCGCGCCTCACTGGCTCCCCGGCGACCTCCCCCACGACCGCGCCGCCCACCTGAACAACGTGAACGGCGGGGCGTACGACGGGTTCGGGGTGGGGCAGTTCGGCGATCCCTGGGCGTACACGGCCTTCGAGGGCGAGCGCGTCCCCGTCTACTGGGATCTGGCCCGCGAGTACGTGCTCTGCGACAACTTCTTCGCTTCGTTCGGCGGGCCGTCCTACCCGAACCACTTCTACTTCGTGGCGGGACAGGCCGGTGGCACCCAGGACAACCCGGAGAACATCCAGACGCGCATCGAGGGGGAGGGCGACGACCGCCGCCGGTTCAAGTCGTGGGGGTGCGACGCGTACGGCGAGAACGTGTTCGTCCTCGTCAAGGACGACAAGGGCAACCTCTCGAAGCACGACACCTGTTTCGACTTCCGCACCGTCCCCCAGCAGCTCGAGGAGGCCGGCGTCGGCTGGGCCTACTACTCGGCGAGCGAGCACCAGTCCGGCTACTTCTGGAACGCGCTGAACGGCATCTCGGGGGTGTTCCACACCGACCTGTGGCGGGACGAAACGATCCGTCCGGTCGATCGCATCGTCGAGGACATCCGCGCCGGGCAGCTTCCCGCCGTCACCTGGGTTACCCCGAGGTTCGAGCTCTCCGACCACCCGCCGGAGAGCACGTGCCACGCGCAGAACTGGCTGGCCGGGATCGTGAATGCCGTGATGGAGACCGACGGGTGGGAGCAGACGGCCCTGTTCATCACGTGGGACGAGTGGGGCGGGTTATACGACCACGTGGTGCCGCCGCTTCACGAGGACGGCGGCGAGCTCGGGTTCCGCGTGCCGACGCTCGTCGTTTCGCCGTACGCCCGCCGCGGCTATGTCGACGACGCGGTGGCGGAGTTCTCCACCCCGCTGAAGTTCGTCGCGGACAACTGGGGCCTGGACTACCTCACGCCCCGGATCGAGCTCGGGCACAACTTCGAGCACGTCTTCGACTTCTCGCGCGACCCGCGGACGGATGTTCAGCCGCTGCGGGAGATCGGCAACTGCTACGGCACACCCTGGGAGTTCCCCGGCGAGGACTATCCCGGCTGGCCTGCCGACACCGAGCCCGACGAGAGCCACTTCGTCCAGGGCGGCCCGTAGCTAACGGCGGGCCACGACCAGCGCATCGACGGCCACACACCCGGTCGGAGCACAGATCACCGGGTTCACGTCGAGCGCCTCGAGGTTCTCGCCGAGGTCGTGGGCCAGCCACGACAGGCCGACGATCGCCCGGACCAGGGAGTCCACGTCGGCAGGTGGGGCGCCGCGTACGCCGTCGAGCAGCGGGCGGATCCGGAGCTTGGTGAGGAGGCGTCGGACCCGGGCCTCGTCCAGTGGCGGCAGCGCCAGCCGGCGGTCGCGGAGCACCTCGACCAGGACGCCGCCGGCCGCCACCAGGACCAGTGGGCCGAACTGCTCGTCGCGCACGACGCCGAGGTGGACCTCGACGCCGGGCGGGGCCATCCCCGCCACGGTCACCGAGGGGCCGAGCCGGTCCGCGAGCTCCGCGTACGCCCGAGACAAGGCGTGGGGGTCCTCGACGCCGAGGCGAACCCCCCCGGCGTCGGACTTGTGGGCGATCGAGGGCATCGCCGTCTTGACCGCCACCGGGTAGCCGATGTGCGCGGCGGCGGCGGCCGCAGCGTCCGCGCTCGACACGCGGATCGACGGCGTCGCCGGAACGGCGTAGGCCGAGAGCATCTCGAGGGCCTCCACCTCGTCCATCGGTTCGCCGCCCGCCAGGCGTGCCCCCCAGTCATCGCGCACCGCGTCCGTCACCGGCGACGCGCCGGTGAGCGGGGGTAGCGCTCGGACGTCACGGTGATCGAACAGATGACGGAAGCCCGCGAGCCCCGTCGCCGTGCCTTCGAGCACCGGCGCGCCGGCCTCGTACAGGCGCGCGGCGTCTCGCCGGTCGATCCCCGACGCCAGGTTCGACACCATCGCCATCGGCCTGTCGGTGTCGGGCCACACCTCGAGGAACGACGCGATGTAGCCCTCGTCGGCGTCGTCTTCGGTGGTGAGGTCCACCGTGAACGCGAGCGCTGCCACGTCCGGGTCCGCGAGGAGAGCGCGCTCGCACTCGACGATCACGTTCTTCGCGTCGCGGCCGGTCCCCCAGAAGTCGAGGGGGTTCACCGGCAACAGCCCCTCGTCGAGAACTGCCTCGAGCCGCGTCGCCGTCTCGTCGGCGATCTCGGCGAGGGGCACTCCGGCGGTCGCGGCGGCGTCCACCAGCATGGCGCGTTCGCCGCCTGAGTCGTGCACGCTCGCCAGCGCGCCGGGGCCTGCGCGTCGACCCGCCACGAACAACGCGAGCGTGTCCGCCATCTCGTCGAGACTCTCCACACGGTGGACGCCGTACGCCTCGAACACCGCTTCGAACGCGCCGTCTTCGCCGGCGAGCGCGCCCGAGTGCGCCGTGACCATCCTCCGCGTGAGCGCCTCGCGCCCGACCTTCAGCGCGACCACCGGCACATCGCGCTCGCGGGCGAGGTCGAGCGCCTCGAGGAACGCCTGCGGGTCGCGAACGGTCTCGATGAACAGAGCGATCGCCTTCGTCGACTCGCGCCCGAGGGCGTACCGAACGTAGTCGGCGGTCGTCGTGACGAACTCCTGCCCCGACGAGACCGCGAGGTTGAACCGGAGGTCGCGCTGGTTGTGCAGGAGCGCCGCCCACGCCGAGCCCGAGTGGCTGACCAGGGCGATCGGTCCGGGATCGAGCAGCTCGGGCAGGTACCAACCGGTTGCGCGCAGGCGCGCCTCCTGGTTCGCGAACCCCATGCAGTTGCCGCCGCACACGACCATGCCGGCCTCGCGCGCGATGGCCGAGAGCCGTTCGATGAGCGGTGGGACGTCGGGCCTCGGCTCCTCGAACCCGCTGGCGTAGACCACCGCCGAGCCGACCCGGGCCGCTGCGCAGTCGCCCAGGGTCTCCTCCAGTTGCTCGTTCGCCAGCGCGATCACCGCAAGATCGACCGACCCCGGGACCTCGGCGATCGACGGGTAACAGCGGTGCCCGCCGAGCTCCTCGTACTTCGGGTTCACCGGATATACCACGCCGTCGAACCCGCCCTTCCGGAGCTCGAGCAGAGTCTGGTGGCCGACAGTGCCCTCGCGGCCGCTCGCGCCGATCACGGCGACCGACCGCGCCTCCAGCAGGCGCTCGATCGGCGAACGCTCGTCGGGCGACGAGCCCGGTTCCGGCGAGGACATGGCGCGAGGCTACTTCTTGGTGACGGCGCGGTCCTTCTTGGCCTGGCGGAACGCCTGCCACCCCGGGATGCCGCAGACGCCGCCGCCGGCGTGGGTGGCGCTCGAGCCGTGGTACAGGCCGCGGATCGGCGTCCGGTAGTCGGCGTAGCCGGGCGCCGGCCGCATGTGGAAAAGCTGGTCCACCGACAGCTCACCGTGGAAGATGTTCCCGCCGATCAGCCCGAGCTCCTGCTCCATGTCGTACGGCCCGATGACCTGGCGGGCGATCACGCTCGACTTGAAGTTCGGCGCGAGCTCCGTATACAGGTCCACGATCCGATCGGCGTAGGCCTCGAGCTCCTTGCGATGCGGCTCGCTCACCCAGTCCGCCGGCACCCACTGGGTGAACATCGAGAAGTTGTGGACACCCTCGGGCATCAGCTTCTTGTCGAGCGTGGTCGGGATCACGCCGTCCACGAACGGCCGCTCCGACGCCTTGCCGAGGAAGTGGGCGTCCTGGAACGCCTTCTCCGCGTACTCCGGGCTGAAGCAGAGCTCGACCGACCCGGTGTGATGGTCCTGGAGCTCCTTGCCGGGGTCGGCGATGAAGTCCGGGAGCTCGCTGATGGCGAAGTTGATCTTCACCACGCCGCTGCGCGTGCGGAAATTGCGGATGTCGCGGACGAAGTCGGCCGGCAGATCGGCCTGGTCGATCATGTCGAGGAAGGCGATCTTGGGGTGGACGGTGGTCACGACCACCGGCGCGCGGAGCTCCTCGCCGTTCTCGAGGGCCACCCCGACGGTGCGGCCGCTGCGCACCAGGATCTTCGCGACCTTCGCGTTCGTGCGGATCTCGGCCCCGAAGGACTCGGCGGCCCGGCGGCAAGCGTCGGACACGCCGCCCATGCCGCCCTCCTGGTACCCCCAGGAGCCAAGGTGCCCGTCGCCGACGTCGCCGATCGAGTGGTGAAGCATCACGTACGCCGTCCCCGGTGAGTCCGGGCCGGCCCACGTGCCGATCACGCCGTTCACGGTGAGCATGCCTTTCACCGGGTCGGACTCGAACCACTCCTCGAGCAGGTCGGTGACGCTCATCGTGAAGAGCTTCGTAACGTCGGCCACGCCGCGAACGCCGAGCCCGCGAGCGCGCCACGCCACCCGGAGCTGCTCGAGCAGATCCTTGATCTTCATCGAGCCGACCGGCGGTGGGACGTGCAGGAGCAGCGGGCCAAGCACGTCGGCCACGCCGGCGAGCCACGCGTCCCACTTCGTGATGTTCTCGGCGTCGTTCTTGGAGAACTGTGCGATCGACTCGTAGTTCTTCTTCGCGTCGTCGGCGTAGAGCTTGATGGCGCGGCCGTCCGGATACGCCTGGTAATACGGGCCGAACGGCGTGACCTTGTACCCGTGTTTCTCCAGCTCGAGCTCGCGGATGACCGTCGGCGGCATCAGGCTCATCACGTACGAGTAGGTGGTGACCCGGAAGTCGGGGTGTTCGGGCCACGGGCTGCTTGTGTCGGCGGCCCCGCCGGTCTTGTCCCGGGCCTCGAGCACGACCGTGCGCGCGCCGGCCTTGGCGAAGAACCCCGCGCTGATCAGCCCGTTGTGTCCGCCCCCGATGACGATCGCGTCGTAGACGTTGGCCATGACCGTGCGCCTCTCCCATGCCGTCGGTTGACGCGGCATCCTTCCACGCGATTGAACGGCGGGTCAAGCTC
>DASUTU010000034.1:0-25299 GCA_036374435.1 Actinomycetota bacterium | reverse complement strand
CGGGGCGGCTGAAGGAATGGCTCGGCGAGGCGAAGCTCCCGGTCCGGGTGGTGGAGGGCCCAGCCGGGATCCGGTCGGTGAGCCTGGCCCGGGACGACGGCGACCTGGTGATCCCCTAGGCGCGTCGGGCACCACCGTGTCTGGCCGCGACTCGACGATCCGCCGCGTCGCCTCGATCCCGTTGATGACCGGCATCCGAACGTCGATCAGGACGACCTCCGGCTCGAGCTCGCCAACGGCCGTGACCGCTGCGCCACCGTCGGCCACGGTTCCCACGACCCCGAAGCCCTCCTCCACCAGGAGATCGGCGAGGGTCTCTCGGATCAGCGGCTCGTCGTCCGCGATCAGGACGCGCCGGAGGCCGCTCACGCAGCGCTCCTGAACGGGACCTCGACGTGGATCGACGTGCCCCGGCCAGGAGCGAAGAAGATCTCGAAGCAACGCCGTCAGGCCGAAGACGTCGTACGTGAAGGGCATCACGGACTCTGGAAGCCACAGGTAGACGCCGGGCACGACGACGGACACGCCGAGGAAGGCACGCGCGCGAACGGGCAACCTGGACATCCATGGATATGGTCGGGTGCTTCCGAGATCGGCCTGAGGAACCGAACGGCCCCCGCCGGTGGGGCCGAAGGGCCGTCAGACGCCCAGGGCCCGTTCTAGGTCCATCGTCAGATCGTCCGGGTGCTCGATCCCGACCGACAGCCGGATCAAGGTGTCGGGGACCTCGAGCGGCGAGCCGGCCACGCTGGCGTGGGTCATCGGCGCCGGAACCTCGATCAGGGACTCCACCCCGCCCAGGGACTCGGCCAGGAAGAACAGCTCCGTGCGCTCTGCCACGGCCACGGCCTCGTCGGGGGAGCCGACCTCGAAGCTCACCATCCCGCCGAACCGCCGCATCTGCGTTCGGGCGACGTCGTGGCCCGGGTGGTCCTCGAGGCCCGGGTACCGGACGCGGGAGACCTTCGGATGGGCGCGCAGGAACTCGGCCACCCGTTCGGCGCCGGTGCAGTGGGCCTCCATGCGCGCGGCGAGCGTCTTCACCCCTCGCAACGCGAGGTAACAGTCCATGGGGCCCGGGACCGCGCCCACGGCGTTCTGGAGGAACGTGAGCCGGTCGAGCAGCTCCTCGTCGTCGGCCACGATCGCCCCGCCGACCAGGTCGGAGTGCCCCCCGAGGTACTTCGTGACCGAGTGGACGGCGACGTCGGCGCCGAGCTCGAGCGGCCGCTGCAGGTACGGCGTGGCGAACGTGTTGTCCACGACGCACGTGGCCGCGGCCTCGTGAGCGATCGCCGCCGCTCGTTCGATGTCGACGATCTTGAGCAGGGGGTTGGTGGGCGTCTCGAGCCATACCATGGCGGTCTCCGGGCGCAACGCCGAACGCAGGGCGCCTTCGTCGCCCAGGTCCACCGCGTCGAAGGCGAGCCCCCAGTCCGCCATCACCCGAGCGAGCAGCCGGTACGTCCCGCCGTAGACGTCGTCGCCGAGCACCACGTGGTCGCCGGGCCGGAGCGTCATGAGCAGCGTCGTCGTCGCCCCGAGGCCGCTCGAGAAGCACAGCGCCCGCCGCCCGCCCTCGAGCGAGGCGAGCACCCGCTGCAACGCCTCGCGCGTGGGGTTGCCGCCGCGCGCGTAGTCGTAGGCCTTGGGTTTGCCCACGGCGGGCTGCGCGTAGGTCGACGTCTGGTAGATGGGCACGTTGACCGCGCCGAACTCGGCGTCGGGCTCCTGGCCGACGTGGATCGCTCTGGTCTCGAACCGCGTCTCGTCCATGTCGCGTTCGTCCTTCGGGTCGGTGGTCATCGGATCTCGGGGGGCAGCTGCCATCGTCGCCGGCGTAGCTCGTCGACGGCCTCCTGGCCGGAGCGGGCCAGCGCCCACAACGCCGACTTCCGTTTGGCGTCGTGGCCCGGCGCGAACTCCCGGGCGGTCATCGCCCGGCACTGCGGATCCCCGCAGGCGCACGCCGACATGCCCGGGAGGGAAGGTTGCCCGTCGCCCTCCCCGGATGGCCGGGCTCGCCGATACGGGTGCGCCGGGAGCGTCGCGGCCGGCAGGACGATCTGTCCCTCGCGGGGATCGCCCGGCGCGGTGAACCGGCGCTCGAGCGCGTACCGGCCGGTCAACGCGGCCAGGGCCGCGTCCACCTGGTCGGCGGACCGGAGCGGCCGGGCGTCGATGCCCTCGGATGTGAGCACCTCCCGCCGCCACGTGTGCGGGCGAACCCCTTTGGGCGGCAGACATCCCGCGAGCACCACGGCGCTGGCGTGCGGGAAGACCTCGATCGCCGTGCCCCGCACCGATCCCGCCCGGTACCGAGGGAAGGCGCCTTCGATCGCGTGGAATGCGGCGAAGCCGACCGTCATCCACTCGTAGAAGGGGTGGTCGCCCATCCGCGAGTCCGACGGGGTGTTGAAACACTGGATGCCGAACCAGCGGAGCTCGCGCTCGGTGCGACGGGAGCGGCCGCTCGAGGCCCATCCCGGAGGCGCGTCGATCGCCACGACGTCGGGGCTCAAACCTTCGACCGTCTGCGCCAGCCGGTCCACGGTGACCCGCCGATCCGTGTCGACCACCTGCCGGCCCTCCAGCAGGACCAGGTCGAGCCCCTTCCGCACCCCGACGTCGATCCCGAGGGCGCGCACGGGTCAGCGCCGCTGGCGGTGGGCCAGGAACTCGAGCAGGTCGCTGCGCGTCAGCACCCCCAGCGCCTGCCCCGCCTTCACGACCAGCACGGCGGGGCCGGTCTGGAGCGCCTCGAACGCCACCTCGATCGGCTCGTCGAACTCCACCATGGCCATCGGCGGGCCCATGACCTCGGCCACGTCGGCCTGCAGGGCATCCCGGTCGCGGAAGATCCGATCCAGGAGCGCGTTCTCGAGGACCCCGCCGACGAACTGGGCGACGTCCATCGACGGCTCGCGCACCACCGGCGCCTGGGAGATCGAATACCGCTGGAGCACGTCGATGGCCTGGCGGACCTTGTCGTGGGCGTTCACCGTGACGAGCGGCGGCACCTCTCCCGCCTTGGTCTGGAGCACCTCTTCCACCCGAACGGCCTCGGGCCGCTCGGTGAGCCCGTACTGGAGGAGCCACGCGTCCGAGTAGAGCTTCGACAGGTAGTTCCGGCCCGTGTCGGGCACGATCACCACGACGACGTCCTCGGGCCCGAGCTCCCGGGCCACCTCCACCGCGGCCACCACGGCGGTCCCGGACGAGCCGCCGACCAGGATGCCTTCCTCGCGCGTGATCCGTCGGGCCATCCGAAAGGCGTCGCGGTCCGAGACGCGGACGTACCGGTCGACCAGCGACGGATCGAACGTCTTCGGCCAGAAGTCCTCGCCGATGCCTTCGGTGAGGTACGGGTGCGTGTCGCCGGAGTAGATCGAACCCTCCGGGTCGGCTCCCACGACGAGCAGGTCCGGCCGCTGCTCGCGCAGGTATCGCGCGGCGCCGGTGATCGTCCCGCCGGTGCCCACGCCGACCACGAACGCGGTGATCCTGCCGTCGGTCTGGCGCCAGATCTCGGGACCGGTCGTCGCGTAGTGCGCCGCAGGGTTCTCCTCGTTGAAGTACTGGTTCGGCTGAAACGCGCCCGGGATCTCTTCGGTCAGCCGGTCGGCCACGCGGTAGTAGGACTCCGGGGACTCGGGCGGCACGGCGGTCGGCGCGATGACGACCTCGGCGCCGTAGGCGCGCAGGAGCGCGATCTTCTCCTGGCTCATCTTGTCGGGCATGACGAAGATGCACTTGTAGCCGCGGATCGCCGCCGCGATGGCGAGGCCGTGCCCGGTGTTCCCGGACGTCGGCTCCACGATCGTCCCCCCCGGCTTCAGCAGGCCCGCCCGCTCGGCGGCCTCGATCATCCGCAGGCCGATCCGGTCCTTCACGCTGCCACCGGGGTTCAGCAGCTCGAGCTTGGCCAGCACCGTCGGCCGTAGACCTCGGGTCACCCTGCGCAGACGGACCAGCGGGGTGTCGCCCACGGCATCCAGGAACGACTCCAGCACCTCCATACGGCCCCATCGTCGCACGAACCGCCCCCGCTCGAATGCCTCCAGCCCGGGGGGTAAGCTGCCGAATCGTCAACGAAGGAGTCGGTGCCGGTGTCCGTCGACGAAGAGAGCGCACGAGCCGCGGTACCCGCCGGGGGCTCCGTGCTGGTCGTCGACGACGATCCCTTCATCGCGCGGCTCCTGGAGATCGAGCTCAGGGCGGCGGGGTACGAGGTCCGCGCGGCCGGCGACGGGCTCCAGGCGCTGGAGATGGCCCGGGAGCGATGCCCCGAGCTCGTCCTGGCCGACGTGATGATGCCGAACATGGACGGCTTCGAGCTCACCCGGCAGCTCCGGGCGGACAGCCGTACGGCGACGGTCAGCGTGATCATGCTGACGGCGCGCGGGTTGTCGGCCGACAAGCTCGAAGGGTTCTCGGTCGGCGCCGACGACTACATCGTCAAACCCTTCGACACGCCGGAGCTGCTGGCGCGGATCCGGAGGGTGCTCCGGCGATCCAAGGAGATGCGGCAGCAGTCGCCGCTGACCGGCCTGCCGGGGAACGTCCGGATCGAGGACGAGATCGAGAGTCGGGTGCGTTCGGGCGTCGAGTTCGCCGTGTTGTACGCCGACCTGGACCATTTCAAGGCTTACAACGACCACTACGGCTTCATGCGAGGCGACGAGGTGATCCAGTCGACGGCCACCCTGATCCAGGACACGGCCCGAGAGGCCGGCGGGCCCGACACCTTCGTCGGGCACGTCGGCGGGGACGACTTCGTGGTCGTCTGTGGCGCGGGCGATGCGGAGCGGATCGCGGACCTGATGGTCCGGCGGTTCGACGAGACCGCGCTGGCGCTGTACGACGACGAGGACCGTCGCCTCGGCCACATCCTCGTCACCAGCCGTCAGGGGAAGGAGCAGCGGTTCCCGTTCCTGTCGTTGTCGATCGGGGTGGCGACGACGGCCCGCCGGGGGTTCCGTCACTTCGCCGAGGCGGTGGCGATCGCCACCGAGATGAAGCGCTTCACGAAGTCGACGCCGGGATCGTCCTGGGCGATCGACCGTCGGGGCACCTAGACCGGTTCTTCGTCGAGCGCTACGGCCCGGCCGGCAGCACCTCGTCGATCGGGGCCGGCCGACCCAGGTAATAGCCCTGGCCTAGACGGACTCCCAGTGACCGGAGCGCGCCCTTCTCCTCGCCCGTCTCGATGCCTTCGGCGATGACGTCGATACCCATCTCCTCGGCGAACGAGATGAGGGCCGCCGCCAGGGCGCGACGGCGCGGGTCCGAGTCGATGCTGCGGGTCAGGCTGACGTCGATCTTGATGACCTCGGGGGCGATCAACAGGATGTGGCGCAGGCTGGCGAACCCGGCCCCGGCGTCGTCGATCGCGACGCGCGCGCCCACCTTTCGCAAGCGCTGGAGCGCCGCGGTCAGCCGCTCGTAGTCCTCCACGGCTTCGTGTTCGGTGATCTCGAAGACGATCCGAGGCGGCTCGAAGGTCTGGAGCAGGTCGTGCAGATCCCTCGACTCGGCGGTTCGGTGGGAGACGTTGAGCGAGACGTACCCGTCCGGAGGGATTCGGTCCATGGCCGCCAGGGCCTCGCGGATGCAGGCGAGCTCCAGCTCCGTCCCCAGCCCCTCGTCGGCCGCCTCGGCGAACCACCGTTCGACCGGCCAGGGCTCCCCTTCGGCCTCGAAACGAGCCAGGGCCTCCACGCCGACGAGCCGACCGCCCTCCAGCTCGAGGATCGGCTGGAACACGATGGACCGCCCGCCCCCCTCGATGGCCCGGTTGACCCGATCCACCCGGAACCGTCGCTCGGTGGTTTCGACCTCCTCACGCTGGAGCTGTTCGGCCAGGTCCTTGACCATGCCCGACATGACCTCGGGGGAGACGCTGGGGAAGCCGCCGGCCGCCCGGCGGATCGCGGCGAGGATCTCGGAGGGTTGGGTGCCCTTGACCAGGTACCCGACGACGCCCGCCTGCAGCATCCGAACCACGGTGGCGCGATCGTCCACCGCCGTGTACGCGAGCACCCGGATCTCCGGGAGCTGGGACCGCAGCTCCTCGGCCACGCGCATCCCGCCACCCCCGGGCATTCGCACGTCCACCAGGGCGACGTCGGGCCGAACCTCCTGCGCCAGCGCGATGGCCTCGTCCGCGTCTTTGGCCACGCCGACGAGATCGAAATCGTAGTCGGAGCTCACCAGGTGGGCGAGGGCCGTTCGGAGCACGGCCTCGTCGTCCGCGATCAGGACCTTGATCACGCGCGCCCTCCCGGCCGGACGGTAGCTCTCGCTTCGCCGGGGCGCAACGGCGAGGCGCCCCTCTCGCCGTGCCGGTCTCGGCGAGGCCTATCATTCGGGGGGAGGTGACCGTGGCCGCACGCGAGATCCGGGCGCCCAGGGGACCCCGTCGCTCCTGCAAGGGATGGCCGCAGGAGGCCGCCTTGCGGATGTTGATGAACAACCTCGATCCCGAGGTGGCCGAACGCCCGGAGGACCTCGTCGTCTACGGGGGAACGGGCCGGGCGGCGCGGTCGTGGGAGGCCTTCGAAGCCATCGTCCGGACGCTCCGCGATCTCGAGGACGACGAGACGTTGCTGGTGCAGTCGGGCAAGCCCGTTGCGGTGTTCCGGACGCATCCTCGAGCCCCCCGCGTCCTGATCTCCAACTCGATGCTCGTGCCGAAGTGGGCGGACTGGGAGACGTTCCGAGAGCTCGAGCACGCCGGCCTGACGATGTACGGGCAGATGACGGCCGGCTCCTGGATCTACATCGGGACGCAGGGCATCCTCCAGGGCACGTACGAAACGTTCGCCGAGGCCGCGCGGCAGCGGTTCGGCGGCTCGCTGGCCGGCACCATCACGTTGACCGGCGGGCTCGGCGGGATGGGGGGTGCCCAGCCCCTCGCGGTGACGATGAACGGTGGCGTGGCGCTGTGCGTCGAGGTCGACCCCGCGCGGATCGAACGCCGCCGCAAGACCCGGTACCTCGACCGGGACACGACGGACCCGGACGAAGCGGTCCGGTGGGCCGAGGAGGCGCGGACGGCGCGTGAGGCAGTCTCCATCGGGCTGGTCGGCAATTGCGCCGAGGTGCACCCGGAACTCCTGCGACGCGGCTTTCGCGCCGAGCTCGTGACCGACCAGACCAGCGCGCACGACCCGCTCGGCGGGTATGTGCCGGCCGGCTTGTCGGTCGAGCTGGCCGAGGCGCTCCGCGTCGCCGATCCCGCCGAGTATCAGCGCCGCGCCCACCGCTCGATGGCCGAACACGTCCGGGCCATGGTCGGGTTCCTGGACCAGGGGTCGGTGGTGTTCGACTACGGCAACAACTTGCGGGCCGGCGCGAGGGAGGGCGGGTTCCGCCGGGCCTACGATTACCCGGGCTTCGTCCCCGCGTTCGTCCGTCCGATGTTCTGCGAGGGGAAGGGGCCGTTCCGGTGGGCGGCGCTCTCTGGCGATCCCGAAGACATCGCGAAGACCGACGCCGCCGTGGCCGAGCTGTTCCCGGGCGACGAGTCCCTTCATCGGTGGCTGTCCCTGGCGGCCGACCGGGTCGCCTATCAGGGCCTGCCGGCGCGGATCTGCTGGCTGGGCTACGGCGAACGCGCTCGGGCTGGCCTTCGGTTCAACCAGATGGTGGCGAGCGGCGACCTGTCGGCCCCCATCGTCATCGGGCGCGACCACCTCGACTCGGGGAGCGTGGCCAGTCCGTACCGCGAGACCGAAGGGATGCGGGACGGCTCGGACGCCATCGCCGACTGGCCCATCCTGAACGCGCTCGTGAACACCGCGGCCGGGGCGCACTGGGTGAGCGTGCACCACGGCGGCGGCGTGGGCATCGGGTACTCGATCCACGCCGGCATGGTCGTCGTGGCCGACGGCTCCGACGATGCGGCCGAACGCCTCGAGCGCGTCCTCACCACCGACCCCGGGACCGGCGTGGTCCGCCATGCCGACGCCGGCTACGAGGAGGCGCTGGCGGTGGCGCGGGAACGCGGCATCCGCCTGCCGTGGCGAGAATAGGCTGCCCTTCTATCCCCTGCGAGAACGGGCGACGCATTGGCCAGTCTCTGGTCGAGATGCGCATCCTGTGCAGCCTCCTCTACCGACGTCCAGATCTGCTGCTCGGTGCGAAGCGCGCCTCTTTCCGGGGAACGTGCTTCCGGCCAGGCAGAAAGCCATCCCGCAAACGCTAGCGATTAGCAGCCACTATTCACGTTCGGCCGCCGTTGCCGCTCGAGCGGTCGACGGCCTCCGCGGAGGCATATCCCGGATCGGTTCGGTAGACGAGGTAGTCCACCGCCGCCCAGATAGACTTCGACGACCCCCAGAAGAGCAGCGGCATCACGATCGCGACGCCGATGGACGCGAGCGTCAGCCCCAGCACGTTGACGTCGGGCAGGTCGACCACGAGCCACACGACCAGCAACGCCACCCAGACGGCCGCGGTCGCTCCGTAGTTGACCACCATGGCCCCGAGGAAGCCGCCCTCCTCGCGCTCGAGCGGCAGGCGGCAGCGCGGACACCGGGAGCGGATCCGGAACGCGGACTCGAACAGCCTCCCGCCGCCGCAGCGTGGGCACCGGCGCCGCAGACCCCGGACGAGCGCGCGCAGACCGCCGGGCCGGTCGGCCCGTGGCAGCGCGGGCCGTGCCGGGTCGCGATCGAGGTCGTCGAACGGACCGGCCACGGGACCACGCTATCAGCGCGACGTTGCCGCCCGGCCGGGCCCGCCGTAGCGTTCGGGCCGTGCCGATCCTCCTGGGGGAACTCCTCTCGCTCCGCGACGTGGTGGCCGTGGCAGGAGGGGCGGACGTTGCGCTTTCGGCGGCCGCGGTCGAGCGCATCGGCGCCGCCCGGGAGGTCGTGGAGGCAGCCGTCGATTCCGGCGAGACCGTCTACGGGGTGACCACCGGCCTCGGAAGCCTGGCCTCGGTTCGGATCGACCCCGCGAAGGCCGACGCCCTCCAGGACGGCATCGTCCGGTCCCATGCCACCGCGGTCGGCGAGCCGCTCTCGCGCGAGGAGGCGCGGGCCATGCTGGCGCTGCGGGCGCACGTGATGGCGCTCGGTCATTCGGGGGTTCGGCTCGAGGTCGTGGAGCGGATGGTCGAGTTGCTGAACCGCGATCTCGTGCCGGTCGTTCCTCAGCAGGGCTCGTTGGGGGCCTCCGGAGACCTCGCGCCGCTCGCGAACCTCGCGCTGCCGCTGCTCGGTCGCGGCGAGCTGCTCGTCGCGGGCCGGCGCCGGCCGGCCGGTGAGGTCTTGGCCGGCTCCGGGCTGGCGCCCCTGGAGCTGAAGGCGAAAGAGGGTCTGGCGCTCGTGAACGGCACCCAGGGCATGCTCGCCGTGGGCACGCTCGCCGCCGACCGCGTGGAGCGGCTGTGCCGGACGGCCGACGTGGTCGCTGCGATGAGCGTCGAGGCCGCCCTGGGTTCGGACCGAGTGTTCGACGAGCGGCTGGTAGCACTTCGCCCGCACGCCGGGGTGGTGGCCTCGGCCTCGAACCTTCGGCGCCTGCTGGAGGGCAGCGCGGTCGTCGCCTCACATCGGGAGAGCCACCACCTAGTGCAGGACGCGTATTCGCTGCGGTGCGCACCACACGTCCACGGTGCTACGCGTGGAGCTCTCGCCTTCGCCACCTCGGTGCTCGAGGTCGAGGGCAACGCGGTCTCCGACAACCCGATCGTCTTGCCGGAGTCCGGCGAAGTTCGTTCGGGGGGGAACTTCCACGGGCAGCCCGTCGCCGTGGCCCTGGACGCGCTCGCGGCGGCGATCGTCCCCCTGGCGAGCATCTCCGAACGCCGGCTCTACCGTCTGCTCGACCCGGCGCGCAACAACGAGCTGCCGGCGTTCCTCGTGGCCGACAGCGGGCTGAACTCGGGCTTCATGCTCGCCCAGTACACGGCGGCCTCGCTGGTCTCGGAGAGCAAGACGCTCGCCCATCCGGCCTCCGTGGACTCGATCGACTCGTCGGCCGGGCAGGAGGATCACGTCAGCATGGGCATGACCTCGGCCCGCCACGCCAGGGACGTGGTCGCGAACGCGGAGGTGGTGGTGGCGATCGAGGCGCTGGTCGCGGCGCAGGCGCTCGACCTGCGGGCGCCGCTCGAACCGGCCCGCGGGACCGCGGCGGCCCGGGCGGCGATCCGCGAGCGCGTCGCGTTCCTCGACGCCGATCGCGAGCTCGGCCCCGACATCGCCGCGGCGACCGAGCTCGTTGGGGACGGCACGTTGCTCGAGGCGGCGGAGGGCGCCGTCGGCGCGCTCGACTGAGATCAGACGTCGACCGCGGGGACGAGCAGCACGCGCAGGCCGGGGGACGCCGGCATCCTCGCCGCGAGCGCCCGTGCCTCCTCGACATCCTCGACGTCGACGACGTAGAAGCTTCCGAGTACCTCTTTGGTCTCGGCGAAGACGCCGTCCGTCGCGATCCCGGTCTCGGCAGGAGCCACCACGTGGGCGCCGGCCGGATCGAGGGCGGCCGCCGCAACGAGCCGGCCCGCTCGCCGCAGTTCCTCGACGAGGGCGAGATGGGCCTCGACGATCCGTCGGCGGTCCTCACCCAAGAGCGAGTCCTCGGCGGCGGGGTCGCCGGCCAGCAAGAGCAGGTAGCGCACCTGATCCTCCCTTCCTGCGGTCACCGACACGACGAGCGGCGACTCGCCGGATCGACCGCCGGAGCGCGATTCAGTGGTAGACGGCCACGCGCGTGCCGTAGTCCGCCAGGCCGTACACCCACAGAGCGTTCCAATAGGGGATGCGAACGCACCCGTGGCTCGCGGCGTAGGTCGGCACCTCGGTCCAGCCGTGGAGCGCTCGGTTCCCGTCGAAGTAGCTCGGGTAGTAGAGCCGCCCGGGGCTGTAGCCGGCGATCTTGCGAACGACCCGGAACACGCCGTCGCGGGTCGGAGTGCTGGGTTTCCCGGTCGACACGTGGAGGATCGCGGTGACCTCACCCCCCCGGACGGCGAGCAGGACCTGGCGGGTCTGGTCCACCTCGAAGTGGAACCCCTTCCAGTCGTGGCGGGCCCGGGGGACGAGCGGCTCCGCGAGCGCTCGCCAGGTCGCCGGACCGACGGTCGCGACCCGCGCCATGCGCTGCACCTTGTGGAACGCGATGACCGCGTCTGCGGTGCGGCGATCGAACACGCCGTCGTTGGCCCCGGCCAGCCGATAGTGAAGCTCGGCCAGCCGGCCCTCCAGGAGACGGACGAAGATGCCGCGCGATCCCGAACGCACCGTGGGGAGCGGCGTCGCCTCGGCCCCGGTGATGGCGGTCCCCCGGACCAGGTCGGCGGCCTCGAACGTCACCCGTGCCCGGAACGTCCCCGGCGACATCACGCGGAGCGTCGCTCGAAAGCCGCCGGCGGCCCCCATCTCGACGCGTCGCCGCTCGACGACGCGACCGCCGCGACGCAGCTCGACCTCCACCCGTTCGCCGGGCCGGGCGGGCGAGACGGTCCCGCGAACGGTCACGGCGTCGAACAGCCGCACCGGGCTCATCCGAGCATCGACCACGGCTCGAACCCGGACGGTGACCTCCTCGCTCGACGCCGATCCCCACGCGGCCCGGTACGTCGTCGTTCCGTCGGGGCGGAGCCTGAGCGAGTAGGAGCCGTTCGCGCTCGTCGTGGCGGATCCCACCTCGGTGGAGGCGGCGTCGAGGATCCGAACGGTCTGGCCGGCCGTCGCGCCCGAGGCCGTCCCCGAGAGCCGGACCTCGTCCCCATGGACGATCGTGGCGGCCGACGCCTCGAGCGTGATCTCGGCCGGCCCCTCCTGCGCGGAGGCGGCGGCCGGCACCAGGAGGGTGGCGACGAGTGCCGGGATGAGCACCGCGACGCGTTTCACCGCCCTCCGACCCTCCTTCCGCCGACGAACGTGTGCACCACCGGGTCGTGCCCCGGCCGGTAGGGAACGTGGCCGAACCCCTTGCCCTCCAGGACGACCAGGTCCGCTCGGCGTCCCGGCACGAGCGTACCGTGCATCGCGTCGAGGCCGAGGACCCACGCCGCGTTCAACGTCGCCGCGGCGAGCGCCTCGAGCGGAGACAGGCCGTAGAGCGAACAGGCCATCGCGATCGCCTCGGGCATGGAGAGCACCGGCGAGGTCCCGGGGTTGAAGTCGGTGGCGACGGCGACCGCGGCGCCCGACCGCAGCAGCGCTCGGGCGTCCGGAGCCGCCGATCGCAGCATCAGGGTGGACGTCGGCAGCAACACCGCCGCCGTGGCGGGAGCCGTGCCCAGCGCCTCGATGCCGGCCTCCGAGACGTGGTTGAGGTGGTCCGCGCTGCGGGCCCCCACCGCCACCGCCGCCTCGGCCGCCCCGGACGGCCCGAGCTGGTCGGCGTGGCACCGGATCGGCAACCCGTGGGCCGCCGCCGCCTCGGCCACCGAACGGAGGTCGTCGAGCGAGAACGCGATGTCCTCGACGTAGACGTCGACGGCGTCCACGAGGCCCTCGGAGGCGGCGGCCGGGACGAGCTCGTCGCGGACCGCACGGACCCAGTCGTTCCGCCCCATGTCCTGCGGCACGGCGTGACAGGCGAGCAAGGTCACCGTGCAGGTCTGCGGCGCCTCCTGGGCCAGGCGGCGGGCCAGCCGCGCCTGCCGCAGCTCGGCCTCGACGGAGAGCCCGTATCCCGTCTTCAGCTCGAGCGCCGTCGTGCCGTGGTCGGCCATCTCCTGGAGCAGCGGGCGGCAGAACGCCACCACCTCGTCGTCGGACGCTTCGGCGAACAGACGCGCGCTCCGCGAGATCCCGCCCTCGCCGTGCAGGTCGCGGTACGAGCGGCCCGCGAGCCGGGCCTCGAACTCGTCGGCCCGCCACCCCACGAACGGCACGTGCGTATGGCAGTCGACGAACCCCGGAGCGATCGTGCATCCCTCGAACCACTCGGGCTCGATCCCGGTCAGCTCGTCGGCCGGGCCGACGTAGGTCACAACGCCGTCTTCCCAGGCGACGGCCGTCGGGGCGCCGGACTCGGTCGCCCAGGGCCCCTTCCCGCGAACGAGAGCGCCGTCGGGCGGCGTGGCGAGGTTCGGGGCGGCGACGGCCCCCGTGGCGGCGTCGGGCACGGCGTCATCCAACGGCAGCAGGGGAGGCGGCGCAAGCGGTTCGTACACTGCGGCCCGTGAGCGTCCCCGAGCTCGGCCCCGGGATCCGCGGTGTCCTTCGGGTCCCCGAGGTCCGGGCGGCGATGCTCGGCACGTTCGTCGTGATGCTCGGCTTCGGCATCGTCTCGCCCGTCCTCCCGAGCTACGCGAAGTCCTTCGGCGTCGGCGAGGCCACCGTCGGCCTGTTGATCTCGGGGTTCTCGTTCGCCCGGCTCGTGTCCGGTCCGTTCGTGGGCCGGTTCATCGACCGCCACGGCGAACGGGCCATGGTGGCGCTCGGCACGGTCATCGTCGGGGCGTCGTCCATCGCGGCCGGGCTGGCGCCGACGTTCGGCTCGCTCCTGGTGCTGCGTTCCCTCGGAGGCATCGGGTCGGCCCTGTTCTTCGCCGCGTTGCTCTCGTACCTGCTCCGGACGATCCCGCCCGAGCACTCGGGACGGGTGATGAGCGTCTACTACGGCGCCTTCAACGTGGGCTTCATCGCCGGCGGCCCGATGGGCGGTGTGCTGGCGGACTGGCTCGGATTGGCCAGCCCGCTCCACGCGTATGGGGTCGCCTGCTTCGTCT
Source organism: Actinomycetota bacterium (assembly GCA_036374435.1). Classification (GTDB taxonomy): domain Bacteria; phylum Actinomycetota; class UBA4738; order UBA4738; family HRBIN12; genus CALGFI01. The sequence continues at coordinate 11,600 of DASUTU010000034.1, read as the reverse complement.
CGGCCGTCCTGTTCCTCCGGACCATCCGGAACCCCGTTCGCGCCGTGGAGGAATCGCGGGCGGGCGGCCTGCGGCGGCTCCCCTGGAGTCGCCCCTTCGCCGCCGTGCTCGCCGCCAACGGGGCCTACCTGTGGATGATCGGAGCCGTCTTCTCCACGCTCGTCCCGCTGTTCGGTCGGGACGAGGTCGGGCTGTCGCTGCGGGGGATCGGGGTGGCGGTGGCCGTCGTGACAGCGGTGGAGCTCGTCGTGTTGTACCCGGCCGGGAAGGCCACGGACCGGCGCGGCCGCCGGGCCGTCCTGATCCCGTCCCTGGCCGCGCTCGCCGCGATCAGCGTCGTCACGGGCTTCGCCTCGTCCCCCACGACCTTCCTGGTGGCGATGGGCGCCTACGGGGCCGCGAGCGGGTTCGCCGGCGTGCCCCCGGCCCCGATGCTCTCGGACGTCACGCCGGATGAGCTGAAGGGGAGCGCCGTGGCCATGTTCCGCTTCGTCGGCGACGTCGGGCTGGTGCTCGGCCCGCTGCTGGCGGGGTGGACGGCCGAACACCTCGGGTACCGCGCCTCGTTCGCCATCAGCGCGGTCCCGCTCCTGACCGCCCTGGCGCTCGTGGCATCGGTGGCCGAGACCAAACCCCTCCTTCCCCGGTCGGGCGAAGCCGCGGGACTGTGATCCGCGTTACCATCGGTTCGACAGCAGGGGAGTCCGGCGCACCGGGCTGAGAGGCGGACGAGCGGTCCGCGACCCTACGAACCTGATCCGGTTCATACCGGCGGAGGGAGCCATGGCGACGGTCACCGACCGGTTGGAGCGGGTGCTCGAACGCGAGGCGCCCGTGTGGGGGATCCGGCCCGTTCCGCCCGAGCGCCGGGTCCTGTCCGGGCTCGATCTCGGCGTGTTGTGGGGCGACCTGTCGGTCGGCCTGCTCGTGATGGTCACCGGGGCGTTGCTCGTCCCCGCGCTCGGACTGGGGTCGGCGCTCCTGGCGATCGCGATCGGCAGCGTCGTGGGATGTGCCCCCCTCGCCCTCGTCGCGATGGCGGGGGCGCGCGAACGCGTGCCGACGATGGTGCTCCTGCGCCCCGTGTTGGGCTCGCGGGGTTCGTTCCTCCCGTCGGCGCTGAACGTCCTCCAGCTGGTCGGCTGGACGGCGGTCGAGTTCTGGGCCATGGGCGAGGTGGCGAACGTGGCCTCGGCGCGGCTGTTCGGGTTCGAGGCCCGGTCGTTGTGGGTGGCCGTGGTGGCGGTGGTCTGTACGGGGCTCGCGCTCGGCGGCCCGATCCTGGTGATCCGGCGCTGGCTGGAGCGGTTCGCGATCTACGTGCTGGTCGGCACCGCCGTGTGGATCACCGTCGAGGTCTTCCGGGCGGGCGACCTCGGGGAGCTGTGGCGCCTCCCCGGCCAGGGCGGCCTCCCGTTCTGGCTCGCGGTGGACCTCGTCATCGTGATGCCGGTGTCGTGGTTGCCGCTCGCCGCCGACTACACGCGGTTCGCGCGGCCCGGGTCGCGGCCGGTGGCCGGGACCTACGTCGGCTACCTGATCGGGAACGTGTGGTTCTACACGCTCGGAGTGTTGCTGGCGCTGGCCGGCGCGAGCGCCGACGCGGTCGGGATCGGCTCGGCCATCGTGGCGGTGGCCGGGGGCGGGCTCGTCCTAGTGGCGCTGCTGGTCGGGGAGAGCGACAACGCGTTCGCCGACATCTACTCGGCGGCCCTGTCCACGCAAAACGTCGCCTCCGACGTGCCGCAGCGCGGGCTGGTGCTCGCGGTCGGCGCGATCGCGTTCGTCCTGGCGCTCCTGTTCACGATGGAGAGCTACGAGCTGTTCCTCATCCTGATCGGCTCGGTGTTCGTGCCGCTGTTCGGCGTCTTCGCCGCCCACTACTTCGTGCGCCGGCGGGGACGCCTGGGGGAGGAGGCGATCTTCCGCGCCTCCGGCGTCCGCTGGGCGGCGGTGGTCCCGTGGATCGCCGGGTTCGTCGTGTACCACTGGACGGCGGCGACCGGGCCGGCCTGGTGGGTCGAGGCCGTCGAGACCGTGCTCTCGGACTGGCTCTCGCTGCCCTACCCGCTGTTCGGCTCCCGGCTCGGAGCGAGCCTGCCGAGCTTCGTGGCGGCGTTCGGGTTGGCGCTGCTGCTCCCGGTCCGGGCGCGGGCGTCTAGGGCTCGGTGATCACGGGGCGCCGCGGCGGAGGCGGAGCGGCCACGATCAACACCACGGCGCCGTCGGCGGTGGCGTTGGTGATGGTCAGCTCCGCACCGGCCGGGACGAGGGTGATCTCCCACTGCTCGCGCCGCTTGCGGGCCCGATCGAGCTGCACCACGACCCTGCCCGCCACCACGAGCACGATCGCGTCCGAGTCGACGTCGGAGATCGGCCCGACGCTCTGGTTGCGGTCGAGGCAGACCACCTCCGACCAGAGCCGGTCGGCCTCGAACAACGTCTCGTGGCGAGGGCCGGCGTCGTCGAAGTGCACGAGATCGCGCAGGTCGCGGGCCTCCACGCGGCGCAGCGTACCCGTCGGGCCGGGCCGTCGTCCCCGCCCGACCAGCCGATAGACTCCGGCCCGAGCCTCGACGAAGGAGTCCCCGGTGCCCACCTTCTCGTTCTCCCGCCAACCCGCTGCCTCCGTGGCCACGGACGTGCTCGTCCTTCCCGTGTTCGAAGGCCCGGAGCCCGGACCGGGCGTCCGCGACGTCAAATCGATCGACCTCCTCGGCCTGTACGAGGCGGCCGGCTACAAGGGCAAACGCGGCGAGACCCTGCTGGTCCCCAACGCCGGGATCGACGACGTGGAGGCCTTGGCGGTGCTCCTGCTCGGGGTGGGGCCCCGTCGCGACGCCGGTCCCGACGCGTGCCGCCGGGCGATCGGGCGCGCGGCGCCCCAGCTCGCCAAGCGCCGCCGCGTCGCGACGACCCTTCCGCAGATCGCCGGCCGAGCGTTCGAGGACGCGGTGCAGGCCACGGTGGAGGGGCTGCTGCTCGGTTCGTACCGGTTCGATCGCTACAAGTCCGACGGGGAGCGCCGGGCGCTCGAGGAGGTCGAGGTCCTGGGCGGGGCGCGCGCCGACACGCGCAGCGCCAAGGCGGCCCTGACCCGCGGCCAGGTCGTGGCCGAATCGCAGATGTGGGCCCGCGACCTCGTCAACACCCCGGCCATCGACCTCTCGCCGGCCCAGCTGGCCAAAGAGGCGCAGGCCATGGCGAAGGAGGTCGGCCTCACCGTGAAGGTGTGGAGCGAGGCCGAGCTCAAGCGGGGCGGGTTCGGCGGCATCGTGGGGGTGGGGCAGGGAAGCGTGAACCCGCCGCGGCTGATCGAGCTGCGGTATTCCGGCGGTGGGCGGTCGGCGCCCATCGCCCTGACCGGCAAAGGCATCGCCTTCGACTCCGGCGGGTTGTCGATCAAGGACTCCCAGCAGATGGAGCACATGAAGATCGACATGGGGGGAGCGGCCTCGATCCTCGGGACGATGCGCGCCATCGCCCTGCTCAAGCCGCGGGTGAACGTGATCGCGGCGATCCCCTCGTCGGAGAACATGCCGAGCGGCTCGGCCATCCGCCCCGGCGACGTCCTGCGGCATCGCAACGGGAAGACCTCCGAGGTGTTGAACACCGACGCCGAGGGCCGGCTGGTCCTGGCCGATGCGCTCGCGTATCTGGCGGAGCAGAACCCGCGCGTCATCATCGACACGGCCACGCTGACGGGCGCCTGCATGATCGCGCTCGGCGAGGACCTGTGGGGCGCGATGGGCACCGACCGCGGGCTGATCCGCGACGTGCTGGCGGCGGGCGAGGCCGTCGGCGAACCGGGGTGGGAGCTCCCGTTGTACGAGCCGTACCGGCGGCTGATCGACTCGGAGGTCGCCGACGTCAAGAACATCGGCAAGCGGTACGGCGGGGCGATCACGGCGGCGTTGTTCCTCCGGGAGTTCGTCGGCGAGGTGCCGTGGGTGCACCTCGACATCGCCGGGCCGGCGTTCGCCGAACGCGCCGGCGACGTGTGGCCGAAGGGCGCCACGGGGATCCCCGTGCGCACCCTGGTCCGCTACGTGACCTCGCAGGCGACCGCGAGTCGGCGGTGAGCTCCGTCCTCGGTTGACCCGAGGCCTACGGCTTCACGCCGACGCCGAACATGACCTCGCGGAAGTCGTTGACGGGGTCGGCGAATCGCTCGGCGAACGTCTCCCGGGCTCGCCCCACGAACGAGTCGAACCCGCCCTCGCCGAGCATCGACCGGAGGAACCGACCCATGGCCCACGTGGTCAACCCGTCCACGTATTCGTCCAGGCCGTAGCGGAACCGATACCGGCGGATCTCGGTGCGGACGTTGCGCACTCCCGCCTTCATCAACGTCTGCGCCATGGCCTCCCGATCGCGGAACCGCTCCTGTCCCGGAAGGCGTTCGGACATGGCCGGGTGGAGGATCGACGGCGGGACCACCGACTCGGCCAGCTCGCGCCACGTTCGGGCCAGCTCGTCTTCGGCGTCGGCCCAGGCGGTCAGCGCCAGCCGGCCGCCGGGCCGGAGCACGCGCAGCAGGTCGAACAGGGCCGTCTCGACCTTGGTGAAGTGGGCGATCACGAAGCTGCCGAGGACGACGTCGAAGGTCCCGTCGCGAAAGGGCAGGTCGATGGCCTCGGCGCCGACCCCGCGAACGTCCGGGCGGTTCCGCCGGGCCGTTCGCAACATGCCGATCGAGTGGTCAACCCCCACGACGTCGGCCCCCGCGCCGAGCGCCGCGTTCGCCGCCACCCCGGTGCCGGTGCCCACGTCGAGCACCCGCTGTCCGGGGCCGATGCCGGCGAAGGCCACCAGGTCCTGCGCCGGCTCGACCAGGCGCGGGGCGTGGATCCGCTCGTAGTCCTCGGCGACGTCGTCGAAGGTTCGCCAGTCCTGCACCGATCCAGCCTACCGATCGATCGCCGATCGACTGGGCACCTCGTCCCCGCGAGTAGGCTTGGCCGCGATGGGCGGCCGCGGGACGACGGGGTGAGGGGACCGGCGGGCGTGACCGCGCTCGTGCTGGCGGAGACGGTGGCCGGGGGGCTGGTCCTGCTGTTCCTGACGCCGCTCTGGCACGAGGTGAAGCGAGGGTTCTTCACCCTCACGGCGTCGATCATGCTGCTGCTCGCCGTGGCCGTGTGGGGATCGGTCTCCGCCGGCCTGGTCGAGGGCGACGCCGCTGGGTCGTGGTCGCTTCGTTCCTCGGCCGCGCTGTCGGTGGTGCTCGCGATCTGCGTGGGGCTGCTCCTGACGCGCCGGCACGGGGCCGCCCGGGTCGTCGGGGTGGCGTCGTCGATCGTGTCGATCGCCCTGTTGGTCGCGATGGCCGGCTCGGCCGACGACGCCTGGGGGGTGGCGCTCCTGCAACTGCTCGCCGGCGCGGCGTTCCTCGGCGCGGTGATCGACGGCCTGCTGCTCGGCCACTGGTACCTGACCGACCGGCGGCTCACCCGCGTGCCGATCAACCGTTTCACGAACCTCCTGCTCGTGGGGGTGGCCCTGGAGGCGGCGGCGCTGGTGGCCGGCGGCTTCGGCCCCACCGAACCCGACGCGTCCTTCAACCCGCTCCTCACCTCGGCCGGGCTGGCCTCCTGGATCGCGCTCGGCATGGTCGCGACCACGGCGTTGATCGCCGTGATGATCCGCCTCACGCTCCGTGGCCCCCGCGCTTCGGCCGTCCAGGCCGCGACGGGGTTCTTCTACCTCGCCGTGATCACGGCGCTGACGGCGGAGTTCGCCGCCAAGGTCCGCTTCCTCCCCTGAGCCGATGGAGACGGTGGTCGTGGTGGTCGGGGCGGCCGCGCAGGCCGGCGCCTGGTGGTTCGTTTCGTTCCGCGAGATGGACGTCTGGCGCGTCACGATCCCCGTCCTGGCCGCGACGGGCGGGGCGGCGCTCGCGGTGGGCCCCCCGCCGTGGTCCCCAGACGTGGATCCGGCGCTCGCGGCCGCGATCGGGGTGGGCACCGGCGCCGGTCTGTACGCGGCCACGCGCGCGTTCGTGCTCATCGCCCGGCCGTGGCGAACGTTCCGGCGCCACGCTGAGACGATGTACGAGCACCGGGGCGGCCGGCCGCTGGGATGGGCGCTGGCGCTCTCGGTGGTGGTGGGCGTCCCGGGCGAGGAGCTGTTCTGGCGCGGGTTGGTCCAGCAGGACGTCGCGGGAGGATCGGCCATCACCGCCGCCCTGGTGACGTGGCTCGGCTACGTGGTGGTCAACGTGCCGAGCGTGAACCTGGCCGCGGTGGCCGCCGCCGTGGCGGGGGGAGCAATGTGGGGATGGCTCGGTTGGTGGACCGGCGGCGTGCTGGCGCCGCTGCTGTCGCACGCGGCCTGGACGGCGATGATGATCTCGTTTCCCGTGGGTCGGGCGGAGCGGGTGGCGTGAACGAGCTGCCGGAGGCGGCGCGAGCGGTCCTGGATCGGGGGGACTTCTGTCACGTGGCGGCCTCCACGCCGCTCGGCCCGCACGTCACGCCGACGGTGTTCTCGGTCGCCGGCGGACGGATCTGGATCACGACCTCGCGTCGATCGGTGAAGGCGCGGGCCCTGCGGGACGACCCTCGCGTGGCGGGCCTGGTGCGCGCGGGGCCGGACGAGGTCGTGTTCACGGGCGAGGCCGCGGCGCACGACGTGCTCGACCCGTCGTCATGGACTCGGTCGGCGCTTCGCGCCCCGTTCGTGTCGGTGGCTGCGGTCAGGTTCACGCGCAAGAACGCCCGGTTCTTCGCCGGGTACGCCGTGGACGCCGGTCACGTGCCGCTGGCGTGGACGCCGCCCGGCCGCGTTTTCGTGGAGCTCGCCGTCCGGCGGCTGGCCCTTCTCCGATCAGGCCGACCGGTTCGGACGTGGGGCGAGTGGCCCCGCTCCGAGGTGCCGACGGGGGAGCGGTTCCGCGCCGCACGGGCCGGCGAGCCCGCCCTGGCGCGGCTGCCCGAGGAGGTCGCGCACGCGCTGCCGGGCGGCGGAGCGGCGGCGCTCGCCGTGCTCGGCGCCGAGGGCCCCGTCGTCCTGCCCGCCGCCTGGACCGCGCAGGGAGCCGCGCTCTACGCCGTGCCGACCGAGGAGGCCCTGGCTCTGGCCGCGCCGCCGAGCGCCGGCGTCCCCGCCGTGGCGTTGGGCATGGACCGCCCCTCGTCCTGGCGGGCCCGGCACATGCTGGGCGCGATGGTGCGAGGGCCGGCGACGATCCACGTGCCTCGCCGGCTGACCTCGGGGACCCGGTCGGCCCTCGCCGTGGCCTCGGCGACGAGCGTGGAGGGCGAAGACGTCGCGATCGTGCGCGTGCGGCCCGAGCGGTTCGTGTGGTGGCACGGCTGGACGAGTGGGACGGTGATCGCTCCGTGACCGTCGTGTCGTACGCCGTCGACGTCGACGCCCCGCCCGAACGCGTCTGGGAGGTGATCTCGAACCCGGCGAACCTGCCGCACTGGGACCGGCACATCGTCGCCGTGCGAGGGGTCCCCGACGGCGGCCTCGCCTACGGCGTTCGGTACGCGGTCGACATGCGGTTCATGGCGGTACCCGCGACCATCCACGCCGAGATCCGCGAGTGGGATCCGCCGTTCCGGGCGATGATCCACCTCCGCGGGGTGCTCGACGCCACCGTGACGTCGACGGTGGACCCGCTCGGCGGGGGCCGGAGCCGTCTCGAACACGTCGTGGAATACCGGTTCGCCGGCGGGGCGCTCGGCAACGTGGCGGCGAGCAGCCTCCGGCTGGTCGGCGGCGCTCGGTTCGCTCTCCGACGCGGGACGGTCGCCCAGAAGCGGGAGATCGAGACCGGACGACGTTAGTCCTCGATCTTGCGCAGGCGTTTGCGCAGCTCCCGACTGGGCCGGCCCACGAAGTAGCCGATCACGAACCCGAGGGCCCCCGCGACGACCACGACCGTGATCACGCGAGCTCGGGTGGTGAACAGGAGGAAGTTGACCTCGACCTCCTTGAAGTTGGCCACGGCGAAGGCGATCAGCAGGATGGCCAGGATGGCGATGATCACCTGCCGGGGCGTGATCCCGGCCCTCGGCGGTGCCGGCGGGCCCTCTCGATCTCCCCGTTCGTCTTCGTCGGGACCGAGATCGTCACCTCGTCGCATGGCTCCTCTCCTCGAGCGGCGGCCGGCCGATCGTCGCATATCATCGCGCTCCGTGGGGGCTCGACGAGTGGTGCGGGCCGCCGGGCTGGTCGCGACGGGCGTCGCGGTCGGCGCCTGGAGCGGCGGCGGACGGGGGGGCGAGCTCGACCGAGAGCTGTTCCGGACGATCAACCGCGACCGCGGGCCGCTGGCCGACTCGGTGTTCCACGGGGTGACCGAGCTCGGCTCCATCTGGGCCTCGGCCGGGGCCGCCGCGGCCCTCGGGCTCGCCGGCCGCGGCCGGGCCGCCACCCGGGCCTTCGCCGCGGCCGGTGCGGCGTGGCTCGCCGGCCAGGCGCTGAAGAAGGTGTTCTCGCGGCCTCGGCCGTACGTGGCCGACGGTCCGGGGACCCGACTGCTGATCGCGCCGCCGCGGGCGACGTCGTGGCCGAGCAGCCATCCGGCCGTCCTGCTGGCCTTCACCACGGTCGCGGGCCGCGAGCTGGGGGCGGGGCGAGCCGGCCGAGCCGTGCTGGACGCCCTCGGCTTGGTGGTGGGCGCCTCGCGCAGCCACGTCGGCGTGCACTACCCCTCGGACGTCGTCGGGGGCGTGCTGCTCGGCAAAGCCGTGGCCGCGGCCGTTTCGAGGGACGGCCGATAGACTGCGCGGCGTGACCCCCGTGTTGTCCGCGATCGGCTGGCCGATCCTCGACCGGCTCGATCTCTTCGGCGACTTCGCGATCAGCCCGCACGGCATCGGCATCGCCGTGGGATATCTGTTCGGCGCGTGGATCCTCACCCACGAAGGCCCCAAACGCGGCGTGAGCGTCGAACACATCAACACGATGGTGTTCTGGTCGCTGATCGGCACGATCATCGGCGCGCGGCTGTTCTACGTGATCGGACACTACTCGGAGTTCGACTCGATCGGCGACATGCTGGCGCTCTGGCGAGGCGGGCTGACCATCATGGGCGGCATGGCCGGCGCGGTGCTGATCAACGTGCCGTTGTTCCGCCGGTTCGGCTATTCGTTCTTCCAGGTGATGGACGGGGCCGTCATCGGGTTGTCGTTCGGCATCGCGTTCGGCCGCATCGGCGATCTGATCATCGGGGACCACCTAGGCAAACCGACCGGCTGGCTGTTCGCCTGGCAGTACCAGGGGGGCGACCCGGCGGGCTTCGGGTGCGTCGCCGACGTCTGCCGCACGACCCTGGAGGGCGGCCAGGTGCTCGAGGTCTCGCGCGCCGGGGCCACGCTCACCTCGGCGACCGGCGACGTGTTGGGGACGGGCGTCGGGGTGCACCAGACGGCGATGTACGACATGTTCTTCGCCACGCTGCTGTTCCTCGCGCTCTACGGGTTGTCCCGCCGCCCCCGGCGGCTCGGCGTCTTGACCCTGACGTTCGGCGCCTGGTACGGCACCGCCCGCGTGATCGAGGACTTCCTCCGAGTGGACAAGAGGTACTTCGGGATGACCGGGAGCCAGTGGACCGGGCTCACGGTCGCGATCGTCTGTCTGGCCATCTTGTCGACGTGGGCCGTCCGGTCCCGGTCGGCGATGAGGAGCCAGAGCTCCGTGGCCGGTGACGACGAACCCGCCGAGGCCGGCGCCGAACCCTAGTGCGCGTGGCCGTGGCCGCCGCCGGCCGCGGCGCCCGGCGTGGCCATCAGCGGCAGCGGCCGGCCCACCTTGGTCTTGACGGCCCGGGCGAGCTCGCGAGCGGCGGTCCGAAGCGCCTCCGCCGCCGGGGATTCCGGGTCGGCCACGACGATCGGGACGCCGGCGTCGCCGCCGGCCCGCACGGCCGGGACGAGCGGAACCTGCGCCAGCAGCGGGACGCCGAGGGTCTCGGCGGCCTCGCGCCCGCCGCCCTCGCCGAAGATCGGCTCGCGCCCGCCGCAGTGGGGGCAGACGAACCACGACATGTTCTCGACGACGCCCACCGGCCGGAGGTTCGTCCGCTCGGCCATCTTGCCCGCCCGTTCGGCGACCTTCCGGGCCGCCTCCTGGGGGGTCGTCACGACGAGCATCGAGGCGCCCGGCAGGAACGACGCGAGGCTGATGGACACGTCCCCGGTGCCCGGCGGGAGGTCGCAGAGCAGGAAGTCCACGTCGCCCCAGAACACGTCGCCGAGGAACTGCTCGATCGCCTTGTGGAGCATGGGGCCGCGCCAGATCACCGGGGTCTCCTCGGGGACGAAGAACCCCATCGAGATGATCTTCACGCCGTAGGCCTCGAGGGGCAGGATCATGTCGTTGAACCCGACCGGCTTGCTGCCGGTCACCCCCATCATCCTCGGGACGCTGAACCCCCAGACGTCGGCGTCGAGGACGCCGACCCGATACCCCTCGGCGGCGAGCGCGGCGGCGAGGTTGACCGTGACGCTCGATTTGCCCACACCGCCCTTGCCCGACGCCACCGCGATCACGGCCGTGTCGCTGCTGGTGAAGAACGTCCGTTGCTCCGGCGGTGCCGTCCCGCGGAGCTTGCCGACGAGCTCGGCACGCTGCTCCTCGCTCATGGGCGTCATCCGGACGTCGACCGACGTCACCCCGAGCGGAGCCAGGGCGGTCTGCACGTCGCCGGTGATGCGCTCCTGGAGCGGACACCCGGCGATCGTCAGCAACACGTCGACCTTGACGGTGTCGCCGTCCACGGTGATGCCCTTCAGCATCCCGAGATCTTCGATGGGGCGGCCGATCTCGGGGTCGTTCACGCCACGGAGCGCCTCTCGAACCTGGGCCTCGGTGATCACGCGGGGAACCTCCGGATTATCCTGATTGAGACCGTGCGAACCGTACTTAGTCTCATGGTACGTCCCGGGCCGAGGTGCGTCGATGTCGGCGCGTGAGCCCGGCCCGATCGAGGTGCACAAGGCCCTCGCCGATGACACCCGGTTCCGCCTCTACCGCTATCTGCGCCTATCGGGGCGACCCGTGGCCGTGCGAGAGCTTGCCACCCGTTTGGCCTTGCACCCCAACACGCTTCGGCCGCACCTGCGACGGCTCGAGGACGCCGGGCTCGTCCGGCGCCAGTCGCGGAAGGGCTCCTCGACGGTCGGCCGGCCCCAGACACTCTACGCGTCCGTGGACCGGGACCGGCACGAGGGCCGGGACTACCGCCTCCTCTCGGAGATCCTCGCGGGGTTGGTCTCCGGAGGTCGGGGCCGCGAACGTGCGGCCGCGCTCGCCCGCGAGTGGGGCCAGTACCTGGCGATCCAGGGTGGCCCGAAACCGGGGACCCGCCTCCCGGCGGGCCGGAACCTCGCCGTGCTGCAGGAGGCCATGGCGCAGGCGGGGTTCGATCCCCGGTTCCGTCGGGCGGGCAAGGGGACCGTCGAGGTGTCGCTCCGGGATTGCCCGTTCCGGGACCTGCTCGACGATCATCGGTTGCTGGTCTGCTCGATCCATCGCGGCCTGATCGAGGGCATGCTCGGCGCGCTCAAGCCGCCGCTGTCCATGGTCTCGTTCGACCCCCTGGCCGAACGAACGGTGTGCCGTCTGGTCGTTCGCGGCCGGGACGG
>DASUTU010000033.1:0-33518 GCA_036374435.1 Actinomycetota bacterium | reverse complement strand
GCATCGAGCGGAGGGCGAGCGGTGCTGGCGCACCTTCGGCCCGCTCGCGCAGCAGATGGCCGACGTCTCCGAGCGCAAGTGGCGTTCGCTGATCGAACGCCCCGGATTCGTCCCGTTCTTCGACAACGCCACGCCGATGCGCGAGATCGAAGGGCTGCCGATCGGCTCCCGCCCGGCCCGACGGCCGGCCACCCGGGACCTGGAGGACGTTCGAGCCATCCCCTGGGTGTTCGCGTGGGGGCAGTCCCGGGTGGCGCTGCCCGGCTGGTACGGCGTGGGGACGGCGTTCGAGGAGGTCGCCCGCGGCCCCGGCGGCCTCCGGCGCCTGCGGGACATGAACCGGCGGTGGCCGTTCTTCTCCTCGTTCCTGGAGAACGTCCAGATGTCGCTGGCCAAGGCCGACCGGGTGGTGGCCCAGTCCACGCTCGAGGCCGCCGGCGACGACTCGATCGCGCTCGACGTCCTGGACGAGTTCGACCGGACGCTGGATCTGGTGTTGCGCGTCGCCGAAGTGGACGCGCCCCTGGCGCACCGACCCGTGCGGCGCCGGGGGATCGAGCTCCGAAACCCCTACGTCGATGCGCTCTCGTTCCTCCAGGCGCGGTTCCTGCGGGAGGCTCGCGCCGGGGACGAGCAGGCCGGCCGCGTCGTCGCCATCACGGTGAGCGGCGTCGCGGCCGGCCTGCAGAGCACCGGTTAGGTCTCCGAACGCGTCTCCTCGCGTTCGGTCTCCGACTCCGACTTGATCGAGTCCAGCACCCGGGCCGCGGCCTCGAGCACGAGCTGCTCGCGCAACGCGCCGAGCTCGGCCTCGCCGAGATCGGCCGGGGCCCGTCCGGGCGTCCGGTCGCGCTCGCGGAACAGGTACGCGAGCTCGCCGTGTTCGACCAGGTCCACGCCGGACTCCTCGTCCTCCTCGGTCACCCGGAACCCGGCGACCCAGTCCACCACGCGCAGGATCACCATCGTCGCCGCGAACGCGAAGGCGATCGTGATGCCCACCGCGGCGGCCTGCCGCCCGACCTGCGCCAGGCTGCCGTCCGCGCCGGCCCCGTTGATGGCCAGGCTGGCGAACACGCCGGTCAGGAGCGCCCCCACGATGCCGCCCACGAGGTGCACGCCGACCACGTCGAGCGAGTCGTCGTAGCCCAGGCGCGGCTTCAGCTCGACCGCCAGGAAGCAGACCATGCCGGCGGCCAACCCGATCGCGATCGCCGCGAGCGGCGTGACGAACCCCGCGGCCGGCGTGATCGCGACGAGCCCGGCGACCAGGCCGGTGGCGGCGCCGACGCCCGTGGCCTTGCCGTGTTTGAGGCGTTCGGGCACGGCCCAGCCGATCATCGCCGCGGCGGCCCCGAGCTGGGTGGCCACGAACGCCGAGGAGGCCAGCCCGTTGGCCCCGAGCGCGCTTCCGGCGTTGAAGCCGAACCAGCCGAACCACAGGATCGCGGCGCCGAGGATGACCATCGGCACGTTGTGCGGGACGAAGACGCCGCTCGGGTAGCCGCTGCGGCGGCCGACGTAGATGGCGGCCGCCAGCGCCGACGCCCCGGCACTGATGTGCACCACCGTGCCGCCGGCGAAGTCGATCGCCCCCACGCCGCCGGCGCCGAGGAACCCGCCGCCCCACACCCAGTGCGCCAGCGGCGCGTAGACCACGAGCGACCAGATCCCGATGAACAGGAGGTAGCCGCCGAACTTGATGCGCTCGGCGAACGCGCCGGCGATCAACGCCGGCGTGATGATCGCGAACATCATCTGGAAGGTCGCGAACGCCGTGTGCGGGATCGTCGGCGCGATGGCGGCCGGCTCGGCGCCGACGCCGGCGAAGCCGAGGTGGTCGAACCCGCCCATCAGCCGCCCGAGATCCGGGCCGAACGCGATCGTGTAGCCGACCAGCACCCACAGGATCGAGACGAGCCCGATCGCCGCGATGCCGTGCATCATCGTGCCGATCACGTTCTTCGACCGCACCAGCCCGCCGTAGAACAGAGCGAGCCCCGGCACCATGAACAGCACGAGCGCCGCCGACGTGAGCACCCATGCGGTGTCGCCGGTATCCATCGCGCCCCCTTTCCCCCGTTTGCGACGGTTTCCGTATGGGGTCCTGTTATAGGGCGCGAGTGTTCCCGGTCGATATCGCGCGTGTTTCGTTCTCGTAACGCTTCGCGGCGCCCGCGGGCGATCGGGGCACGACCGCGCGGAACCGGGTGGCAACGTGCGGCCACGCCGAGAGCAGCTCGTCCGCCGTCTCGGAACCCGTGTGGCGGAGGTGACGGCGGAGGAGGTCGGCGAGCTCGTGGCGATCCTCCGGCGCGAGCTCCGCGAGCTCCACCAGGTCCAGGTTCGTGCGCGCCGCGAGCATGTGGTCGGGATCGAACACGTAGGCCAGCCCGCCCGTCATCCCGGCGGCGAGGTTCGGCCCGACCGACCCGAGGATCACGACCAGCCCACCCGTCATGTATTCACATCCGTTGGCGCCCACGCCCTCGACCACGGCGGTCGCGCCGGAGTTGCGGACGGCGAACCGCTCGCCGGCCCCGCCGGCCACGAACAGCTCGCCGCCGGTGGCGCCGTAGAGCGCCGCGTTGCCGATCAACACCGCGCCGGGTTCGGCCGAGGCGGGCGGCGCGATCGCGATCCGTCCGCCGGCCATCCCCTTGCCCACGCCGTCGTTGGCGGTGCCTCGCAGGTCGAGCTCGACCCCGTCGGCCAGGAACGCGCCGACGCTCTGTCCGGCGTCCCCAGACAACGACACACGCGCATGGCCGTCCGGGGCCGCGTCGCCGAGGGCGGCGGCGAGCTCGCCGCCCAGGCGGGCGCCCACGGCGCGGTCCCGGTTCGTGATGTCGTAGCGCAGGTCGATCCGCTCGCCGCCGAGGACCGCGGGCACGGCGTCCTCGGCCAGCCGGTCGCCCAGCTCCGAGCGAGGCCGCTCGAACGGCACGGCGCGGAACCCGCCGGGCTCCATGGCGTCGAGCAGCGTCGAAGGATCGAGTCCGGCCGGCGGGGAGCCGACGGCCCGCAGCAGGTCGGTCCGTCCGATCGCCTCGTCCACCGAACGCAGGCCGAGCGAGGCCAGCAGGCGCCGCGCGTCTTCGGCCACGAGGCGGAGGTAGCCGGAGACCATCTCCGGCGTCCCGGCGAACTTGGCCCGGAGCTCGGGACGTTGCGTGGCGATGCCGACCGGACAGGTGTCGAGGTGGCAGGACCGCACCATGAGGCATCCCTGCGCGAGCAACACGGCCGTGCCGAACGAGAACTCGTCGGCGCCGAGCAACGCGGCCAGGACCACGTCGCGACCCACGCGGAACCCGCCGTCCACGCGAACGCGTACGCGGTCGCGGAGCCCGTCTTCGGTGAGTCGCCGCCGCGTCTCGGCCAGGCCGAGCTCCCACGGCAGGCCGGCGTGTTTGATCGAGGCCAGCGGCGAGGCGCCGGTGCCCCCGTCGGCGCCGGAGACGTGGACCACGTCGGCGAGCGCTTTGGTCACGCCCGAGGCGATCGTCCCAACGCCCGCCTCGGCCACGAGCTTGACCGAGACGTCGGCGTACGGGTTGACCTGGCGCAGGTCGAACACGAGCTGGGCCAGGTCCTCGATCGAGTAGATGTCGTGGTGCGGCGCCGGGCTGATCAGGTCGATGCCCGGCTGCGCGTGCCGCAGGGCCGCGATCCCATCGGTGACCTTCGCCGCGGGGAGCTGGCCACCCTCGCCGGGCTTCGAGCCCTGCGCGATCTTGATCTGGAGCTCGTCGGCGGAGCGGAGGTACGCGGGGGTCACGCCGAACCGCGCCGAAGCAACCTGCTTGATGCGGGACACCGCGTCGGTCCCGTACCGGGCCGGATCCTCTCCCCCTTCGCCCGAGTTGGAGCGGGCGCCCACGCGGTTCGCGCCTTCGGCCAGCGCCGCGTGGGCCTCGGGGGAGATGGCCCCGAGCGAGATGGCCGCCGTGGAGAACCGGGCCAGGATGTGGTCGGCCGGCTCCACGTGGGAGAGCGGGACCGGGTCGCCGGCCGGGGCGAGCTCGAGCAGGTCCCGGGGCGAGGTGGGCGGGCGCCGCTCGACGAGCTCGACGAACCGCGCGAACGCCTCGACGTCCACCTCGCGAGAGGCCCGCTGGAGCAGGTGCACGCGGCGGGCCTCGTCGTCTCGGGAAGCCAACGCTCGCGCGTTCGCGCTCGCTTCTCGAGCCCCCCGGACCCCCTCCCGGTGGCCGTTGCCCGAGGGCTCCTCGTCGTCCGGGGCGTCCGCGCCGGCGGCCGTGGACCGCAGGCGGGTGAGTCCAGGGTCGACCGTGCGATGGACGGCCCGGACCACGTCCGGGTTCGTCCCGTGGTACTCGCCGGCCCGCTGGAACTTCACGAAGCCCGGGCTCGGCAGCTGCGGGCGGCCGTCCCCGTAGGCCGCCGTCCAGCGCTCGAGCACCTGGCGCCCCAGCTCGTGGAAGCCGAACCCGCCGAGCTCGGAGACGACGCCCGGGAAACACAGCTCGATCACCTCGGCGGACAGCCCGAGCGCGTCCACCGCGCGGGATCCGCGATAGGAGTCGACGATCGAGATGCCGAGCCGCGACATCGACTTCCGCACGCCTTCCTCGACCGCCCGGCGGTACCGACGTCGGGCCTCGTCGCCGGTATCCACGTCGGGCAGGCGGCCCTCGGCCTGCAACGCGCACACGGTGGCGAGCGCCAGGCGCGGCACGATCACGTCGGCACCGCACGTCAACAGGCAGGCGGCGTCGTGGGAGCCGAAGGCGTCGTCGACCTCCGCGGCGATCGACGACCGGGGGCGGAGTCCTCGCTCGACCAGCGCGGAGTGAACGGCGCCCACCGCCAACACGCCGGGGACCGGCGCCCGGCCGGGGCCCGCGGCTTCGTGCGAGATGACGAGGACGCCGTCCCCGGCCTGGACGCGATCGACGGCCCGCGACCGGAGCCGGCGGAGCGCTCCCTCCAGGCCGTCGGGCCCCTCGGCCGGGTCCCACGTCGCGTCGAGGCGCGTTCCCTCCGGCGCGGTCTCCAGCAGGAAGGTGTCGAGCTCGGCCACCGGGTGTTCGGCGGGACCGTCCGCCAGCAGCGGGGGGCGGGGACCGAGCAACGTCCGCAGGGACATGACCCAGCCCTCCCGCAGGTGGTCCAACGCCGGGTTGGTGACCTGGGCGAACCGTTGGCGAAGGAAGGAGCTCACCGGCCGGGCGCGCCGGGCGAGCGGCGGGATCGGCGTGTCGTCGCCCATCGAGAAGGTGGGCTCGCGCCCGGTGGACGCCATGCCGCGCACCGCCAGGTTCAGGTCCTCCCGGGTGAACCCGTGGGCCACCTGCGCGCGCACCAGGTCGACGGGACCGCCGGAGACCGGCATCGGGACGACGACCCGTCGCTCCCGCTCGAGCCAGCCCGCGTAGGGACGGTCGCGGACGAAGCCGTCGACCGGGTCGAGCTGCACGCCGCCGCCGTCGGGGTCCACGGCGATCATGTCGCCGGGTCCCAGGCGGCCGTGCCGGACCCGCGATCCCTCCAGGTCCACCACGCCGGTCTCCGAGGCGCAGATCACCAGGCCGTCGTCGGCGATCGCGTAGCGCTGGGGCCGAAGCCCGTTGCGGTCGAGCGCCGCGCCGACCACCCGGCCGTCGGTGAACACGAGAGCGGCCGGCCCGTCCCACGGCTCCATCCGCGTCTCGTGCCAGCGGAAGAACGCCCGAGCCGCCTCGCTCACGTTCGGGTCGCGCTCCCACGCGCGCGGCACGGTCATGGCGATCGCGTGGCGGATGTCGCGGGGGTGGCCGCCCGGAGCCGCGTGACTGGTCAACAGGTCGATCGTCTCGTCGAGCATCGAGGAGTCGGAGCCGCGTTCGTCGACGCTCGGCCTCAGCAGCTCCTCGAGCTCGGGGTCGCCGGTCCCGAACGCTCCCTCGCGCGCGCCCATCCGCGCCACGTTGCCCGCGAGCGTGTTGATCTCCCCGTTGTGGCAGAGCGTCCGGAACGGCTGGGCGCGTTCCCATCCGGGCGACGTGTTGGTCGAATACCGCTGGTGGAAGATCGTGAACCAGCCCCCCACCCGTTCGTCGCGCAGGTCCGGGTAGAAGTGGTCGAGCTGATTCGCCCGAACCAGCGCCTTGTAGGTCACCGTTCGGTAGTCGAGCGACACCACGTAGGCATCCAGGCCCCGGGTCAGCATCGCCCGCTCCAAGCGGCGACGGATGCGATGCGCCGCCGTGCGTTCGCGATGTGGGGGTGAGGTCAAGACGGCCTGGAGGATCGACGGCATGGACTCGCGCGCCGTCGGACCCAGCGCGTCGGGATCGACGGGCACGAGCCGCCAGGCACGAACCGCGACCCCTTCGGCCTCGCTGGCCGCGACCAGGAGCCGCGGAAGGTTGCGGACGGCGTCGCCCCGGGCGAACACCATGGCCAGGCCCATGGTGCGCCGCACGTCGGCGTCCAGCCCGAGCTCGTCACCAAGGAGGTCGCGGGGGATCGGCAAGAGGAGCCCGGCGCCGTCGCCGGTCACCCCGTCGCCCGCGGCCGCGCCCCGATGTTCGAGCCGTCGGAGCGCCTCGAGGCCGAGCTCGACCACGCGGCGGCCCGACCGGCCCCGGGCGTCGGCCACGAAGCCGATGCCGCAGGCGCTCCGCTCGGCGCGCGGATCCCAGCCCGCCCACATGATGGCCGACGCTAGGGACGCCGGGTTACGAGCCGGTTTCGACTCGGTGAAGTGTCGGAGTCACGAATCCTTGCTCGGGGACTCCCGCTCGCGCGTGCGCGCTCGCTTCCTCCGCTCGAACCCCGTCGCCTGGAAACGGCGCAGACATCGATCCGTAACCGATTGGAAACCAACGCCGCGGCCGCCAGGCCCTACCCTGCGGGGGAGCCCCGGCGCGGCGGGGTGGGAGGGGCCCACGTAGGAGGAGGTCGGATGATCGAGGCCGAGAGGGACTTCGTCCTCAAACAGGCGGAGGAGCGGGACATCCGGTTCGTCCAGCTCTGGTTCAGCGACGTGCTGGGTCAGCTCAAGGCGTTCGCCATCCCGGTGGAGGAGCTTCCCGAGGCGCTCTCGGAGGGCGCCTCCTTCGACGGGGCCTCCATCGAGGGGTTCTCGCGCGCGGACGAGGCGGACATGATCGCCATGCCAGTCCCCCGCACCTTCAACTCGTTGCCCTGGCGGCCGGAGAAGGCCGGCGTGGCGCGGATGTTCTGCGACATCTTGACCGCGGACGGGGAGCCGTTCGAGGGTGATCCGCGGCGCGTGCTCAAACGCTCCATGGACCGGGTCCGCGAGCTCGGGTTCACCCCGTACGTGGGCGCGGAGCTCGACTTCTTCCTCCTCGCCGGCCCGGACGACCCGACCCCGATCGACAGCGGGTCGTACTTCGACCTCACCCCGCTCGACTCCGCGAACGACCTGCGCCGCGGCGTGTTGATCTACCTCGAGGCGCTCGGCATCCCGGTGAAGGACTCGCATCACGAAGACGCGATGTCCCAACACGGTGTCGACCTGCGGCACGCCGACGCGCTGACGATCGCCGACTCGTTGATGAGCTTCCGCCTGGTGGTGAAGGAGGTGGCGCGCGAGCTCGGCTCCTACGCGACGTTCATGCCGAAGCCGATCGAAGGGGTGCAGGGTTCGGGCCTCCACGCCCATCTGTCGCTGTACGAGGGTGAACGCAATGCGTTCTTCGACCCCACCGACGAGTACTACCTGTCGAAGGTCGGGCGCATGTTCCTGGCCGGGCTCCTGACGCACGCCCGCGAGATGACGGCCATCACCAACCAGTGGGTGAACTCCTACAAGCGGTTGGTGCCCGGGTTCGAGGCGCCCACGCACGTGTCGTGGGGAACGAGGACCCGGGCCACGCTGGCGCGCGTGCCGCTGGCCAAACGAGGCAAGGAGAGCTCGTGCCGGGTCGAGTACCGGGCGCCCGACCCGGGCTGCAACCCGTACCTGATGCTCGCGGTGATCCTGGCCGCCGGGGTCGAGGGGATCCGAGGAGAGCTCGAGCTGCCTCCCGAAGCGCTCGCGAACCACATCGAGGCGGCGGCGGCCGGCGCCGACGTGGGGCTCACGCCGCTGCCGGACACGTTGCCCGAGGCGCTGGACGCCATGCGGCACAGCGAGCTGGTCCGTGGAGTGCTGGGCGACCACCTCTTCGAGTGGTTCCTGGCGAACAAGGTGGCCGAGTGGGCCGAACACAAACGGCACGTCACGGCGCTCGAGATCGAGCGGTACCTGCCGAGGTTGTGAAGCCGTGATGGGTTCGGCCCAGATGGTGAAGCCGGGATGAACGACGTGGCGGAGACCGACGACCGTCCGGTGGCGCTCGTCGGCGCCGGCGTGGCGTCGGCG
The DNA here is from genome assembly GCA_036374435.1 of Actinomycetota bacterium. Taxonomy (GTDB): domain Bacteria; phylum Actinomycetota; class UBA4738; order UBA4738; family HRBIN12; genus CALGFI01. The sequence continues at coordinate 25,177 of DASUTU010000033.1, read as the reverse complement.
GCCGGGGCGCTCGAGGCGGACCTGCGCGCCCTTCGCTACGAGGTCGTCCCGTTCCGGCTGGACCGGGTGCCGGACCGGGCGCCCGCTTCGCTCGCGGTGCTCGCGATCACGGGGGCCTTGGTGGCGTGTGTTCGGGCGTCCGAGGAGCTTCGCCGGACCTCGGAGGCCCTCCCCATCCTGTGGGTGGTCGAGCCCCCCGACCTCGGCGCGCTGGACCGTCACGGAGGGCTGTTCGACGATTTCGTCCGGTCGCCGTACGCGGCGCCCGAGCTGGACGCGCGCCTTCGCCGCCTGCGGCGGGCCGCGGGAGAGGGCTCCGCCGACATGCTCCGGATCGGGCGCCTGGAGATGGACCCGGGCAGCTACCGCGCCAGCGTGGACGGGCGTCCGCTGAAGTTGACGTACATGGAGTACGAGCTGTTGCGGTTCCTGGCCTCGCGACCGGGGAGGATCCACACGCGGGAGGCGATCCTGCGCGGCGTGTGGGGCTACGACTACTACGGCGGGATGCGGACGGTGGACGTCCACGTCCGGCGGCTGCGCGCCAAGCTCGGCCAGGAGCACGGGCGGATGATCGAGACCGTCCGAGGGGTCGGCTACGGCTTGACCGACCGCGGGTAGGAGGGCTCAGGGCCGTTCGGCCCGTCCAGGCCGGGACCATCGGGCGTGTGCCGAGGCGGCCGCCATGCCGAAGGTCCCCGGAAGGCAGCGACCATGGAGACCTACCGCATCACGGTCGTGGCCCGGAACGGGCACCCGCCCGACCACGGAGGTGGTCGAGGCCGACCTGGTCATGGAGGTCGGGGACTGGCTCGAGTTCCTCGAGCGGCCGGAGGGGGGGCCGGCTCGGGTGGGCCCTGCGCCATCGCCGGGGTTGCGTTGTGGTACACAACGGGGGCATGCGGAACCCAGCCCGCCGGAGCCGCGCTCGGCTGACACGCGCCCCCGCCCTCGTTCTGGCGGTGCTCGTCGCGATCCCCCTGCTCGGCGCCCCCGCTCGGGGCGAGCTGGCGTTCGGGCAGTTCGTGATCCGCTGCCCGTATTCGCACACGTTGTCCGACGATCCCATCGTGGCGCCTCGGCAACCGGGCGCGTCGCATTCGCACGACTTCTTCGGCAACACGACGGTCAACGCGTTCTCGACGAAGGAATCGATGCTGGCCGGCGACACGACCTGCCGGATCCCCAGCGACACCGCCGGCTACTGGAGCCCGACGGTGTATCTGAACGGCCAGCCGATCCGTCCGCCCGTCATGCGGATCTACTACCTGGGCTCGCCGAACGCGAACGTCCAGACCATCCCGGCGGGGCTGCAGATGATCGGCGGCGACCGGACGGCCACGTCGCCGGAGGCGAATCCCAACGTCCGCTGGTTCTGCGGCGAGACCAAGGAGGTGAAGACGCCGCGCTCGAAGATCCCCTACGACTGCACGCCATGGGCCGAGGAGCACGCATTCGTCGACGGCGTGATCGCGATCGTCGAGATGCCGAGCTGCTGGAGCGGCAAGGGCCTGACCCCCGACACGGTTCGGTACCCGAACGTCGGCGGCAACTGCCCGCCGGGGTACCGGGTCGTGCTCCCCCGGCTGTCCCAGCGGGTGCACCTGGGCATCATGAACCCGCTGAACCCCGACGGGAGCGTGGCCATCGAGCTGTCCAGCGGTCCGTACTGGACGTTCCACTCCGACTTCTGGAACACCTGGCAGCAGTCGCGGCTGGACCAGCTGGTGGCCGATTGTCTCCGAGCGAAGGTGCGGTGTCGCGCCGTGGACGCGACGGGCCGGGTCGACTGGATCCGGCAGTTCGGGACGCAGCGGTACGACCTGGCGTGGGCGAGCGCGATGTCCGACGACGGCCTGTACGTGGCCGGCTTCACGAACTTCGCGCTCGAAGGACAGACCTACCGTCGCCGCTACGACGCGTTCGTCCGCCTGTACGACCGTCGGGGCAACGCCGTGTGGACCCGGCAGTTCGGGTCCTCCGGCAAGGAGGAGGTGCTGGCGATCGCCGCGGACGCCCGAGGGGTGACGGTCGTCGGGTACACGGAAGGGCGCCTGACGAAGGAGCGGCCGCTCGGCGGGCAGGACGTGTTCGTGGCACGGTTCGACGAGCGCGGCCGGCGGGAGTGGATCCGGCAGATCGGCACGGCGCGGGACGATCGCGCGACGGCCGTCGCGATCGGCGGGGGTGGCATCTACCTCGCCGGCACCACCAACGGCAAGCTCGGGGACCGGCGCGAACGAGGGTTCGACGCGTTCTTGGCTCGTCTGGACCACAACGGCGAGCCGCTCTGGATCGAGCAGTTGGGCACGCGCGGTGCCGAGGAGGTGCGCGGGCTCTTCCTGCGCGCGGGGACCGTGCACGTGGTGGGGTGGACGACGGGCCGGCTCGCCGGCCCGTACCGCGGTGGCGAGAGCGACGGGTTCGTGGCCGCGTACGACACCGCGGGGAGGCGGCTGTGGCGGCGGCAGCTCGGGACCGGCGGCGCGGACCGGGTGGAGGCGGTCGTCGCCCGGGCGAACGGCGTCTTCGTGGCGGGTTCGACCGGAGGGACGTTGCCCGAGCAGGCTCCGGCGGGTGGCCTGGACGCCTTCGTCGCCAAGCTCGACCCTGCCGGGGACCCGTTGTGGTTCCGGCAGTTCGGCTCCGTCGACGACGACCTGGCCGGCGCGCTCACGGCGACGGGCAAAGGGGTATACGTGGCCGGGTCGGCGAGCGGGGAGCTCCCCGACGGCGAACACCTCGGCATCTGGGATGGGTTCGTTCGAAAATACCTGCCGAACGGGACGCAGATGTGGACCCGGCAGTTCGGCACCGAACGGTTCGACCAGGTCTACGGGGCCGCGGCCGAACCCTCCGCCGTGTACCTGGTGGGGACCACGGGTGGGGCATTCGAAGGCGCCGTGAACGCCGGGGACCGGGACGTCGTGGTCCTGCGCGTCGCGTTCAGCTGACGTCGTCGGCCCGGCGGCCGCCTCCCGGATTGGCGGAACGTGCTCGAACGGCCGCCGCCCGGGCGCTAGCGTGTGCGCGTGCTCGAGTCCTTCCTCGCGCTGTTCGTCATCCTCATCATCCTCGCGGTCGTCGGCTGGGCGCGCTGCTCGGTCGCCGGAAACCCACGCGCCGGCGCCCCACGGGCTACCGGCGACGGTCCCCGTGGTGGCGGCGGCTCCCCGCCCTCCTGGCCGCCCTGGCGGAGGTCTTCCTGGCGTTGGCCTTCACCCAGTTCCGGTTCCTCCGCGAGGAGTCCGCGGCCGGCGTGGTCGTGCTCGCCGTGGACGCGTCCGAGTAGATGGGCCGGTCCGACGTGGAGCCCTCGCGCATGGAGGCGGCGGTCGCTGCGGCCCGGGACTCCCTCGAGGAGCTGCCGCCCGAGATCGAGGTGGGCCTGGTGACCTTCGCCACCGAGGCGCGGACGGTCGTCGCGCCGACCTCCGAACGCGTGCGCGTCGAGGCTCACTCGGAACGTTGGTCCGGGAGCGGGGAACCGTCATCGGCGACGGCCTGGCGCCGGCGATCGACGCGATCGAAGAGGCGCGCCGGGACGGGGAGACGGCGGCCGCGGTGATCCGGCTCTCCGACGGTCGGGACACCGGCAGCGCGGTGACCCCGCTCCAGGCGGCGGCGCGAGGGAGCGAGGTCGAGGTCACCGTACACACGGTGGCGCTCGGCCGGCCGCCCGACGCCGAGGCCGAGGCCCCCGCCGCGAACACCGAGCTGCTGGCCGAGGTGGCCGAGACGACCGGCGGCTCCGCGCTCACGGCCGACACGGCAGGCGGCCTGCTCGACGTGTACCAGGAGCTCGAGTCGGAGATCTCCACCGACCTGCAGATCTCCGACTACGGGGCGTTGTTCGTCGGGATCGCGGCCGTGTTCGCCGTATCGGCCACGTTGTCGTTGCTGTTCGCCCTCCGATCCGACTACTGACCGGCCCGCCACGATGGACCCTGAGATCGTCGTGGTCGGAAGCCTGAACCTCGACCTGGTCGTCCGGGTGCCCCGCCATCCTCGCCCCGGCGAGACCGTCCTGGGAGGCGACGTCGCCCGCCATGCCGGCGGCAAAGGCGCCAACCAGGCCGTCGCGGCCGCCCGCCTCGGACGATCGGTCGCCATGGTCGGCCGCATCGGCGATGACGACGCCGGAGCCACCCTCGTGCGCTCGCTGGAGGCGGACGGCGTCGACGTCTCGGCCGTGGCGATCACCCCGGGCGTGCCCACGGGGACCGCCCTGATCACGGTGGACGAGGCCGGGGAGAACGCCATCGTCGTCGGCCCCGGAGCGAACGCCAGGATGAGGATCGAGGACGTGGGCGCCTCGGCGGACCGTATCGGCGCGGCGGCCGCCTCGCTGCTCCAGCTCGAGATCCCGGCCCCGGTGGTCGAAGAGGCGGCGCGGATCGCCGGAGGCATCGTGATCCTGAACCCGGCGCCCGCCGCTCCGCTTGCCGCCGAGCTGCGCCGGCGCGTCGACGTCCTCGTGCCGAACCGCTCGGAGCTCGCCGCCCTGACGGGCCGTCCGGTTTCGACCGGCGACGACGCCGCCCGCGCGGCCGCTTCTCTGGACGGTCCGCGGTCGGTGGTCGTCACGCTCGGCGCCGACGGGGCGGTGGTGGTCTCGGCCGGAGGGACGGTGCCCGTCCCGGGCGTTCCGGCGGAGGTCGTGGACACCACCGCGGCCGGCGACGCGTTCTGCGGCGCGCTCGCTGACGCGCTGGTCCGCGGCGCCGACGTGGTCGAGGCCACGCGCTGGGCGGTCCGCGTCGCCGCGGTCGCCGTGGCCCGCGTGGGCGCCCAGAGCTCGTTGCCCAGGCGGGGCGAGGTGCCGGGCGGCGCCTGATCGTGGTTCGCTCCGGGGCGATGAACGAACAGGCCGGGCGGTCCGGACGCCGGATCGAGGCGGTGATCTTCGACATGGACGGCGTCCTGATCGACTCGGAGCCCCTGTGGCGGGAGGTCGAGGTGGACGTCTTCGGCGCGCTGGGCCTCTCGCTCACGCGCGAGATGCTCGAGGAGACGATGGGGCGCCGGACCACCGAGGTGGTGGCTCACTGGTTCGAGCGGCACCCCGATCTCGACGGCGACAGGGCCGAGGTGGCGGACCGGCTTCGGGCGGAGATGGGCGCGGCCGTCCGAGCCCGCGGCGCCGCCGCTCCGGGGGCCGTGGCCGCGATCGACCGGTTCACGCGCGCCGGCCTTCGCTTGGCCGTGGCGTCCTCCTCCTCCCGGGCGCTCATCGAGGCCACCCTGCGGACGTGCGGGTTGCTCGACCGGTTCGAGGTCCTCCGGTCGGCGGAGGACGAGATCCGCGGCAAGCCGCACCCCGACGTGTACCTGGCCGCCGCTCGCCAGCTCGGGGTCGATCCGGTCCGTTGCCTCGCGATCGAGGACTCGCCGGCCGGAGTGCGTGCCGCCAAGGCCGCGCGGATGGTGAGTGTCGCGGTGCCGGAGCCGGGACTGGCGGAGGCCGTCCGGGAGGCCGGGGCAGACCTCGTGCTCGGCTCGCTCGCAGAGCTCGACGACAACATGTGGCGGAGGCTCGGCGCGGCCCCGGTCGGGTCGTCGACCTGATCTCGGAAGAACGCTCATCTCCGGACCCCTTCCCAGCCGATAGGGGAAAGGCGCGGGGTGCTCGAGGAGCGAGCGCGAAGGCGCGAGCGATCGCCCCGCCCGAGAGGGAGGCTCCATGCCCGGTTCCGAAGATCGAGGTCGAGGGCTGCGCGCCCTCTGGGCCACCCCGTCGCGGCGACCTTCGCCGGGTTGTACGTCGTGACCAGGCTCGGGCTGGCGGCGTGGTCGAGCCTGCACCGCCGCCGACCCACGGCCTCCCGATCCTCGCTCCCGCCCGTCCCCGGCCCCGGCGTTCCTCGTCGGCGACATCACGATCTTCGTCGACGGAGCGACCGTGTACTTCACCGACGTCGTCGGCGATCCGGTGGAGGTCGACTTCTGTGTGAAGGCCGCCGGCTCGAACAGCGGCGTGCAGACCGGATCGTCGTTCGCCGTGGACTGGGTGAACGGTGGCGAACAGATCCCGGACAACAGCTACGTCGTGCTGTTCGGCGACTCCGGAGAAGAGGATCCTGCGAGCGACTCGGAAGAGGATCCGCCGGAGGCGGCGTAACAACCGGTCAGGTGGCGGGCTGGCAGGACGGGCAGAACCAGCTCGTCCGCCCGCCCGCCGTGACCCGTTCGAGGACCGTTCGGCAGCGTGGACAGGTCGCCCCCGGATCGCCGCGAACGCCGACCAACCAGGACCGCAGGCCCGGCACGTCCTCGTACCGCTCCACCCAGTCCCGCACGACCGAGCGCAGGGCGCGGGCCAGCCGAGACCGTTCGGCCGGGTCCAGGGTCTCGATCCGCCGTCGGGGGTGCAGGCGCGCTCGCCAGAGGATCTCGTCCGCGAGAAGGTTCCCCACGCCGGCCAGGAACATCTGGTCCAGCAGGGCGGCCTTGACTCCGCCCCGCCGGCGGGACAGGCGCTCGAGAAGCTCGTCGCGGTCGATCCCGAGCGCGTCGGGCCCGAGGTGCCCAACGATCTCCGCGGCCTCGCCGCGGGTTCGGGCCAGCCAGACACCCCCCAGCCGGCGCATGTTCCGATACCGGATCTCGGTCCCGTCGTCGAGCTCGAGGATCAGCCGGTCCCACCGGTGCCGGGCCGGCTCGTCGGTGGACGATCGGAGCTCCCCGGTCATCCCGAAGTGCAGCAGGAGCCCGGGCTCGTCCGTCCAGCACAGCAGCCACTTCCCGATCCGCTCCGGCGAGAGGATCGGGCGGCCGCGGAGAGCGTCGTCCACGGTGCGGGCGTCGGCGTTCCGGACGATCTCGCGATCGGGGATCACCACGCGCGCGACGCGCCGTCCCTCGGCGTGACGGGCGAGCGACCGGCGGGCGGACTCGACGTCGGGGAGCTCGGGCACGTCGACAGTGTGCCCGCTCCAGCGGTTCGAGGCGCGCTCGCCCCGGCCGGACCGGGGCCTCCGGCCCTGCCTCGACTCCCGGCGACGACGAGGATGGGAGGCGTCCACACCGCGCACAGGAGGACGTGATGAACGCGCTAGTCGTCTACGAATCCATGTTCGGCAACACCGCCGCCGTGGGAGAGGCCGTCGCGACGGCGCTGCGAGAGCACGGGGTCGACGTCACGGCCGGTTCCACCACCCGTCTGTCATCCGGCGACGCCGCCGGGGTGGACCTGGTGGTGGTCGGCGGGCCGACCCACGTGCACGGGATGAGCCGGGCGTCGTCGAGGAATCAGGCCGCCGGCGACCCGGGCAACACGTACGACGCCCCCACGGTCGAACCCGGGCTGCGCGAGTGGATCGAGGCGCTCCCGGCCGGCGACGGCCGGCTCGCCGCCGCCTTCGACACCCGGATCGACAAACCGGTCGTGCTCACCGGGTCGGCCGCCAAGGGGATCGCCCGCCGGCTGCAACGCCGCGGCTACCGGCTCCTTGTGGCCCCGGAGTGTTTCCTCGTCACGACGAAGAACCGGCTCCTCGACGGGGAGATCGATCACGCCACGGCGTGGGGCGGACGCCTCTCGGAGGCCGCCTCGGCCACCACCGCCCGCTGACGTCGGACGTGGTCGTCGAGCTCGCCGGGCGGGCTTGACGTACGGCAGGCTCTGCAACGACAATTGACTCAATGAATGTCGAGGCAGTGCGAGCGCGCCGGGCGGCGACCCACGCCGCGCTCGCCGACCCCCACCGGCTCGAGATCGTGGACGACCTCGCCCTCTCCGAACGATCACCCTCCGAGCTCGGCGAACGGCTCGAGATCGGCTCGAATCTCCTGGCGCACCACCTTCGGATCCTCGAGGACGCCGGGGTGGTGGAGCGCCTCTCGTCGGCCGGGGACCGCCGACGCCGCTACGTTCGGCTGGTGCCCGACTCCTTCCAGGCGATCGCGGCGCCCGCGACCACGTTCGTGGCCGGCCGGATCCTGTTCGTCTGCTCCGCGAACTCGGCCCGGTCGCAGCTCGCCGCCGCCGTGTGGAACGCCCGTCACGTGGTGCCCGCGTCCAGCGCCGGCACCCGCCCGGCGCCCGCGGTTCGCCGGGAGGCCGTGGCGGCCGCGGCGCGAGCCGGCCTCGACCTGACGGGGTCGCGCCCTCGTTCGCTGGACGACGTCGACGAAGGGGTGGACCTCGTGGTCACCGTCTGCGACATCGCGCACGAGGAGCTCGGCCCGGTGGCGCAGGATGTCCCGAGGCTCCACTGGTCCATCCCCGATCCCGCTCGTAGCCGGTCCCCGTCCGCGTACGACACCGCGCTACAACGGATCGGCGCGCGGGTGGAGACGCTCGCCCCGCGGGTTCGCGCCCCCCGACCGAGGAGGTCCCGTCCATGACGATGATCGATCCGCTCTCCGACGCCCCGCTCGAGATCCGCCCGCTCATCCGCGCCGCCGCCGAACGGGTGCGAAGCGACTTCTCCGGCGTGTTCGGGGAGGAGACGGTCCAGCGGTTCATCTCGGAGTCCTACTCGTCGCTCGCCGGCGCCCGGGTGAAAGGGTTCGTCCCTCTGTTCGTCGAGCGGTTCACGCGGCAGCGGCTCCGGGCTCTTGCCCGCGTCCAGGGGAGATCGCAGGCCGAGGTCCCGATGGTGGTCTTCCTGTGTGTGCACAACGCCGGACGGTCGCAGATGGCCGCCGGGTGGATGCAACGGCTCGCCGGCGACCGCGTGGAGGTCTTCTCCGGGGGATCGGATCCGGCGAGCGTGGTCAACCCCTCGGCCGTGGCGGCGATGGCCGAGGTCGGGATCGATCTCTCGAGCGAGTTCCCCAAGCCGTGGACCGACGAGGTCGTCCGGGCAGCGGACGTGATCGTCACGATGGGGTGCGGGGACTCCTGTCCCATCTTCCCCGGCAAGCGGTACCTGGACTGGGAGGTGGGAGATCCCGCGGGGCTCCCGGTCGAGCAGGTCCGCCCGATCCGCGACGAGATCGGTCGGCGCGTTCGGTCGATCCTGGACGAGCTCGGCCTCCCGGCCGCCACCTGACCTCGGCCGCGGTCAACGCGGCGTGCCGGCGTCCGGCTCGAAGGCCGGCCCGTGGCCCGGGACGATTCGGGCGAGCCCGGGCAGGCCGAGCACGCGTTCCCGGCTCCGGCGCAACACGTCGCGGTCGGGGGCGTAGGGGTCCTCCGCCGGCCCGTCCGAGGTCCACCACAGGTGCGTGGCGACGACGAGCCCGTCGCCGGTCTCGACCAGCGTCGAAACGTCCTCGGGGGTGTGGCCCGGGGTCTGGATCAGCCGGATGTGCGGCGACAGCTCGAACCCCTCGGCGGGGCGTGAGACCCACAGGTCGTCGCGATACCAGGCCCAGTGGTCGTGCAGCCGCGCGTTCTCGAACAACGCCACGTTCAGCGTGTGGTCGGGATGGTGGTGCGAGATCACCACGTCGGTGATCCGGTCCGAACGCACGCCCAGTTCCTCGAGGCGTCCCAGAATGGCATCGCGCCCCGGTACGAGTCCGGGATCGATCACCACCAGCACGTCCCCGTCCCGGGCGAAGCTCACGGTCGAGCCGACGCGGTCCTCGCCACGGCCGGCGCCGTACCCCTCGCTCAGCACGAAGAACTCCGCTATCCCTGCCTCCTCCCGGGGCGCCTGGATCGTAAGCCCCTCGCGGGACGTCGGCTCAAGGAGGTGCCCCGACCGGCCGATCCCTGGTGGACCGGTCGGAGCCGATTCGCGCCCCGCGGGTCGCCCTCGTGGTGCCGACGGTGGCGATGAGCGCGTTCACGGCGGCGATGGTGGCCGACCCCAGCGCGCTGGGAGGTACGGCTCCGCTCCCCGCCGAGGACCAGGTCACCGCCGTCGTCCGAGGAATGAGCGTCGTGGTGCTCTTCGTGGTGGGCGGCGTGCACTGGGGCCGCTGGCGCCTGGGCCGCGACCGAGTGGAGCTGTCCCTCGTGTTCGCGGGCTGGCTGGCCATGTCCGCCATCCTGTCGCTGGCCTTCGGACAGCTCTGGCGTCTGTCGTGGTGGGACTACCACCTGTACCTGCTGGCCGGGTTCGCGGCGACGTCGTGGGCGGTCGTGGCGCAATACCGGCGGTCCCGCAGCCTGGCCGGGATCGTCGCGGGCGTCGCGGAGCGCGATCCTCTCGAGCAGGTGGCCCGGGGTCACCCCGGAGGCCCTCGACGCGTTGATCGGCGCGGTCGAGGCCCGCGACCGGTACACGCACGGTCATTCCGCTCGTGTGGCAGAGCTCTCGACGCGGATCGGTCTCCGGTTGGGACTGGAGCCGGAGTCCCTTCGCGCGCTGCACCAGGGGGCCTCGCTGCACGACGTCGGCAAGATCAGCGTGCCGGACCAGGTCCTGAACAAGCCCGGCGAGCTGACCGCCGAGGAGTGGCGCTGGATCGAACGCCATCCCGAGGTCGGGGAGGAGCGGGCCAGCAGGGCCCGATCGCTGCGTGACTCGCTGCCGCCGATCCGCTTCCATCACGAGCGATGGGACGGGAGCGGGTACCCGGACGGCCTCGCCGGTGAGCAGATCCCGCTCCCCGCGCGCATCGTGGCGGTGGCCGACGTCTGGGATGCCCTCACCTCGGACCGGGCGTACCGGTCGGCGTGGCCGCTCGACCAGGCCCTCTCCCACGTCGTCGGGGGGCGCGAGATCCTGTTCGACCCGCGGTGCGTGGAGGCGCTGGTCGAGGTCCTCTCGGACTCCGGCCTGCTGCCGGAGCGAACGCAGGCCGACCTCGAGGAGCTGGTGCGGGCCGCGGCCGACTGCCACCCGGTCCGCGAACGGCGGCGCGGTCGGGTCCCGCCTCGCGTCGAAATCGTGGAGGGCCGACCCTACCCGTTCGCCGGCGGCACGTTCTGGTTCAGCCGGAACAGGTTCGTCGGGTCGTACCGGCGCTTGACCTCGGCCAGCCGCGAGAACGTCTCCCCGGGGTACGCGTCGTGCACCCGGGCCTCACCTTCATCGCCGACGAACCCCACGTACGTGCCGACCTCGCCGTTCTGCAGGGCGTCCGCGAGCTCCGTGACCCAGGCCCGGCGAGCCGGCGCCTCCTCGGGACGTTCGTAGAGCGCCGCGGCGGTCGCCATGATCCGGCGGTGCCGGTGGGCGAACGCCGTGGCGTCGTTCGGCACGCGCGCCATGGCCCCGCCGAGGATCCGGAGCTGGGTCACCCGCATCGGCGCGTCGGAGGCCTCGAGCCGCTCGACGATGGTCTGCGCCGCCTTCTCGTCCACGGCGTCGACGAACATCGTGCGCCCCTCGGCCATGGGGTGATAGTCCTCGTCGTCGGGCATGAAGACCTCCGGATACCGCATCGGGCGCAGCAGGTCCGCCACGGGTTCGGCGAGCGCCCGGAACGGCGCGAAGGCGCGCTGGCCCGCCTCCGGGTCTCCCGCGTAGACCATGAGCGCCAGCACGACGAGCCGGCCGTGCTGCTCCTCGGGGATGAACGGCATCGGCGGCGCCGGCATCACGTTGGCGATCGTGGAGAGCTCCTCGGGGGCGGCGTCGGCTTCTCCCAGGAACGACGTGATGACCTCGGGGGTGGCAGGGAGGAGCAGCATGCCGCCGGCCACCTGGCCGAGCTCGTGCAGGCGGAACCGGAACCGGGTGGCCAGGCCGAAGTTGCCGCCGCCTCCGCGGATCGCCCAGAACAGGTCGGGGTGGCGCTCCGCGTCGACGTGGAGGATCTCGCCGGCGGCCGTGACCAGCTCGGCCTCCAGGAGCTGGTCGATCGTCAGCCCGTGTTTGCGGACGAGGAATCCGATCCCGCCGCCGAGCGTGAGGCCGCCGATCCCGACCGATCCGGTGTCGCCGAACCCGGTGCCGAGGCCGTGAGCGTCGGCCGCGACCGTGTACTTGCCGGCGGTCATGCCGGTCTGGACCCAGGCGGTCCGTCCCTCCGGGTCGAGCTCCAGCCCCTTCAGGTCGCGCAGGTCGATCACGAGGCCGCCCTCGCTCACGCTGTGGCCGGCCGAGCTGTGCCCGCCGCTTCGGATCGCGAGCTCGAGCCCGGAATCGCGGGCGATCGTGACGGCGCGCGCCACGTCGGCGGCGTCGGCCACACGAGCGATCGCGGCGGGCCGCTTGTCGATCCCTCCCGCGAATACGGTGCGCGCGTGGTCGTAGTCGGCATCGTCCGGGCCGATCACCCGGCCCGTGAGGACGGAGGCGAGGTCGCGGACGATCGAGCTTGATGTGAGTGAGGTGGCCATCGCGGGCTCCTTTCGACTCGGCGCGGGCGACATGCCGTCGCCCAAGAGGGATGACAAATGAGGGACCGCCGTTCGTGACGGCTCGGCGCCCGAATCTACCGAGTTCGACCGTCGAGACGGGATAACCTCATCGCCCGCGACCGAATTTCGCGCCGCGGCGCGTCGAGAGATGGCGACCAGCAGCAGGGGCCCGGGCCCGCGGTTGTGGAGCGCTCGGAGGGGGAGGTCGCAGAGCCACAGGACGTCGCCGCACCGGAAATCGTACAGGCTGCCGTCCTCGCACTCGACCTGGATCGCGCCCCGCTCCACCACGACGAGCGCGTCCTCCCAGTCCGCCCGCTCGAACCGCCGGTTCCGGCCCGGCGGCAGCCGCAGCGTCCGGCGTTCGAACGTCGGGGGAAGCCGCCGGCCCAGGAAGGTGAGCCGTTCGAGCTCGCTCCCGTCGTCCACGTCGATTCCGACCTCGCTCCCGCTCAGAACTCATCGGCCCCCGGCGAGCGGACGGCCTGCCGGCGATGTCGCGCGCGGGGCGTTCCTCCGCGGCATGCCCCTGACCGCCGCGATCGGGGGCCCTCGTCGCCGGCGGGCTGGTCCTGCTGGTGGTGACGCTCCTGCGACGGCCCGGGGGCGGGACGCCAGTCGAGCTGCCCGACCTGGAACCGAAGACGGTGGTGGAGCCGGGTCCGGGCGCCGAGATGGCGATCGACACGGCCGGGGCCTCGGGCTGAACCCCGGCCCCAGGGGTTCGTCCGCGATGGTTGCTAAGGTCGATGGCTCGGGCGACGGTGCCCGAGCCATCGACGGGGAGCGCCGGATGACGGGCGGCATGCCGCAGGGAACGCAGGACCTCGAGCAGCTGCTCGAGCACCACCGGGTCGAGCTCACGGCGTTCTGCTACCGGATGCTCGGCTCGGCCTTCGAGGCCGAGGACGCGGTCCAGGAGACGTTCGTACGCGCCTGGCGCGCCTACGACCGGTTCGAGGGACGGTCGGCGTTGCGCTCGTGGTTGTACCGCATCGCCACGAACGTGTGCCTCGACGTGTTGAACGCGCAGCGGCGGCGGGCCCGTCCCATGGACCTCGGGCCGGCCTCCGCCGCGGACGCGCCGCTCGGGGCGCCGCTCCCCGAGGCCACCTGGATCGAACCGATCCCCGACGGCCGGGTCGTGGCCGAGGCCACCGACCCGGCCGAGCTGGCCGTTTCCCGCGAGTCCGTGCGGCTGGCGTTGGTGACCGCGCTCCAGCACCTGCCGCCGCGGCAACGGGCCGTGCTGATCCTGCGCGACGTGCTGCGGTGGCGGGCCAGCGAGGTCGCGGAGCTACTCGAGACCTCGGTGGCGTCGGTCAACAGCGCGCTCCAGCGGGCCCGGGCCACGCTCGGCGCCATCGATCCCGCCGAGGCCGAGGCGCTGCGACCCGAGGATCGGGACCAGCGGTCGCTGCTCGACCGCTACGTGGACGCGTTCGAGCGTTACGACATGGACGCGCTCACGGCGTTGCTTCGGGAGGACGCTACCTGGTCGATGCCCCCTTACGAGCTGTGGCTCCGGACCCACCGCGACATCCGGGTCTGGTGCCTCGGTCCGGGCATCGGGTGCAAGGGCTCGCGCCTGATCCCGGTGGTCGCGAACGGCCAGCCGGGTTTCGGGCAGTACAAGCCGACGCCGGACGGCGGGCTCGAGCCGTGGTCGCTCCAGGTGGTCGAGATCTCGCAGGGCCGCCTCGTGGGCCTGTCGTTCTTCCTCGACACCGAGCGGCTGTTCCCCCTGTTCGGGCTGCCGCCGCGGCTCGATCGCTGACGGTTGCCCCAACGGGAGTGGGCCCCGGGAGACCCGGGGCCCACTCGTTCGTCGCTCGCCGCGGCCAGGATCAGGGAGCCGTGGCCAGGTTGACGATCCGTCCCTCCACCGTCGGAGTGATCGTCCCGAGCGCCTGGATGTGCTCCAGGATCACGTCGGCCATGACCTCACGCGTCGTGCCCTGCCCGTCGGCGAACATCGTGTAGGAGTCGCCGCCGGCGTTCACGAAGTCGTTGGTGGCGAACGTGTAGGTGGTCGCGTCGGCCGGGATCGGTGTGCCGTCGCCGAGCTCGACCGAGATCACCCGGGACCCCGCGGGCAGCCGTGAGTCGTAGACGAAGCGGAACCCCGAGATCTGCGGGAACCGGCCGTCGGCCGCCGTGCCATCGGCGTTCACCTGCGACACGCCGTTCTCCAGCGCGGCCCACAGCTGGGCCCCGGTCACGGTCCTCGTGACGACGGAGTTCCCGAACGGGAGCACCGAGAACACGTCGCCCACGACCAGATCCCACGGCGGGCCCGCCGCGTACCCCGGCGCAGGCCGGCGCAACGACAGGTCGGCCGGAAGGTACGAGGACGGAAGCGGCGCGCGGATCCCGCCGCCGTTGGTGAAGCCGAGCTCGGTCCCGTAACGCTCGCGCATGGCGTCGGTGATCAGGTTGCCGATCGCCACCTCCTCCCGGCGCTCGATGTTGCCCCCGCGGACGAACGTGTCCGTCGCCACGCCGATCTGGGCGTCGAAGGCGGCGGCCAGCTCGGACCGGAACGGGGCCAACATGTCGACGATGGCCGGGTCCGGGGTGACGGCGTCGCTGAACGGCGTCACGAACTCGGCCGACGTGGAGAGCACCTTGCCTCTCCTCGGGTCCACGGTGAGGTGGACCCGCGCGTAGGTGGCGCCTTTGCTCCGGTTCTCCACCACGAGCTGCTTGTGGATCACGCCGCTGAACTGGACGTCGGTGTGATCGCCGAAGATGACGTCGAACCCGCGGATCTTCGTCGCGAAGTCGATCAGCGGGCCCGTCGCCGCCCCGGTCACGGGGTCGAACCCGGTGACACCGAGGTGCGTGATGGCCACGAAGGCGTCCGCCCCCGCCCGCTTGGCCTGCCACCAGGCCCGCCGGGCCGCCTTGACCGGATCGGTGACCTCGATCGTGCCGAAGCTCCCCGGGAACACGAGGGTGGGAGCCTCGGGGTTGGTGATGCCGATCACGGCCACCTTGGCCCCGCCGACGTCGAAGATCTCGAAGGGCTTCACGCCCGCCAGGTTGTCGTCGAGGTTCCGGAGGTTCGCCGAGACGTACTGGAACGGATCGCCGGGCTGGGTGCCGGCCGGCGCCGAGGCCAGGTCGACCATCTGCTGGAGGTGGGCGATGCCCCGATCGAAGTTGTGGTTCCCGAACGTGTCGGCGTCGAAGCCCATCAGGCGCATCGCGAGGACGGCCGGGACCTCGTCGAAGAACCCGGACAGCGGCGGCGAGGCGCCGTAGGCGTCTCCGGCGGTGAGCGTCAGGGTGTTCGGGTTCGCGGCCCGGTCCTGCTGCCAGTAGGCGGACAGCTCGGCCGCCCCGCCCACGTTCCCGACGCCGAAGACGGACAGCGGATCCAGCTGCGCGTGCCAGTCCGAGACGTTCAAGATCTGGATCTGGACCGGCTCCTTCTTGGGCTGGGGCTTGGCGCCGGAGTCGCCGGCCGCGAAGACCAACGAGGCGACCACCACCAGGACCAGGGTCAGGGAGGTACGGAACCGTCGGGTCACGGGGCCCCCTCTCCGCCCGCCCGAACACAAAACCGGGCGCCGGCGGAGCCCGGGCCGGGGGGCATCGTTCGATAACCGAGGGGTTCTACCGCGGTCCGGCTCCCGCGGTCAACGTCCGGACGACGTACGTGGGGCGACGCGTCGGAGACGGGCTGGTCATTTCGCCGCCCGGCCGTGCAGCATGTCTGGGCAATGGGCGTTCTCGCACACGAGACCTGGTTCACCCCCGAGCGGCCTGGGTACGACTGGTCGTTCCTGGTCGAGACCTCGACGCTCGCGCTGGTTGCGGCTGCCGTCGTCGGGGCCGTGGTGTGGCGGGTGGTGGGGCGGCGGTTTCCCCGGCCCGAGCTGGGATTCCTCGCGCCGCTGGGGAGGTTGTCTCCGTGGATCCCCCGCCTCCTCGCCGTGCACGCCGGGGTCTCGTTGCTCGCGCAGGCCGCCCGAGGCACGTACCTGGCGCCGGCGCTCGAGCTGCCCGACGACGCCTGGGGCATCCCGTTGCGGTTCGCCGAGGGGCTGATCGGGGTCTGGCTGATCAGCGGGTTCCGGATCCGGTGGGCGGCCCTGGCGGTCGTCGTGGCGGGGCCGCTCGGGATGCCCGCGTATGGGTTCGTCCCGATCCTCGAGCGCATGGATCTTCTGGGGATCGCGATGTTCCTGTTCCTGCTCCCCCCGGGCGAGGACCGATGGGGGGCTTCCTCGACCGACCCGCCGACCGTGGAGCGAGCGGTCCTGTGGCTGCGGCTCCTGGTCGGCGGCGCGCTGATCGTGCTCGCGTTCACGGAGAAGCTGGCGCGCCCCGCGCTGGCGCTGTTGTTCCTCGACCGGTTCCCGGCGTTCAACGTGCTCCAGACGGTCGGGCTCGACGTCGGCGACACGACCTTCGTCCGGGTGGCCGGCGCGGTCGAGCTGCTGTTCGGCCTGCTGCTCGTCTCGGGGAGGTTGCCGCAGCTCGTGGTGATCCTGGCGGGGATCCCGTTCAACGCCACGCTCTTCTTCCTCGGAACCGAGGAGCTGATCGGCCACCTGCCCATCTACGGCGCGATGCTCGCGTTGCTCGTGTACGGGTCCGACCGATCGCTCGCCGGCGTCGTAGACACGTTCTCGCCGCGCCGCCCCGTGGTGATCCGTCCGCGCGAGCTCCTCGGCGCGACCGGGGACCGATGAGTTCTGACGCTCGATTCCGTCGTATCCACAGGTAACCGGACGGGAGGTGGAGGGATGAACCTGAACAGCGTCCTGATCGGATCCGAAGACCCGGCGCGCCTGCGCGCCTACTACTCCAAGCTCTTCGGCGAGCCGGGCTGGGAGGACGGCGGGTACGTGGGTTGGCAGATCGGAACGGGCGGACTCACGGTGGGACCGCACGACCAGGTCCAGGGGAAGAACGCCCACCCGGGACGGGTGATCTGGAACATCGAGGCAGCCGACGTCAAGGGCGAGTTCGAGCGCCTGAAGGCCGCCGGGGCCACGGTGGTCCAGGAGCCGTACGCACCCGACGAGGCCTCCGATGCTTGGATCGCCACGTTCGCCGACCCGGACGACAACTACTTCCAGCTCGTCAGCCCGATGCCGGCCTGAGCGCGCCGCTCGGGGTCCCGTGCTCCCTGGGCCCGTGGACCCCTACCGGGGGAGGGCTCGGTTGGTAGCCATACGGTAATGCCCGGTACCCACCAGCCCGGCGACGGGCTCCCGGTCGATCGCGGCGCCGGCTACGAGCGCTCGGACCACGGGTTGTCCTCGCTCTTCTCGCGGCGACGGTTCCTGACGACGTCCGGATTGGCCCTGGCCGGGGCCACGTTGTACGCGTGCACCGGCGGCGGGCGGAAGACGCCGGCAACCGCCCCGACCGCGACCCGGGCGATCACCGGGACCGAGACGCGCTGGCCGATCAAACGGGTCGTCTACGTGATGCCCGAGAACCGGAGCTTTGACAACATCTTCGGCACGTATTTGGGGGTCCGGGGGGCGACGACCGGGAGGAAGTTCGGCGAGGAGGTGCCGCTCACACCGTCGCCGCACTGGCTCCCCGGCGACCTGCCGCACGACCGCGCGGCGTTCCTGAACAGCGTCAACGGCGGGACCTACGACGGCTTCGGCATCGGCCAGTTCGGCGACCCCTGGGCCTACACCACGCACCGGGGCGAGACCGTCCCGGTCTACTGGCACCTGGCCGACGACTACGTCCTGTGCGACAACTTCTTCTGCTCGGTCGGCGGCCCCTCGTATCCGAACCACTTCTTCTTCGTGGCCGGCCAGTCCGGCGGTGTTATCGACAACCCCGAGAACATCGAGACGCGGACGGACCAGAACGGGGTCTTCAAGAGCTGGGGATGCGACGCCGTCGGCGACGACGTCTTCGTGCTGGTCAACGACGAGCAGGGGAACCTGACGAAACACGACACGTGTTTCGACTTCCGGACCGTCCCGCAGCAGCTCGAGGAGACCGGGGTGAGCTGGGCGTATTACTCGGCGAGCCCGTACCAGGCGGGCTATTTCTGGAACGCGCTCAACGCGGTCTCCGGCGTCTTCCATACGGACCTGTGGCGGGACGAGACCATCCGGCCCGTCGATCGCATCGTGGAGGACATCGAGCAAGAGCGGCTCCCCGCCGTGACCTGGGTGACCCCGAGGTTCGAGCTCTCGGGCCACCCCCCCGAGAGCTCGTGTTTCGCCCAGACCTGGCTGGCCGGCATCGTGAACGCCGTGATGCGGAGCGAGGCCTGGGAGCACACGGCGCTGTTCGTCGCGTGGGACATGTGGGGCGGTCTGTACGATCACGTTCCGCCACCGGCCGTGGACGAGATCGGCTACGGGTACCGCGTGCCGTGCCTGGTGGTCTCACCCTATGCGCGCGCGGGCTACGTGGACGACGCCGAGGCGGACCTGTGTGCGCCCCTCAAGTTCATCGAGGACAACTGGGGACTGCCGTACCTCACCGGGCGGATCGAGGGCGGCCACAACTTCGAGCACGTCTTCGACTTCTCCCGCAACCCGCGGACCGACGCCCGCCCCACCCCGGAGATCAGCGCCTGTTACGGGTCGCCGTGGGAATACCCCGGCGACGACTATCCCGGATGGCCCGAGGGGAGCGAGCCGGACGAGAGCCACTTCGTCCAGCGCGGGCCGTAACTCGCCGCGAACGTCTTCCGTCTACGACGAGCCGAGCTCGGCGAAGTCCGGGGGTTCCTTGTCGAACTCGCCGTAGTGGTGCTCGAGGTGTCGATAGACGTCCTTGCGATCGGCCTCCGGGATGTCGACGCCACCCCGGGCGCCGGCCAGGACCTGCATCGCCGAGCGCACGCCGGCCCACACCACGCGGAGCTCGCCGTCGATCAGCTCATGGTGCGGGAGCTTGTATCCCTGCTTCTCGTGCGGCGGGTCGTTGCCCTCCTCGTCCACGGAGGGGTCGTACCAGGCGTGGGCACGGGCGAACGACTCCCAGCCGCCCTGCTCGAGAATGGCGTCGCCTTTGTCGGCTTCGGCCGTTCCGTGCCAGTTCCAGTCGCGGTCTTCGGGTGCCTTCGGGCTCGAATGCGGTTCGGGAACGCGGCCCATCCCGGATCACCTCCTGAAGAGGGGGTTCACCTTCGAGCTTCCCGAGGCGCCCACGCCCGAAACGCGCCCGGAGGGAGCGCCGGTCGCGCCCGGCGGGTTTGACGGCTCGCCGTCGCCACACGTATGTTACCAAACGGTTATTAAACGGAGGAGTTCAATGCCAACGGCAACGGAGCAGCTGGATCGAACGTTCGCGGCGCTGGCCGACCCCACGAGGCGAGCCATCCTGGCCCGGCTCGCGAGGGGGGAGGCCACCGTCACCGAGCTGGCGGCGCCGTTCTCGATGAGCATGCCGGCCGTCTCGAAACACCTGAAGGTGCTCGAGCGAGCCGGGCTCATCGAGCGAGGTCGGGAGCGGCAACGGCGCCCGGCCCGCCTTCGGGCGAGGCCGCTCCGGGAGGTGGCGGAGTGGACCGCACCGTACCGGCGCTTCTGGGAGGAGAGCTACGAGCGGCTAGACGACTACCTCGACGAGCTCCAGGCGGACCGGAAGGAGGGGGACCATGGGCGGAAGCGGTAGGCACGAGCTCGAGGTGACGACCCCGTCGGACACCGAGATCGTCATGACCCGCATCTTCGACGCACCGCGTGACCTGGTATTCGAGGCGCACACCTCGTGTGAGCACCTGTCGAGATGGTGGGGACCGCGGAGGTACGAGGTGGTGAGCTGCGACGTGGACTTCCGACCCGGCGGGACGTGGCGGATCGTCCACCGAGGCCCCGACCGCGACGAGATCGCGTTCTTCGGGGACTACCTGGAGATCGAGCGGCCCGAGCGCATCACGTGGACGTTCGCCTTCGAGGGCTTGACCGGCCACGAGGGGCTGAGCGGAGGACCGGGGCCGGAGACCATGACGTTCGAGGAGCACGACGGGAAGACGACCATCACGACCACGTCGGTGTATCCCTCGGTCGAGGTGCGCGACATGGTTCTCAAGTCCGGGATGGAGGAGGGGGCCGTGGAGACCTACGAGCGGCTCGACGAGTACCTGGAGGTCCTGGGCGAGCCCACGTCGGGCTGACCGGCGTCCCTCGCGTTTCCTCCTGCATCGTCCGAGGTACAGGAGTCGCATGAGGCACCGCGGCTCCCTCGAGCTGATCGCGGCCGTGTTCGTGTTGGGATCGATGGCGGGACCGCCGGCGGTGGCCACGCAGGTCGTCGACGCGAGCTCGATCCTGGTGCAGGCGCAAGGCGAGGAGGTCGATCCGGATCGACCGCTCCCGCCGGAGCAGGACCGGGGCACGCGGGCGCCGTGGGTCGGGTGGGCGCTGGCCGCCGTCGGGACCGTCTTGGTGCTGGCCCTCGTGGCCGCCGGCTGGTTCTGGATCACTCGCGCGCGGCGACCCGGCGAGCCGGGGGAGCTTCGAGACCCGGAGGCCGGTTCTTCGCGCTGACGGGCCGCTCGGACGGCGCGCCGGGATTCCGCCGGTCCGGCCGTTCGGACCGAGCCTGCGGTGATCTGGTTGGATTCCGAAGATCACCAGGCATCGTCGGACGAAGGCGAGGGGAGGAGCCGCATGGTGAGCGATCGAAGCGAGGGGAACGGGGGCGTCGGACCGGTCGCCCCCGGCGAGGTATCCGGGACCGGTTCGGTCGGCGTCGCGCCGCCGACCAGGCGCCCGCTGGGCGCGGTGATCGCGTCGGCCGTGGATGCCGCCCGCACGCTGGCGCGAAAACACGTGGAGCTGGCCAGGATCGAGATGACCGAGGCCGTCTCGGCGCGGGCGAAAGGGATCGGCATGATGGCGGCGGCCGCGGCGATCGGTCTGTTCGCCGTGGGCTTCGTGGCGGCTTCGGGATCGGCCGCGCTGGCCCTGGTGATGCCGACCTGGGTTGCGCACCTCATCGTGGCGGCGGTGTTCGCCGTGGTCGCCGGCGGGCTCGTCGCCGCGGGACGTCGAGCGCTTCGGACCGCCCCGACCACGCCCGAGCGGACGCAGGAGACCCTGAAGGAGGACGCCCGATGGGCCAGGCAGCAGCTCGCAAGGTGACCGAGATCGAGGAGGTCCGCCACCGCCTCGAGCTGGACCTCCAAGAGCTGGAGGATCGCCTGCCCTCGCCGGTGCGCTCGGCCAAGAGCCTGCTCGGCCTGGCCCTCGGGGCGTCGGTCGTGGCGTTTCTCGCCCTCCGGCGGCTGCGTCCGAGGCGGACGGCCCGCCCGGCCGCCGCCGAGGTGATCGTCAAGGTCGTGCGAGAAGACCGCTGAGGCTCTCGGCCTCGAGCCGCGATGAGCAGGTGGGTCCCTATCCGACGATGAGGGAGATCCGCTCGGCCGTGCGCCGAAGAACGGGACCGAGCTCGTCCAGGATCTGCGACATCGGCGCGCCGGACCGGTGCACCGCGAGGTTGATGGCCGCCGTGGCCGTTCCCGAGCGATCGAGGACGGGGGCGGCGATCGAGCGAAGGCCGTGTCCAAGCTCCTCGTCGCTGACGGCGATGCCGGCCTGGCGGACCCGGCCGAGCTCCGTCGCGAGTGCCCGGCGGGAGGTGAGGGCGTTCGGTCCGTGTCTGCCGAACACGACCTGTTTCAGCGCTGCCTCGCGGTGTTCGGGCGGCAGGAAGGCGAGCAGCGCCTTGCCCATGGACGTGCAATACGCGGGCAACCGGGAGCCAACGTGGAGGTTGAGATCGATCTCCGTACGGCCGTCGCCCCGGCCGCGGATCCGCTCGAGGTAGACGATGTCCACGCCGTCGAGCACGGCCATGCTGGCGGGGTACCCGCTCGTCCCGCTCAGCTCGCGCAGGTAGGGCGCGCAGACCTCGCGGAGCGCCATCGTGTCGATCGCCGACAGGCCCAAGCTGACCACCTTCGGTCCGAGCCGGTACTTCCTCGACTCGGGGTCCTGTTCCAGGTACCCCAGGACGACCAGGGTGGAGGCGTACCGGTGTGCGGTGCTCGGGCTGACGTCGAGCTCCCCGGCGAGCTCCTTCACCCCCAGCTGGCGGCGCTCCCGTCCGAAGGCCGAGAGGATGGCGAGGCCCCGCTCGAGTGACCGAGAGAACCCCGAATCGGGCCTGTCGTCTCCCCTGCCCACGTGCCTCTCTTCGCCGGCCCCGAGATGGACTCACACCTCGGTCTTATTCTGAATATCCGAACACTATGTTGACAAGTCGAACGGACTCTCCCTAGCGTCGCACTGTGCGCCCACCGCGGGTCACTCGAGCGCGGAAAGGAGCGGCGATGAATTCGGCGGTCAGCACCGAGCAGGCGCGGTACCGGCAGTTCATCGGGGGTCGGTGGGAGGACGCCTCCGACGGGGAAACGTTCGAGGACGTGGAGCCGTTCAGCGGCCGGGTCATGGCGACGGTCGCGGCCGGGACGCGCGAGGACGCCCGGATGGCGGTCGACGCCGCGGCCGGGGTGTTCCCGGCGTGGTCGCAAACCCCACCCGCCGAACGCCAACGGATCTTCCTTGCCGCGGCCGACATCCTCGAGCGCCGGAAGGACGAGGTCGTCCACCTGCTCGCGCGCGAGACTGGATGCGGGCTCGGGCTCGGGATGTTTCAGATGGGGTTCGTTCCGGGGCTCTTCCGCCAGGCGGCCGGCCTCGTCTATCAACCGATCGGCCAGGTCATCCCGTCGGACATCCCCGGCACCTTCGCGATGGGCATCCGCAGGCCGGTGGGGGTGGTCGGGGCGATCGCACCGTGGAACGCGGCGCTGATCCTGTCGGCGCGCTCGATCGCGGCCCCGCTCGCGATCGGCAACACCATCGTCGCCAAACCCTCGGAGTGGTCGCCGTTCTCCGGCGGGCTGTTGTGGGGTGAGATCTTCCAGGAGGCCGGGCTGCCGGACGGGGCGCTGAACGTCGTCACCCACGCCCCTGGCCAGGCCGGACCGATCGCCGACGAGCTGGTCGAGAACCCGGACGTCCGCCGAATCAACTTCACGGGCTCGACCGCCACAGGACGTCGGCTCGCCGAGGCGGCCGGCCGGAACCTGAAGCGGATCGTCCTCGAGCTGGGGGGATACAACCCCTTGATCGTCCTCGCCGATGCCGACCTCGACTACGCGATCGACGCGGCGGCGTTCGGGGCCTTCTTCCATCAGGGGCAGGTCTGCATGTCCACCCGCCTGATCCTGGTCGAGCGGACGATCGCCGAGGAGTTCACGGCCCGGCTCGCGGCGAAGGCGGAGGCGCTGAAGGCCGGCGATCCCGTCGAACCCGACACCATCATCGGGCCGCTCATCACCCCGGCGGCGGTCGAGCTCGTGGCCGGCCGGGTGCGCGACGCCGTTGCCGGCGGCGCGCGCGTGCTCGCCGGGGGCGAGGCGGTGGGGCCCTGCTACCGCGCGACGGTGATCACCGACGTTCCCCCCGACACCGAGCTGGCCAGGTTGGAGACGTTCGGACCCGTCGCCGCGGTGGAGGCCGTGGACGACGCGGACCAGGCCATCCGCCGGGCCAACGAGACCGCCTACGGGCTCGCGGCGAGCGTCTTCACCGGCGACCCGGACCGCGGGCTCGCGCTCGCCGAGCGGCTGCAGTCGGGCATCGTGCACGTGAACGAGCAGACGATCGCCGACGAGCCGCAGATGCCGTTCGGCGGGGTCAAGGACAGCGGCTGGGGGCGGTTCGGCGGGGCGGCAGCGATCGACGAGTTCACCGAGCTGAAGTGGGTGACCGTCCAGAGCGGCTCCCATCCATACCCGCTCTGAGAAGAGAGGTGTCGTGACGCGGAGGGTGGAGGACGCGCTCGTCGAGATCGCCGAGGAGCCACGTGCGGACGATCCTCCGTACCTGTTCCCCGAGTACGTGGCCACGCGTCTGCGGGCGCCCAATCGCCTGCTCCTTCTCCCGCCGCGACTGCTCGACCGCGGCGGGCCGGTGTTCGGGTCCGACGTCGTCGACCCGGGCGAGAGCGACCTGACGACCGGCCGCGCCGGCGAGCCGATCGGCGAGCGGATCATCATGACCGGCCGGGTCTCCGACCGCGAGGGCCGGCCGGTGCGCAACGCCCTGATCGAGATCTGGCAAGCGAACGCCGCAGGCCGCTACGTTCACCACGTCGACCGGCACCCCGCTCCCCTCGACCCGAACTTCACCGGTGCTGGGCGGTGCCTGACCGACGACGAGGGGCGGTATCGGTTCGTCTCGGTCAAGCCGGGTCCGTATCCCTGGCGCAACCACGACAAGGCGTGGCGCCCCTCCCACATCCACTTCTCGCTGTTCGGCCGGTCGTTCGTCGACCGGTTGATCACCCAGATGTACTTCCCGGGCGACCCGCTATTCGGACAGGATCCGATCTTCAACTCGGTTCGGGACCCGAAGGCCCGGGAGCGCATGGTGAGCGCGTTCGACCTCGACACGACGGTGGCGGAGTGGACCGTGGGCTACCGGTTCGACGTCGTGCTGGGCGGGCCTGCCGCGACGCCGCTCGAGGGGCCTCGGTGACCCTGTCGGCGACCCCGTCGCAGACGTCGGCCCCTTCTTCTCGTTCGCGTTGTGTGAGGTCGATCGCTCCGAGCTCGTGGATGCGTCGTCCGAGGGCGCCATCACGCTCGAGGGGCGGGTGCTGGACGGGCCGGCGATGGCGTGCCCGACGCGATGGTCGAGATCTGGCAGGCCGATGCCGAGGGGGACTTCCGACCCGGCTTCGGGTGGGGCCGGTGTCGCCCTCGCTCTCGTGAACCGCTGGCCAGCCCGTCATGAGCCGATCGTATTCCTAGCTCGGCGGCCGGCTCGCGTCCGACGGTCCTAGTGTTTCGGAGGACGCTCCTCGGCAGGACGGTCACGCCGGATCGACGGGTCCGGGGCTTCGGAGGAGGCCCCCTGCTCCGCCCGAGCGTCGTCCGACCGTGACCCGACGAGATACCAGGTCTCCATCTGACCCTTCCCCTTGACCGGGATCGTTCCTCGCGGCGTGCACGCG
>DASUTU010000032.1:0-22286 GCA_036374435.1 Actinomycetota bacterium | reverse complement strand
GGCAGGTCTCGAGCTCGCCCTCGCGAATCGCGAAGTGAGCCGTTCCGTGGATCGTCACGACGAACGCCCCTTCTCGAGGATCTCCCTGAGCCGCTCGACGTCGCCCTGAACCGACCGCTTGACCTGCCGGGCCAGCAGCGGCCCGGCCAGGCGGTACAGGGCGCTCGGGTCGCCCTGGACCCGGACGCTGGTCCGGGGTCCCGCCGTCGGCGTCCTCGAACGAGTAGGTGACCACCATCGGGAACGGGCTCTTCACCGACCGCATCTCGAGCACCGATCCGGGCTCCAGTCGCACGACCTCGTTCACGTATTCGATTCGTTTGCCCAGGAACGAGGCCACCCGCCGGACCCGGGACCCAACCGCGACGGGCGGATCGCCTTCGAGCTGAGACTCGGTGATCCCGCCGATCCAGACGGGGTCGTTGCGGTGGTCCGTCACGTAGGCGGCCACGTCCTCCCTAGGCGCCGCCACGATCGTCGAAGCGGTTACGTCGACCGCGCTCATCCTCGGTCCTCCCAATGTTCAACAGGAAGGTTGAATGATAGCCCGGGAGGGCGAGAGGGCGCTACGGGACGTCCGGGCCGGGGTTCCCGCCGGTCGTGACGGCGTCCAGCCGGCCGAGGTACTTGCGCCAGCCGCCTTCGTGGGCCCGCCCCGACTCCTCGTCGGGCAAGCCGGAGTGGCGCAGGCGAACCAGGGTGGCGCCGTCGCGCTCGTGCAGCGTGACCTCGACGGTGCTGGAGCCCGGCGGGACGACGCCGTCGCCGTCCCATCCCCAGGTGAACACGATCCGGTGGGGAGCTTCGACCGTCACGAACTCGCCGCGCGCAACGCCCCGGTGGGGGATGTGCACGCGGTACGTGCCACCGGGCCGGGGTTCGAGCACGGCCTCCGCGCCCATCCACCGGACGTACTGGGCGGGGTCGATCAGGTGCTCGAAGACCTCGGCGAGGGTGGCCTCGATCCGCTCCTCGACCTCGAACCACACGCATTCGGACCGACCCGTCATCGCCGGCGACCCCGCTCGACCTCGCGCTTCAGGGCGCGCAGGTCCGCCCGCCACATCTCGCGCAGCGCCGCGGCCAGCGGGCCCAGCGCCTTCCGATCCGCCCGGTACAGGCGCCGCCGTCCGTCCCGGCGCTCGGTGACCAGCCCGGCGCGGCGCAGCACGTTCAGGTTCTGCGAGATCGCCGGCCAGCTCACGTCGAAGTGCGCCGCGATCTCGCCGGCGGCCAGCTCCCCATCCCACACGAGCCGGAGGATGTCCCGCCGGCGCGGGCTCGAAGGACCTTCGGATGCGGATCGACGTGCTCGAGCCCGGCCGCGAGGTGGCCTGGATGTGTCTCGGCGACTTCCCTTACTGGGCCGACACGTCCATCCGGTGGCGCTTCGGGCCGAACCCCGAGGGCCCGGGCACCAGGCTCGTCTTCTCGCACACGGGGTGGCCGGCCGACCAGCCCGACTACGAATACGCCACCGTGAGCTTCACGTGGGCCCAGATCATTGAGCGCCTGCGAGACGTGATCGCCTCGGGTCGGCCCGAGCCCTACCTCGGCTAAGCCGCCGGCGAGAGCGCCTCGGCCAGGCGTTCGAGCATCGTGCCCCAGCCGTGCCGGTGCGACTCGACCACGCCGGTCGGCAGGCTCTCGTGGACCAGGACGAGACGTGTGCCGCCGTCGTGGGGATGGAGCTCGACGGTGACGAGGCTCGGTTCGGGCCCGGTGTAGGGGGAGGTCCAGGTGAAGACGAGCCGCCGGGGCGGGTCGATCTCGAGATACGTGCCGGTGTGTTCGAGGTGGAGGTCGTCGCCGACCATCGTCACCCGGAACGCGCCGCCGGGTCGGAGCTCCACCTCGGCCTCGGCGTGACCGACCGGGCTCATCCAGCCCGCCATCCGGTCGGGCGTCGTCCACGCTGCGAAGACCTCCTCGGCCGAGGCCGGCAGGACGCGTTCGATGCGCAGCGCGCCCCGCGCGCTCACCGGCCCTCTCGGAGCTGCCGGTCCAGCGCGTCGAGCCGTCCCTCCCAGAACGCCCGGTAGGTCTCCAGCCAGGCCGAGGCCGATCCGAGCGGCCCGGGGTCGAGCGCCAGGCGGTGCTCGCGCCCCACGACCGTCCGTCGGACCAACCCGGCGTGTTCGAGCACCTGGACGTGTTTCGATGCCGCGGCCAAAGAGATGTCGAACGGCGCCGCGAGGTCGGTCACGCGAACCTCGCCGCCGCGCAGGTGCTCGAGCATCGTCCGGCGGACGTCATGCGCGAGCGCCCCGTAGGCGGCGTCGAGGACCTCCACACGCTCAACCATCTGGTTGAAGAATACCCCTCTCGACCTCGAGGCCGGACGCTACGTGTTTCTCTGCGCCGTCCCGAACGCCGACGAGGTCTACCACCCAACCTGGGCATGTGGTCGGAGGTCGAGATCGAGTAGCGGGCCGCTGCCCGTCAGCCGGCCCGGTACCGGACCGTCACGTCGCCGCCGTCCGAGCTGCCCGTGATGCTCCGGTCGCTGCTGGGATCGGTTCGGACCTCGCCGCTCGTGGTTCCGCCGTCGGAGGAC
Source organism: Actinomycetota bacterium (assembly GCA_036374435.1). Taxonomy (GTDB): domain Bacteria; phylum Actinomycetota; class UBA4738; order UBA4738; family HRBIN12; genus CALGFI01. Next base: position 19,729 of record DASUTU010000032.1, on the reverse strand, counting down.
AGGTCCAGCCGGTAGGCGTCCGGGGTTTCCGGGAGGACGATCTCCACGTCGCCGCCGTCGGACGAGGCGACCACGGCCCTCGGTGGTCCGGCCAGGTCGAGCCGGACCGTCCCGCCGTCCGATCTCGCCTCGATCGAACCCGCCGCCAGCCCGGTGACCTCGACGTTCCCGCCGTCCGTATCCAGACGCACCGACTCGCCCTCGCCGCCTCGAACCACGAGGCTTCCGCCGTCCGATGACAGGTCGAGGAAGCCCTTGAGGTTCGAGACCTCCACGCTCCCGCCGTCGGCGCGCGCGATCAACGAGACGCCGGGCGGAACGTGGATCAGGTAGTCGATCTGGCAGAAGACGTTGGCGAACCAGCCGCATCCGTTCCGCACTACCAGGCGGTTGCCCTCGACCTCCTGCGTGTGCCTCGGCGTCTGGAGCCCGCGGCTCACGGTCATGTCGATCGTCACCGAGTCGGCGTCGTCGTCGCCGACCACCGTGATGGCCCCACCGGTCGAGTTCGCGACGTCCACGACGCTCACGCGCGTGTCGATCACCCGCCGGTCGCTCCACGTGTCGTGCGCCAGCGCGCCGACCGCGCTCGCCGTGCCGTAGGCGATCATCAGGGCGGCGATCACGCTCCCGGCGATCCGCCAGCCCATTCGGCCTCCCGTCCCAGACACGGCACTCACTCTCCCAACCACCTCAGGACCGCCAGCACCCGCCGATGGTCCTGCTCGGTCGGGGGGAGGTCGAGCTTCGAGAAGATGCTGCTCACGTGTTTCTCCACGGCGCTGGCGCTGAGGAACAGCTGCTCGGAGATCGCGATGTTCGAGCGACCCTCTGCCATGAGGCCGAGCACCTCACGCTCCCGCGGCGTGAGCCGGTCGAGCGGGTCGCGCCGGCGCGTTCGGGCCAGGATCTGCGAGACGACCTCGGGGTCGAGCGCCGTTTCGCCCTCGCCCACCCGCCGGACCGCCGAGAGGAACTCGGAGACGTCGGCCACGCGGTCCTTCAGCAGGTAACCGATCCCGCTCGTGTTCTCGGCGATCAGGTCGGCCGCGTACCGCTCCTCCACGTATTGGGAGAGCACCAGCACGCCGACCTTGGGCCAGCGCTGGCGGATCTCGAGCGCGGCGCGCAGCCCCTCGTCGGTGAAGCTGGGCGGCATGCGCACGTCCACGATGGCGAGGTCCGGCTGGTGGCGTTCGACCGTCTGGATCAACGTGTCGCCGTCGCCGACCGCCGCGACGACCTCCTCGCCGGCGTCGCTCAGCAGCCGGGTGAGCCCCGCTCGGAGCAGCACCGAGTCCTCCGCGATCACGATCCGCATGGGAGCTCCACGAGGATGGTCGTCGGTCCACCGTCAGGGCTCAGCACCTGCATCCACCCGTCCACGGACGAGATGCGTTCGGTCAGGCCCCGGAGGCCGGATCCCGCGAGGGGGTCGGCGCCGCCCACGCCGTCGTCGGTGACCTCGACCACGAGGCGATCCGCGCGGCGAACGATCGACACCGAAGCGCGCGTCGCCTTCGCGTGTTTGGCCACGTTCGTCAGCGCCTCGGTCACGACGAAATAGGCGGTGCTCTCGATCGAGAGCGACGGCCGCTCCGCGACGTCCACGTTCAGCGTCACCGGGACCGGCGCGCGCGCCGCGAGCGCCGAGAGCGCGGCGTCCAGCCCGCGGTCCTCCAGGATGGCCGGGTGGAACCCCCGGACCAGGTCGCGGAGGTCCCCGAGCGCCGCCTTGGCTTCCCCGTGCGCCTCGACCACGAGCTCCTTTGCCGTGTCGAGGTCGCTGTCGAACCGTTCCGTGGCCTGCCCGAGCCCCATGGCGAGCGAAACCAGGCGCTGCTGCGCGCCGTCGTGCAGGTCGCGCTCGATGCGCCGGCGTTCGGCCTCGGCGCTGTCCACCGCGGCGGTCCGGCTGGCCTCGAGCCGCTCGACCTTGCGCGAGAGCTCCAGGTCCGGCGCCGGTCCGAGCAGGCGCCGGGCCATCGCCGTCTCGAACGCGGCCACGCCGACCGTGGTCCAGGGCGCGATCAGGACGAGCCCGATCAGGCCGAGGGCGACGGCGCCCGCCACCTCGGGACCCCAGGTCAGGTCGAACAGGCCGAACCGCGCCGTGTCGTTCGGGAGCGCCTCCAGGTAGGCCGGCAGCGCGAGGAGCGCGGCCGAGCCGGACCAGGCGACGACGGTCACCGTGAAGCCGATCGCCGTCACCGGGAAGCTCGCGATCAGGAAGCCGATCTCACGCCACCGGGTCCCGCTGCCGGCCCGGGCCTTGAGCTTCGCCCACCACGACCCGCTCTCGGGCGCGTGCGGGCCGGCCAGGTCGATCCCGAGCGTCCCCCGCAGGCGCGAGCGCTCCATCCGCCCGAACCACTCGGCGACGACGAACAGGAGCCACGCGAAGGGGATGGCGAGCGGCAGGACGATCAACAGACCGGCCGTCGTGGCCAGCAGGGTGATCACCACGGAGAACGTCACCGTGGCCGTGAGGAATCCGAGCTGGGTGTACGCGAGCTCCCACCAGGTCTGAGAGCGGCGCCACGGTCGGAGCAGCATCGTCACGACGAGCTCACCCTAGCCCTCGTGTGCCCCGGTCGAGAACGGGCCGGCGGGGACCTCTTCGGCCTCGACGTCGCCGAGCACGACCGGCTCGGTGACGACCTCCAGCACCCGCTGGGTGGGCTCGCGTCCCTCCACGTGCACCTGCGGGAGCCACCGCAGCCACCTCGGCAGGTACCAGTTCCGGTCGCCGAGCAAGCGCATGCTCGCCGGCACGAGCACGGACCGGACGATCGTGGCGTCGAGGAACACCGCCACGCCGAGCCCGAACCCCATCTGCTGGAGCGGGCCGAGCCGCCCCGCGGCGAACCCGGTGAACACCGCGACCATGATGAGCGCGGCGCCGGTGATGATCCCGGCCGTCGTCCGCAGGCCATAGGCGACCGACTCCGCGTTGTCACCGGTCTTGTCGTACTCCTCGCGGATCCTGGTCAGCAGGAAGACGTGGTAATCCATCGACAGGCCGAACAACACCGAGAACATGAGCAGCGGCAGCCACGCCTCGATCGCCGGGGCTTGCTGGAAGCTGAACCCGAGCGCGTTGAACAGGTCGATCCCCACGCCTTTCTGGAAGACGAGGACCAACGCGCCGTAGGCCGCCCCCACCGAGAGCAGATTCATCGCGATCGCCTTCAGCGGCACCACGATCGAGCGGAACACCACCATCAGCAGCAGGAACGACAGGCCGAGGACGAACGCCAGCACGATCCACTGGTACCGATCGGCCACGTCGAGGAAGTCGGCCCACATCGCCGGCTCCCCGCCGACCAGGACCTCGACCCCGCCGACGCCCGCGAAGGCCTCGGGCACCATCGTGGCCCGGAGCTCGCGAAGGCCCTCCGTGGCCGCGTCGCTCGTCGGGTCGCCGTGGAGGTACGCGTCGAGCACGAGGGTGTCGCCGTCGGGGCTCGTCGTCGAGCCGACCCGCGGCGCGAACGCCGGGTGGTCGGCCATCGAGGCCCGGAGCCGCTCGACCGCTTCCTGCACCTCGGGCGAGGCGACGTCGCCCGCGAGCACGATCCTGGCCGGCTCGGTCCGGTCTCCCTGGAAGTCGCGCTGGAGCGCCACGAAGGCCTGCTTGGACGGCAGGTCGTCCGGCAGCTGGTCGAGCCCCTCCGACGTGCCCTTGTCGAGCTGGAACGTGAACGCGCCGAGCCCGCCGAGGATCGCCACGCTCGCCACGAGGAACACCACCGGCCGCGCCATCACGCCGCGCGACATGCGGTCCCAGAGCCCGCCTTTCGGGTCGTGGCTCGAGCCGACCCGGGCGCGCTTGGCCAGCCGGGGCCAGTTGACCCGGTCGCCGAGCAGCGACAGCAGCGCCGGCAGGAGCGTCATCGACGCGGCAAGCGAGGCCACCGTGACGAGGATCGCTCCACCGGAGAGCGCCCGGAAGATCGAGACGGGGATGATCAACATGCCGAGCAGCGCCAGCACGACGGTCAGGCCGCTGAAGAACACGGCGCGGTTGGCCGTAGCTCCCGCTGCCGCGATCGCGTCGAGCTTGGCGAAGCCTTTCTTCCGCTCCTCGCGATACCGCGACACGATGAACAGCGAATAGTCGATGCCGACCGCCAGGCCGATCATCGTCACCATGTTCTGGACGAACAGGTTGAAGTCGAACAGCTGGCCGATCAGCGCGACGAGCCCGAGCGCCATCACGATCGCGAACAGCGCCAGGACGATCGGGACGACGGCCGCGACGACCGCGGCGAACACGACGACGAGGACGACGAGGGCGACGCCGATCCCGACCATCTCGCCGCGCGCGAGGTCCTCCTCGGCCATCTTCGTCGTGTCCGCCCCGAGGACGCCCTGACCGGCGAGCAGCACGGAGAACCCGTCGGCCGCCGTCTCGTCGGCGGCGTCGCGGAGGGCGAGAACCGTCTCGTCGTCCATCTCGATCAGCTCGACGGGCACGAGCGTGCTGTGCCCGTCTCGCGACACGAGACCTTCGGCTTGGTCCGGGGCGCGTTCGAGCGCGTCGTAGTAGGTCACCGGCGGGCTCGCCAGGAGCTCGCCTCCGACCTCGGCTGCCCGGGCCTGCACGTCGGCGACCATGGCCTCGAACGCAGGGTCGTCCACGGTGAGCGTCTCGGATCGGACGATGATGAACTCGGTGTCCTCGGGCGGCGCGCCGAACTCGCGCTCCAGGATCTCCTGCGCCCGAACCGATTCGGGCCGGTTCGTGAACGCGACGTCTTCGCTCAGGACGTCCGAGAGCAGCCGGGAGCTCACGGCCCCCAAGGCCACGATCACCACCAGCCACGCGCCGAGCGTCCTCCACGGGTGCCGGCTCGTCGCTCGCGCCATCGACTCCGGGTTGAGCCTCATTCCGTCCTCCTCGCGCGTAAGGTCAACGACGACGCCAACGCTAAGTAGGAAGGGCCGAGGTTCCATCGGGGTTGGTCGCAGACCTCGGGTGGGGTGGTCCACGGCCCGTCCCCTGAGGATGTCCGCAGGGTGCCGACGGACGCGGGCTACGCGTTCCGGCGCTCGAGGGCCCAGACGGTGAACTCGGCCACGGTCCGGTACCCCATGCGCTCGTAGATCGGCCGCCCCATCGAGCTCGACTGGAGCGTCGCGGGCAGGTCCGGCCGGGAGCGGGTGGCCGCCCACGTGAGCGCTTCGCCGTAGCCGCGCCCTCGGGCGTCGGTGGCGGTCGCGACGCAATACACGCCGACGTACCCATCGCCGACGTACGCCATGGAGGTGCTCACCGGCCGACCGTCCACCCGGCCGACCCACGCGCGGAGCCGGTCGTCGAGGCAATCGAGGGTCAGCACGGTCCCGGCGCCCGCTCCCGCGCCGAAGACCTCGATGATCAGCGACTCGGCCTGCCGAACGGACTCGTCGTCGTCCACCTCGACGATCTCGAGCTCGGCCGGCGGAGGTCGGGGGTCGCCGCCGCGATCGCGGACCATGCACGGGATGAGCCGGCCGCTCTCGCCACGCGCGTCGAGCTCCGGGATCGGCCACAGGCTCCAGATCGTGTAGCCGCCGCCGGCGCCCTCGGAGAAGAAGTCGGCGAGACGGGCCAGGAGGTCCGTGCCGTCGACGGGCGATCGAAGAAGGGTGGCGTTGTTGGCCGAGAGCGCGACCGGGAGCTCGAGGTCGGCGACGGAGACGTCGTCCCAGGCGTGCGTGCGCTTCCCGAGCCGGCCCACCCACGTCCGGTACGCGCCCGCGCAGTTGGCGGCGGCGCGGGCGAGCACGTCCTCGGACGTCACGGCGCGGCGCTCGCCGGCTCGGTCGTGGCCGAGCCGAGTCGTTGCGCGAGCACCCGCATCACCGCCAGGGCGATGTCCGGGCGCTCGCGAACCATGCCCTCGAACTCCCGGTGGCCGATCCGGACGGTCCGGACCTCTCCGTCGGCGACGAGCGAGGCCACGCGGGGCTCCCGGGTGATCACCGACATCTCGCCGACGACGTCGCCCGGCCCGCGCCGGGCCACCTCCTCTCCCTCGGTGCGCACGACGCGCACCGTCCCGTCCAGGACGATGTGCATCTCGTCGCCCAGCTCGCCCTGCGCCCCGATCGTCTCCCCGTCCGAGAACGAGTGCTCGGTGGCGATCGCGGCGACTCGGAACAGCTCCTTCGGCTCCAGGGCGGCGAACAGCGGGATCCCCCGGAGCACCAGCACGAGCTCCATCGGAGACATCGAACGTCGTGAACGAGCCATGGGGCCTCCTTCGTGGTCGCGTCGGGCCGTGGTCACCAGCTCGGCGCAGGCGCGGATGAACGGGTCCTCGTCGGACAGCGCTGCCTCCAGCGGGTCGCCCGAGCCGCTCGGGGCGGCGCCGGCGCTGGCCTCCCACAGGCTCAGGAGCGCGCGGACCGACGACGAGGGGGCGGCCGCCTCGAGCGTCTCGAGGGCGTTCGCCAGCTCCGGCCCCGCCCCCTCCCGCAGGACGTCGAGCGCAAGGCGCATGGCGCCGCGATCGTGGCTGGCCACGCTGGTGGCGGACAGCGCAACCAACGCGGCCGCCCGGGCGCGCGCGAGGAGCGCGTCGTGGAGCAACGACGCCGCCTCGTCGGCGGCCGCGATGGATGCGGCGGCCGAGCCGTCGAGGCTCGCGGCCGTGGTCCACGTTCGGGTGACCGACTCGAGCGCGTCTCGCGTCGCCGCCGGCTCCAGCCGGTCGAGGGCTCGGAGCGCGGCGTGACGAACGACCGGTTCCGGGGAGACGAGCGCCTCGAGCGCCGCTCCCCGCGCTTCGGCCGGGTCCGCCGCAGCCAGCGCTTCGAGCGCCTCCGCCCGGACGGCCGCCGACGGGTCCTCCAGTCGCGCGGCGACGACCCGGGTCAGGGGCGCCGAGGGCGCATCGCGAAGGGCGCGGACGGCCACGAGCCGGATCTCCGGGTCGTCGTGCGACAGCAACGCCTCCAGCGTCTCGATCGCCTCCACACCGTCCCCGTCGAGGAGCCGTACCGCCGCGGCGGCGGAGACGGACGGGTCGGCGTCATACAGAAGGGCGGCCGACGCCGGGCCGTCGTCGAGCGCTCGAACCGCCGCCAGCCGGACTCGGGCGTCGTCGTCGGCGAGCCCCCGGTACCGCTCGGCCCGCTCCAGTCGGCCGCGCGCGGCGAGCCCTTCTACGGCGCGGGCGCGCACCAACCCGTCGGGATCGCCGGTGGCCTGGTGCAGGGCCCGGATCGCGGAATCGTCGTCCAGGCTCGACAACAGGTCGCAGGCGAGCCGCCGCATCCGCGGGTCTTCGTCCCCCATCGCGCTTGTCGCGAGCTCCACCGCCAGTCGATCCTGACGGACGGTGATGGGCGAGTTCGGGATCGGTTCGTCGAAGACGCGGGGGCGCCCCGCCCGGATCGCTTCGACGAGCGCCGAGGGGTAGGAGCGGCGGACCCGCCAACACACCGCGACCGTGACGACCGCGGCGATCAACCCGATGACCCCGAGAAGCCTCGGGGTGAGCGAGTCCTTGCCGATCAGCAGCATGAGGCCGGCGATCGCCGTCCCGGCCTGGGCCGGCCCGCCGTTCAGGAAGGCCCGGCTCTGGTCGCGACGTTGTTCGGGGGTGACGTTGATCAACGTCTCCCACGACGGCGAGCTCACCCCCTGGAGCCAAAGGTTCACCCCGAACCGGATCGCGACCAGCACGGTGAACGTCGAGGTCACGAGCAGGATGCCGAACGCCCCCAGATACAGGACGGGAAGGGCCAGGATCATGGCGGCCGCGCCGAACCATCCGAGGAGCCGGTTCGTCAGGGCAACCGATAGGAGGAACGCGCCGGCGGTGACGGCCGCCCAGAACAGGCCGAAGAAGCCGGCGAGCTCGTCCGGGTCGGGGAACCGGTCCGCCGCGGCCTGGGCGTACGGCTGGTACAGCGAATAGAACAGGACGGAGAACAGGACCGAGGCGATCGCCATCCACACGAGGAGCGGCGAGCGCCGGACGAACCAGAATCCCTGCCGCAGCTCGGTCAGCGGCGAGGGACCTCGCGAGCGCCGGGCGCGACGGCTGCCGCGCAGGCGAACGCCGAGGATCGCCGCACACAGGGCGGAGCTCGCCACCAGGCCCACGGCCCAGACCACCAGCAGGTTCTCGGCGCCGAGGGCCGGGGCGAGCGGCCGCGTGAGGACGCCGCCGACGACCGCGCCGAGGATGCTGCCCGCACCGAACAGCGGGAACAGCCGTTTGGCCGACCGCGTGTCCGTGACGGAGCCCGCCGTGCCCCACAGGTACACGGCCTGGAGGAGGTAGGCGAGGGTGACGGTCAGCCAGAGCGCCCGGTAGATCCACGTGCCCCCGTCGGCCACCAGTCCCCGCCCCGCCAGCACCGCTGCCCCGAGGACCAGCGGCAGGGTGAGGTAGGCGCGCCGGCGGTCGAACCGCCCGATCAGGCCGGAGAGCACGAGCATCCCCGTCACGCCGACGGCTCCCTGGAGCAAGTACATCGTCGGCAGCTCCGCGGCGCCGACGCGGTCGAAGAACAAGGCGCTGATGCCGCTCTCGCCGATCGTCAGCGTGGCGACCGAGACGAACATGAGGCTCACCACGAGGGCGACCGGCCGGCCCTCGCCCGGCCGGACCTGGAAGACGCGCGACAGCGCGCTCACCGCGTGGACCTCCTGGCGTCGAGGAAGGTGCGTTGTACCACGGGACCGATCGCGTCGACGGTCGGGCAGCGGGGCGCCTAAGGTCTCGCCCATGTTGGCGTGCCAGGCGTGCGGCGCCGCCAACCCGGAGGCGGCCAGGTTCTGCAACGCCTGTGGTGCGCGGCTCGAGCCCGTGGGCGACGACCGCGAGCGCTCGGGGGAACGCCGCGTGGTCACCATGTTGTTCTGCGACGTGCGCGGGTCCACGGCCATGGCCGAGTCGCTCGACGCCGAGGAGTGGACCGACGTGATGAACGCGGCCTACGAGCGCCTGATCGAGCCCGTCGTCCGTCACGAAGGCACGGTTGCCAGGCTCATGGGCGATGCCATCCTCGCGTTCTTCGGCGCCCCCAAGGCCCACGAGGACGATCCGCAGCGCGCCGTGATGGCCGGCCTCGAGATCGTCTCGGCGATCCAACCCGTCCGCGAGCGGCTCGCCCGGGAGCGGGGCCTCGACCTCGACGTCCGCGTCGGCATCAACACCGGGCCCGTCGTCGTGGGTCAGGTCGGCTCGGAGCTCCGCCACGAATACACCGCGATGGGGGACGCGGTGAACGTGGCCGCCCGCATGGAGCAGACGGCCGAGCCGGGGACCGTTCAGATCACCGAGGACACGTACCGGCTCGTGGCGGACCTGTTCGACGTGGAGGCTCTCGGCGGGGTCGAGCTGAAGGGCAAGAGCAAGGCCGTGTCCGCGTATCGGGTCCGGGGGCGCGTCGACGCGCCCTGGAAGGTGCGGGCGGCGAGGTCGCTCGAGGCGCCGCTGGTGGGGCGCGAGGCCGAGATGGCCGTGCTGCGCTCGGTGCTCGCAGGGGTGGCCGAGGGCGTCGGGTCGGTGGTGCTCGTCGTGGGCGAGCCCGGGATCGGCAAGAGTCGGCTCGTCGAGGAGGCGAACGCGCTCTGGGCCGAGATCGAGCCGGGCGACGAGCGCCGGTGGGACTTCTGGCGGTGTGTGCCGTTCGACCTGATGCAGCCCTACGCCCAGTACCGGCGGCTGATCCGTGAGCGCGCCGGGATCGCCGAGGGCGAGCCGGCCGACGTCGTCCGCACCAAGATCGCCCACCTGATGCGCCTGGCCCCCGAGGGGTGGGGCGAGCGGAGCGAGCGCGTGGCCCGAGCCCTCCTCGGGGTCGAACGCGACGACGAGCCGCATCTGGAGGGCGAGGCCTTCCACCGGGAGGCGACGGAGCTCCTCGCGGGATCGACGGTCGCGCAGGGCGGTCGCCGGCTGATCGTCTTCGAGGACCTGCATTGGTGCGACCGGGCCTCGCTGGACCTCGTCCGGGTGACCACCCGGCTCGTTCGAGACCGGCCCTACGTCTTCCTGATCACGTTCCGCCCGGACCCGAACGCGGCGTCGTGGGCCTTCAAGGAGTGGGTCGAAGAGGAGCTCGGCGACCGGACCACGACGCTCGCGCTCGAACCGCTTCCCGAGCTCGAGAGCGAACGCCTGATCGGCGAGCTCCTGCCGGCCGTGGCGATGCCTGCCGACCTGCGTCGGCGGATCCTCGACAAGACGGAGGGGAACCCGCTGTTCGTGCAGGAAGTGGCCCGATCGCTTCTGGACGGCGGGGTGGTGGAGCGGGTGGGCGACACCCTCCGACTCACCGACCGAGCCACGGAGATCGCCATCCCCGGCACGGTCCAGAGCTTGATCACGGTCGGGCTGGACCGGTTGCCCGAGCGCACGAGGCGCACGCTGCAGACGGCCGCCGTGATCGGGCGGACCTTCGATGAGGAGGTGCTGCGAGCGGTCGTCGACGACGGCGACGTCGAGGCCGACCTCCGCGAGCTCGAGCGGCGCGACCTGATCCGCGCGGCGGCGGGCTCCTCCCGGCCCACGTTCACGTTCCGCCACGCCCTCACTCAGGAGGCGGCGTACGGGTCCCTCCTGGCGAAGACGCGGCGCTCGGTGCACCGGAAGGTGGCGCGCGGGCTCGAGACGGCGAGCGCGGAGCGCCTCGACGACGTCGCGCCGGTGCTGACGCATCATTTCGCCGAGGCCGGCGAGGACGAGGCCACGTTGCGGTACGCCGTGCTGGCGGGCGATGCCGCGGCTCGCCTGTACGCGAACGCGGAGGCCGAGGCGCACTACCGGACCGCCCTCGACGTCGCGCTGCGGATCGGCGCCGAGCCCTCCATCGTGCGATCCATGTTCGAGCGACGGGGGACCGCCCTCGAGCTCGCGGGCCGCCACCAGGAAGCGGTCGGCAACTACGAGGAGATGCGAACGGTCGCCCAAGAGCGCGGCGACGAGCCGATGGCGCTCGCCGCCAACGGCGCGATCGCGCTCCTGTACTCGACGGCGTCGCCGCTGTTCGACGCCGAGCGCGGCCGACTCCTTTCAGAGGAGAACGCCGTGACGGCGCGCCGGCTCGGGGACCGGGGCGCCGAGGCTCGTGCGCTGTGGAACGTCCTCGTCTCGAACCTCTACGGCGGAGGGGGGGACGTGGCGCGTGCCATCGAGGCGGGCGAAGCCTCACTCGCGATCGCCCGGGATCTCGGCGACCGCGAACAGATGGCGTACACGTTGAACGACCTCGGGCGCGCGTACAGCATGGCCACCGGCCGCTTCGAGGAGGCGGCGGAACGGCTCGACGAGGCGCGGGCGCTCTGGGAGGAGCTCGACAACCGTCCCATGCTCGTCGACAACCTCGGGATGTCGAGCCAGATGCGGCTGCTGGTGGGCGACCCTGCGGGAGCGATGTCGGAGGCTCGCTCCGCGCTCGCGATCGCCGAGTCGATCGGCAATCGGTGGGGGGAGTCGACGGCGCTGCTGGCCGTCTACCGGATCGAGCTGGAACGAGGAGAGCTCGGCGCCGCGATGGCGTCCATGCGGCGGTGCGAGGAAGCCGGCGAGCGGGGTGGATTCCTCTACGCGGGGGTGGTGACCGGCGCCGACCTGGCGAGGATCGCCGCCTATCTCGGTGACGGCGCTCGGGCCCTTGCATCTGCCGAGCAGGCGCTCGCCCTGGCGGCCGAGCGGTTTCCGCCGGCCGCGCCGGTCGCCGCGATCGGCCGGGCCGAGGCACGCATCGTGCTCGGCGACCTGGAGGGGGCTCGTGAGTCGCTGTCGCAGGTCGAGGCGTCGCTGCTCCCCGAGCCCGAACGGACCTTCGCGCTGGCGTTCGCCGGCTTCGCCCGGGCGCGCCTGGCGCTGGCCTCGAGCGATGCGGAGGAGGCCGCGAGCGCCGCCGAGGACGTCCTGCGGCCCTTGACCGCGAACCGCGTCGAGATCCTGGTCGCGGAGGCGCTCGTGATGGTTGCCCGGGCCCGGCTCGCTCTCGGGCGCCCGGAGGAGGCCGAGCGCGTGCTGGCGGATGCGGAGGACCGGGCGGCGCGGCTCGGCGAGCTGCTCCCGCTCTGGGAGGCCCGCGCGCTGAGGGCGGAGATCCTCGACGGACGTGGCGCAGAACGTGAGGCCGCCGAGTGCCGGCGGAAGGCGCGGGAGATCGTGGACCGCGTGGCGTCCGGGATCGACGACGACGACCTTCGACGGAGCTTCCTGGCCCGCGAGGACGTGCGCGCCCTCGTCGGGACGTAGCGAAGCCTCTATTCGCCGGTCGCCGAGGTCGGCATCACGGCGGCGCCGGCCGGGACGGCGATCGCGTCCACCGGATGCTCCTTCAGCGAGAGGTGGCGGCGGTCGAGCCCCTCGACGTCGAGCGCCGCCGCCGCCGCGGCCTCGTCCGTCACGAGGACCTCTCCGATCGCCGCCTGCGAGGCCAGGTGTGCGGCCACGTTGACGGGGTCGCCGAGCGCGGTGAAGTCGGCGTTCGCGTCCGAGGACTCCACGACTCCGACGAAGGCCCGGCCGCGGTGAACCGCGGCGCCGAGCGGGATCCACGGACCCTCGCCGTCCCCGTGTCCGGTGAGGCGGAGCAGCTCCTGCGCGGCCTCGACCGCTCTGCGGCTGTGGTCGGGGCCGGCGAGGAACGGGATGAACAACCCGACGACCTCGTCCCCGACGAACTTCTCGACGATGGCGTCCGTCGAGAAGAGCACGTCGCTCGACGTCCGGTAGAAGCGGTTCATCAGCCGGGTGAACTCCATCGCGGGCATCTGCCGGGCGAGCTTGCTCGAGCCACGAACGTCCGCGAACAACATCGAGAGCTCCACCTCGGCCCCGCCGACCTGGGCGTCGCGGGACGACGGGCAGGCCCGGGCCTGCTTCGACAGGCCGCGGAAGCACCGTCGGCACAGGTTCGGGTTCTTCTCCCAGGGCCCGTACCCCCAGCGCCGGAACACCGCTCCGCCGGGTCCTCGGAAGGGCGCCTGGCACAGCCGGCACCGGGGAGATGACGGCAGGAACCGCAGCGGGCTCGAGTGCTGCAGGTGCGGATGCGTGCCGGCGAGGAAGGCGGCCCACTCCTCCTCGGGCGTCTCATACTTCGCCATCGTGCGAGGGTACCGGCTCCTCCCGTGCCGCCGCCAGGTGGTTGCGAGTGGGCCCGCCCTACGATGTCCGTCTCCGGGAGAAGGAGGACCTCGATGGCGATGGTGACCGATCCCGTGTGTGGGATGAGGATCGACGACGGCGAGGCCGCCGGGACGGCCGAGCACGAAGGGCGCACGTTTCATTTCTGCTCCGAGGCGTGCCGGGACGCCTTCGTCGCGGATCCGGCCGCCTACGCCGGTGCCGCCTAGCCCCGATCGGATCGGCGAGGACGAGCTCCTCGAGCGAACCGGCTTCGAGCGCGACCACGTCCGCCGGCTCGCCGAGCTCGGCATCCTCGAACGCGCCGAGGACGGGACGTACCCGCGCCGCGAGATCGTGCGAGCGCGGGTGGTCGCCGACCTCGAGGCGCTCGGCGTCGCCCCCGAAGGCATCGCGCAAGCGCTCTCCTCCGGGCACCTCACGTTCGGGTACCTGGAGGCCTCGGGGCGGCGGTTCCCGCGCTCCGAGCTCACGTTCGCCGAGGCCGCCGAGGAGCTCGGCATCCCGTTCCACTCGCTCGAGCGGATCTACGTCGCATACGGGCTGGCGCGCCCCTCGCCGGACGAACACGTCCGCGAGGAGGACCTCCTCGAGCTCCGCAAGCTGCCGGTCCTCTTCGCTGCGGGCGTCTCGGTGGAGGACGTTCTCCGGATCTCGCGCGTGTGGGGAGACGCCGCTCGGCGCGTGGCGCAGTTCCTGACGCACCAGTTCCACGTCGCGGTGGAGGAGCCGTTCCGCCGGCGGGGGCTCGGCGACAACCAGGCGTACGAGGCCGCCATCCGAACCGTCGGGCTGCGGGTCGGCCGCTCGGGCGAGGACCTGCTGACGTGGCTGTTCCGGCGCCATCAGGAGACGTTCATGCGGGAGCACCAACTCGAACACGCGGAGGTCGCGCTCGAGGCCGCGGGCGTGCACCAGAGGGCCGCGCCGAGCCCGGGCGCGGCGGCGTTCGCCGATCTGACCGGCTACACGCGGCTGACCGAGGAGATGGGAGACGAGGCCGCGGCGAAGGTCTCGCTCTCGCTCGCCGACCTGGTGAGCGAGGTCGGCGCGAGGCACCGCGGGACGGTGGTGAAGATGCTCGGCGACGGCGTGCATTTCCACTTCGCCGACCCGAGGGACGCCGTGCTCGCGTCGCTCGACGTCGTGGGCGCGGTCGGTCCGCGCGGGCTCCCGCCGGCCCACATCGGCATCGAGGCCGGCCCGATGATCTACGACGAGGGTGACTACTTCGGCCGGACGGTCAACGTGGCGGCGCGGATCGCCTCGGAGGCCGGCGCCGGCCAGGTCTTCGCGGGCGGGGGGCTCGCCGGCCTGGTGGAGCCGGACGGGTTCCGTCTCGAGGAGGTCGGCGCGTTCGAGCTGAAGGGCCTCGCGCAGCCGATGACCCTCTACGAGGTCCACCGGGACGGGCGACCCTGAGCCAAAGCCGCCCCGCCCTCTGCGGTGACGAGGGCGGTCTTACCGGACGAGCCGGAAGAACGCTCGCACCTCCTGAACGAACAGGTCCGGCTGCTCGAACGCGGCGAAGTGCCCGCCCCGATCGGGCTCGTTCCAGTAGCGGATGTGCGTGAAGCGCTTCTCGGCCCACCGGCGCGATGGGCGCTGGAGCTCCTTGGGGAAGATCGAGCAGCCGGTGGGGACGTCGACCGTGTCGGTCGCCGCGCCGGAGATCCATTCGTTCACCCGCCGGATGCTCTCCCAGTACAGGCGCGCCGACGACGCCCCGGTGCGAGGCAGCCAGTAGAACATCAGGTTGTCGAGCAGCTCGTCGCGCGTGATCACGCGCTCGAGGTCGCCGTCGTGGTCCGTCCACGCCCAGAACTTCTCGAGGATCCAGGCGGCGAGCGCCGCCGGCGAGTCGACGAGCGCGTACCCGATCGTCTGCGGTCGGGTGGCGTGTTCCCGTGAGTACCCCGAGTCCCACTCGGCGGCGTGCTCGAGCGAGGCGAGTGCATCGCGCTCCCGCTCCGTGAGGTCGCCGAACGTCGCCGGGTCCGGCGGCGCGAGCGGCGGCGTCAAGTGGATCCCGACGACGTGTTCGGGCTCCTGCTGCCCGATGAGCGAGCTGATGCTCGTCCCCCAGTCGCTTCCGTGCGCGCCGTACCGCTCGTAGCCCAGGCGCGCCATGAGCTCGATCCAGGCCGAAGCGATCCGCTCGATGCCCCAGCCGGTCGTCGCCGGCTTGTCGCTGAACCCGAAGCCCGGCAGCGACGGGCACACGACGTGGAAGGCGTCCGAGGCGTCCCCGCCGTGCGCGGTGGGATCGGTCAGCGGCCCGATGACCTTCAGGAACTCGACGATCGAGCCTGGCCAGCCGTGCGTCATGACCAGCGGCAACGCCTCGGGGAGCGGCGAGCGCACGTGCAGGAAATGAATGCCGAGCCCGTCGACGACCGTGCGGAACTGCGGCAGCGCGTTCAGGCGCCGCTCCGTCGACCGCCAGTTGTACTCCTCGGCCCAGGAGCCGCACACCTCCTGGAGGAAGACGAGGGGAACACCTTGGGACCGGTCGCGGACCGTCGCGGGCTCCGGCCAGCGCGTGTTCCGAAGGCGCCCCCGCAGGTCGTCGAGCTCGCTCTCGGGAACGTCGAGACGGAACGGGATCACGTCCGAGGGCATGATGCGCTCCTCGGCCAAGCTGTCGATAGAGTCGTCGGCGCGATGGACCGTTCCACCCTCCGCCGTCTGTGGCATCCCCCGGCCCGTTTCGCCGACCGCCCGGCCGACCGGCGGGTGACGTTCCTCGAGCTGTTCTTCGACCTCGTCTTCGTGGTCATCATCTCCCAGCTCGCCGGCCGCCTCGCCGAGCATCCGACGTGGCCGGGCGTCGGATGGTTCGTCTTCCTCTTCTACGCGGTGTGGTCCTCGTGGATCAACGGCACCCTCTACTACGACCTGCACGGGACGAACGACGTGAGCGTGCGCGTGTTCACGTTCGCCCAGATGCTGGCCGTCGCGGTGATGGCCGTGTTCGCCGGCGACGTCCCGGGGGAGGGCGCCACCGGGTTCGCGCTCGGGTACGCGGCGAACACCTTCATCCTCGTCATCTTGTGGTTCCGCACCGGCCTGCACGACCCGAACCACCGGCCGGCGTCGATCCCGTATTCGGCCGCGTACCTCCTCGCGGTGGTGCTGTTCGCGACGAGCGCGGCCGTCGGTGAGCCCGGACGGTACTGGATGTGGGCGGCCGGACTGCTGGCCGAGGTGCTCGGGGTGATCGTGGCCATGAACCGGTGGGGACGCCGGGCGATCCAGGCGGGTCGGGCCGTGATCGCGACCACCCCGTCGCTGATCGAACGGATGGGGCTGTTCATCATCATCGTCCTCGGCGAGGTCATCGTCGGGGCCGTGCACGGGATGGCCGAGATCGAACACATCGAGGTCGGCGGGATCGTGATCGGCATGCTCGGCGTCCTGGTCGCGATCGGGTTGTGGTGGCTCTACTTCGACCTCATCTCCCACCGCCCGCCCGTCCCGCGCCGGACGCAGCTCTGGCAGTACCTCCACCTGCCGCTCGTCGTGGCGATGGCGGCCGGCGGAGCCGGCGTCCTGAACACCGTCGAACATGCGGACGGCGCGGTGCCGGACGGCGTGCGGTGGCTCCTTGTCGGCTCGCTGGCCGTGGCGATGTTCTCGATCGTGTTGATCGCCCGGACGCTCGAGACCCGGAGCGCGGAGCCGGAGCTCCGGTCGGCCGAGCGGGTGATGCTCGTCGCCGCGCTGCTCGCCCTCGGGGTCGGCCTGACCGATTGGGGCGCCAAGGTGAGCCTCACCGCGATGGCCCTGCTCCTGCTCGCCCCGGTCGGGGCCGGGACGCTCGCCTGGCTCCGGCGGACGGAGCAGACCGCCGCCGAACACCACTGAGCCCGACCACGGCTCGGAGCTCCCTCAGGCCTCGGAGCACGAACCCGCGTTCAACAGGGTGAGCGCTGCCGCGCACCGAGGAAACTGGAGGCGACGGCATGGTCGTTCCTGGAGGAGCCCGATGTAATCGTGAGTGCGTTGAGAAGGCCCGAAGCGGTCGGCTGCGAGACGCCCAACCAGCAGGCTTATCCAGCGTCTCCGCTTAGAAAAGGCGGACTACGAGTCCTTATCCTGCACGAGGGAGTGTCGGCCGTTCAGGCGCGGACGCGGAGCTCCCGCAGCGGGCAGGAGCAGCCGGCGGTCCTGCGGAGCTGCTCGAGCGCGCCCGGGGTCCGGAACAGGGTCCACCAGGCGATGCCGGTCGCGTTCACGGTGGCCTCGTGCCCGGCGTTCGGGGGCCGAGTCCCGCTGCATCCCGAGCGAGGGATTCAGCCCGTCCATCCTGCAGATGTCGGCCGACCACGGCCGGAGCAGGTGGCTGTGGAGGCGTTGCTGGAGTAGTGGCGTCGAGAGGTTGGCGAGGCGCTACCCGGTCGCGGCTCGGCGAGGCGCTCGCTCGAGAGCCGCGACGAGCTCGGCGACGCGGATCGGCTTCGTCAGGTAGTCGTTCATGCCCGCGGCCAGGCACCGCTCCCGATCGCCCTGCATCGCCTCGGCCGTCATCGCGACGATCCACGGACGTTCGGGCTCGACCCACTGTTGCACGATCTGCCGCGTGGCCTCGAGTCCGTCCATCTCCGGCATCTGGACGTCCATGAGGACCAGGTCGTAGGGCTGTCGCTCCAGGGCCTGGATCGCCTCGAGGCCGTTGGCGGCGACGTCGGCTCGATAGCCGAGCTTCTTCAGCACCCGGAGCGCCAGCTTCTGGTTCACCGTGTTGTCCTCGGTCAGCAGGATCCGCAGCGGGTGCCGGCGTCCGAGTTCGGCGTTGAAGGCGGGCCCCGCCACCGTCCGCTGCTCCGAGGCGGCGTCCAGCGCCGAGGCGATCGCCGCGTGCAACGGCGAGGCCTTGATGGGCTTCGTGACCACGGCGGCGATCGGCACGCGACCCCACCGATGGTCCGCGGTGACGTCCTTTCGCCCGGCCGAGGAGGCGAGCACGATCGGCAGGCCGGGGCGGCGTCGTTCGATCTCGGCGGCGAGGTCGAGCCCGTCCGTTCCCGGCATCACCAGATCGAGGATCGCGACGTCGAAGGCCCCGTCTTCGAGCGCCCTCAGGGCCGCCTCGGCCCCGGCCACCGACACGGCCTGGATGCCCCAGGCCGACAGGAGGGCATCCAACAACCGCCGGTTCGTGGCGTTGTCGTCGACGACGAGGGCACGACGGCCGTCGAGGGGGGCGTCCGTTCGAAGCGCGGTCTGGGCCATCTCGCTCACGCCGGCCAGGAACTCGAGGTGGAAGGTGCTCCCCTCGCCGGGGACGCCCGCGCTCTCGGCCCACATCGTGCCGCCCATGAGCTCGGCCAGGCGTTGGCTGATGGCGAGGCCCAGCCCGGTCCCTCCGTAGCGCCGGCTCGTGGACACGTCGACCTGGCTGAAGGACTGGAACAAGCGGTCCAGGCGATCCGGCCGGATGCCGATGCCGGTGTCGCGAACCGTCACGCGGTAGGCGATCGTCCCCGGCCGCTCGGCCCCGACGACCCCGAGCGTGAGCACGACCTCACCCTCGTCCGTGAACTTCACCGCGTTGTTCAGCAGGTTCAGCAGGATCTGCCGGAGCCGGCCGACGTCGCCCACGGCGGTCTCCGGCGTGCCCGGCTCGATGTGGTACGCGAGCTCGAGCCCCTTGCCGGCCGCCACCGGTCCGATCAGCTCGACCACGCCCTCGACGCACTCGCGCACGTCGAACGGCGCCTCCTCGAGCTCCATACGGCCGGCCTCGATCTTCGAGAAGTCGAGGATGTCGTTGATGATGGATAGCAGCGCCTCTCCGCTGCTCGCGATGGTGGCCGCGTAGTCGCGCTGCTCGGGCGTGAGCTGGGTCTCCGCCAGCAGACCGCTCATCCCGATGATCGCGTTCATCGGCGTTCGGATCTCGTGGCTCATCGTGGCCAGGAAGGCGCTCTTGGCCTCGTTCGCGGAGTCGGCGGCGCGCCGGGCCTCCTGCAGCTCGCGGAACAGCCGAGCGTTCTCGATGGCGATCGCGGTCTGCTGGGACAGGCCGACAAGGAAGCTGAGGTCCGCCTCGGTGAACAGGTCGGCCGGGGCGGTGCGCCAGACGGCCATCATGCCGATCACGCGACCCCCGGCCAGGAGCGGCGCGGCCATCAGCCGCTCTTCCGCGTCCTCCTCCGATCCGGGGATCTGGACGGCGCGCGTGTCGCCCGCCACGTCGTTCACGACCTCGGCAACGCCGCGACGCGCCAGGTCACCGATGATGCCTTCGCCCGGCAGGATCGTGTCGACCATGATCAGATCGGCCAGCTCTCCGAGCGCCACCACGGGCCGGAACGACGAGCCGTCTTCGTTCTCCAGATAGACCGCGCTCGTCGCGGCCTCCAACAGCTCCTGCGCCCGTTCGGTGATCCGCCGCAGGACGGCGTCGAGGTCGAGCATCCCGCCGATCTCTCGGCCGAGGTCGGCCAGCGCCGCCATCTCGCGGGCCCGTCGCTGCGTCTCCTCGTAGAGGCGGGCGTTCGATATCGCGGTCCCGACGTTCGCGGCGATCGTCGAGAGCAGGCGGGCCGCGGCATCGTCGAACCGTCCGGTCTCGGTCGTGCTCTGGACGCTGATCACGCCGATGGCGT